>JAVVFC010000305.1:0-2278 GCA_032250975.1 Longimicrobiales bacterium | reverse complement strand
CACCTTGGACTGGTCCACCTCGTCGGTGGCCCAGTGCCGGAACATCACGCGAAAGGCCTCCACCCCGTCCTTCCATCCGATCTTCTTGCCCTCGGCGTAGGAGCGGCCGTGGTAGGAGATGGGAAGCTCGTAGATGCGGGCCCCGGCCTGGGCCAGCCGCGCGGTGACCTCGGGCTCGAAGCCGAAGCGCTCCGAGGCCAGCGGGAGCGACTGCAGGAGCTCGCGGCGCACGAGCTTGTAGCACGTCTCCATGTCGGTCAGGTTCAGGTCGGTGAACATGTTGCTGAGCAGCGTCAGGAACCGATTCCCCACGTAGTGCCAGAAGAAGTGCACGCGGTGCGGGCCGCCCAGGAAGCGCGAACCGTAGACGGCGTCGGCCTTCCCCTCCAGGATGGGTTCGAGCAGGCGGGGTATCTCGCGCGGGTCGTACTCCAGATCGGCATCCTGCACCACCACCACGTCGCCGGTGGCGTGCGCGAAGCCGGTGCGCAGCGCGGCGCCCTTGCCACGGTTGGCGGGGTGGAGGACGAGCGCGTCCACCAGGCCGTCCGCCTCCAGGCGGCCCAGCAGCTCCCGGGTTCCGTCGGTGGAGCCGTCGTCCACCACGATCACCTGCCAGCGGAGGGGCACGGCCCGCACCTGGCGGAGCAGGTTCTCGACCGTGTGGATCTCGTTGTAGGCCGGGATGACGACCGAGACCACGACCCGGTCCCAGGGGAGCGCCGCGGCGACGGGGTGCGCCGAAGTTCGGGGCGGGACGCGGCCCACCACCTTGGAGTCGGGGGAAACGTTCCGTTCCATGGGGCGTCAGACCTCGATTCCGTAGCGGTTCAACTTGCGGTACAGGGTGGAGGGGTCGATCCCCAGCACCTCGGCGGCGCGCGTCTTGTTGCCCCCCTCCGAGCGCAGCACCCAGGCGATGTATGCCCGCTCCACAAGTTCCATGGTGGGATTGGTGTGGGGCGTCTCGGCAACCACGCGCGGGGTGGGGCGTTCGCGCACCCGCTCCGGAAGGTGCCCGGCGTCGATCACCCCGCCGCGCGCGACCACGGCGGCGCGTTCGAGGGCGTTCTCCAGCTCGCGCACGTTTCCCGGCCAGTCGTACGCCCTGAGCGCCTCCATGGCCTCCTCCGAGAGGTCGGGCACTCCCCCCTCCAGGCGCGCGCCCAGGCGGGTGAGGAAGTGGTCGGCCAGCACCGGGACGTCCTCGCGGCGCTCGCGCAGGGGGGGGAGGTGGAGGGCGATGACGTTGAGACGGTAGTAGAGATCGCCGCGAAAGCCTCCCTTGCGGATCTCCTCCTCCAGCTCGCGGTTGGTGGCGGCGATGATGCGCGCGTCCACCGGCACCGCCTGGGTG
This sequence comes from Longimicrobiales bacterium, assembly GCA_032250975.1. GTDB lineage: Bacteria > Gemmatimonadota > Gemmatimonadetes > Longimicrobiales > Gaopeijiaceae > Gaopeijia. The sequence continues at coordinate 921 of JAVVFC010000305.1, read as the reverse complement.
GCACCCACCGGGATGACCTCACGCTCCTGCAGGGCGCGCAGCAGCTTGACCTGGGTGGCGGGCGTCATCTCGCCCACTTCGTCCAGGAAGAGGGTCCCGCCGGTGGCCGCCTCGAGCAAGCCCTTCTTGTCCTTGACGGCGCCGGTGAACGAGCCCTTCACGTGCCCGAAGAGCTCGCTCTCGAGCAGGCTCTCCGGCAGCGCGCCACAGTTGATGGAGAGGAAGAGGCTGTCCGCCCGCTGGGAGAGGGCGTGGATGTAGCGGGCCAGCACCTCCTTTCCGGTACCGCTCTCCCCGCTCAGCAGGACGGTGGAGTCGGTGGGGGCGACCGTGCGGGCCAGGTCGAGGATATCGGTGAAGCTGCGGGCGGTGCCCACCGGGCGCTCCCCTCCCCCCCGGTCCCGGCGCGAGATCTCCTTCTTGAGTGCGGTGTTCTCCGCCTTGAGGCGGCGTGTTTCGCAGGCGCGCCGGAGCAGTCCGAGCAGTTCGTCGTTGGCGAAGGGCTTCTGCAGATAGTAGAAGGCGCCCCGGTTCACGGCCTGCATGGCGCTCTGCAGGGAGGCCTGGGCGGTCATGAGGATGACGGCAACCTCCGGGTCCACCTCGCGCACGTGCGCGAGGAGCTCCAGCCCGTCGAGGCCGGGCATGCGGATGTCCGTGAGCACCACGTCCGGGACCTCCGCCTCCAGCGCCTCCAGCGCCTCCCTGCCCGAGGAGGCGGTGCGGACCCGGAACCCCTCGCGGCGCAGCAGGATCTCCAGCGTCTCCAGGATCGCGGTCTCGTCGTCCACCACCAGTATGGCGGGCTTCTCAGGCATCTTCCTCCTCCTCCTCGCCAGGCAGGATCAGTACGAACTCCGCGCCCCCCATGGGACCCGGCCCCGCATAGACGACCCCCCGGTGCGCCTCCACGGCGCGGTG
>JAVVFC010000304.1:0-2300 GCA_032250975.1 Longimicrobiales bacterium | reverse complement strand
CGCCGAGGCGGCCACGGTGCTCCTGTCGCTCCGGGCGGCCCAGGAGGACCTGATCTGCTCCGACGGGACGAGGAAGTGAGCCATGGGACCAAGAGCGAACCTGCGCCTCACCTTGGGCCTTGCCCTGTCTCTCCTTGTCGCCGGGACGAGCCAAGGCCTCGCCCAGCTCACGGGCGTCGTCTGCGGCCAGGACCTGGACGGCGACGGGCTCATCGAGGAGGCCGCCGGGGAGCTCGCGGCCTGCGTCGGTACCCTCTGCCCAGTTGGGACGGTGGACTGCACGCCCACCTACGAGGCCCCCGTCTGCCCCGAGAGCGGGGCCCTGGACCCGATCCGAGACGTCTGCCAGGTGGAGCCCCTGGCCCGGGTGCCGGTGGTCGTCTGCTCGCCGGGCTACGGGTACGTGTCCCCGCCTCTCGACCGGTGCGAGGCGCCGGTCCCGTGTGCCACGGGCACCTACGATGCGGCCGAGGACGGCTGCTACGTGGGAGACCTCACGTGTCCGCTGGGGGGCTACGCCTGCGGGGACTCGGGAGCGGGCCGGAACCAATGCTCCCCGAACCCCTGCGTGGACCTTGCGGCCCAGCCGCCCGTGGACGACGACGCGGATCGGACGGCCTACGTGGACGACGGGACCGTCGATCCGGCCACCGGGACCTGCTCGGGGTTCTTCCTCATCTTCAACGGCAAGCCCTCCGAGTGTTTGCCCCCCGGGTACCAGACCACCTGGTTCGACTGCTGCGACACCGACCGGGACCGGTTCCTCTTCCTGCGGGAGCAGTGCGGGGAGGAGGCCCTGGAGACGGCGATGGCGAAGGCCGACGAGCGGGCCGTCTCCGTGGGGAGCTACTGCAAGAAGCGCATCCGGTTCATCGGCTGCGTCCAGCGGGCCCGGGTCTACTGTGTCTTCTCCTCGAAGCTCGCCCGCATCATCCAGGAACAGGGGCGGACCCAGCTCCAGGCCTTCGGGGCGACCGGCGGATGGGGAACGGCCAAGGCCCCCCACTGCGAGGGCTTTAGCCCCGAGGAGTTCCAGGCCCTGGACTTCAGCCAGATCGATTTCTCGGAATTCTTCGGCGACCTCGCGACGCCGCCCCCGGCGGCTGTGCAAGAGGAGATGCAGGAGCGGATCGATGCCTTCTACGACCGGCTGTAGGGCTGCTTCGGTCTGGACGCTGCTCGGGGTCGCTGTCCTGGTCGCCTCGGTCAGCGCTCCCGCCCCGGCGAAGAACCTGGGCCAGGTGGGCCGGGTCTACCCCATCGCCGAGCCCGACGCCCTCCAGGAGATCGAGGAGCGCGCCGCGGCGATCCGCTGGGAGGAGGTCCTGCCGGAGGAAAAGCGCCGCGCCCTGGTGGTGGACTACCGCCCCAGGGACCTCGCGCCCCTGCCGCGGGCCGAAGAGGAGCGGGTCCGGGCCGTGGACATGACCTACACCCTGGAGGTCGACCTGCCGGACGGCAAGGGCGGGATCCTCTACCCCAAGGGGTACACGTTCAACCCCCTGGAGTATGTCTTCTACCCGAACGTCCTCGTCGTCCTGGACGGGAGCGATCCGGAGCAGGTGACCTGGTTCCGAGAGTCCAGCCTGGCGCGAGACCCTCGGGTCCGCCTGCTCCTCTCCGGGGGAAGTTGGTCCGAGGTGAGCGCCGCCCTGGAGCGGCCCGTCTACTACCTGACGGCACCGCTTCGGCAGCGGCTCCAGTTGGAGGCCGTGCCGGCAGTCTTGTGGCATAGCGGCGTCGTCATGGAGGTCAAAGAGATCGATGTGGCCAAGACGGAACCCCCAGAGACCCAGCCCGCCCTCTCCGGCCCGTAGCTGCCTCGGGTGGAGCGGCCTCACGCTGCTTCTCGCCTTCAGCGCGGCGCCGGCCAGCGCCGGTCGCGCCCTGAACCCGGTCTCGGACATCGCCTGGCAGGAGATCTTCCCCATCTCCATCGCCGGGATCGAGATCCAGGGGAACGACAGCTCGAGCCCCAGCGGCTTCGACTCCATCCGCAGCCCCACCTGCACCTGCCCGGCCCCGCCCCCGATCTTCGTGCGGGTGGGCATCCCGGTGGGCCTGTGGGAGCCGGCCCGGCTCATCGAGACGGTGAAGGACGTGGGCTACTTCCCCTCCCTCGGGGTCACCATGGACCTCAGCGGTCATCGGGACGGCTCCCGGGGCAGCCACGCCTCCGGTGCGACCACGGTCGCCTTCCAGCAGGCCCACTACCTGATCTTCCCGGTCTGGACCCTGCTGGAGCTCATGCTCGACGCGGTGTGTCTCGAGTCGAGCGGCTTCGACGTCGCCTACATGAG
>JAVVFC010000303.1:0-2313 GCA_032250975.1 Longimicrobiales bacterium | reverse complement strand
GCTGCGGATTCCATGAGGGTCCTCCTGTGAGCGGCGGTGCGGATGGGGCGGGGCCCCGGTGACGCACGGACAATACATGAATCTTCAATATTTGTCCAGTCCTATTTCACGAAACCCGGCCGACACGGCGTTCCCGCCGTCGTCCCCGTCACTCCCCGCCCGGGCAGACCTCGTGCAGGCGGGCGCGCAGGCGGTCGAGCCCCGCCATGAGCCGGGCGCCCCCGTCCCCCTCCAGCCCGGGACCGACTTCGGCCTCCATCCGCTCGAGGTGCCCGTCCACGCGCTCCAGAAGCTCCAGCCCCCGGGGACGGATGGTGCAGACCACCCGCCGGCGGTCCTGCCCGTCCCGCACCCGGTCCACCAGCCCCTTGGCCAGCAGCCTGTCCACCAGGCGGGTGACCCCCGGCTGCCGCTCCACCATGCGGCGCCCGATCTCGAGCGTGGGGAGCCCGGCCGGCCCCGCCCCCCGCAGGATGCGGAGCACGTTGAACTGCTGCACGGTGACCCCCTCAGGCTCCAGCAGGCGGGCCAGATAGCGGCGCGCCTCGTCCGCGGTGCGGAGCAGCGTCACCACCGCCGCCTGCACGGGTCCGCGAAAGGGGCGCGACTGGCCGATCTCCTCGGTGACGGTGCGGTTCGGGGCCATGGCGGGGTCCGGGATGGGTGGCCGGGAGGGGTGAAGGTGCGCCCCGGTATCCTCACCGGGGGCGGGCCGGTTTCGCAAGGCGGGGTCCGACCCGCCGCCTCCAGAGACCTTTTTTCCGCCCGCGGTGTATCAGCCGGGTCTACCAGAGTGTCGACCCGGAGGAAGAGGATCGAATGACCGACAGGAACAAGCGACTTCTGATGAAGGCCATGCAGTCCGAGTCCACCTGGCTCCAGAAGGCGCTCTTCGCACTGGGCAAGGCCCAGGAGGCGCGGGCCACCGTGGAGGAACTCTCGGGCGAGGCGCTGGACGAACTCGGGGCCAAGGCGAACGGCAAGGCCAAGTGGGCCTCGCTCCCCGACTTCCAGGACGTGCTCGAGGCGCGGGTCCACACCATCATGGAAGATCTGCAGGAGCAGCGCCGCGTGGTCACCTGAGGGGGGGACCTCAACCTTCCAACATGCGCCCGAGAGGATTCGAACCTCTGGCCTCTGCCTCCGGAGGGCAGCGCTCTATCCAGCTGAGCTACGGGCGCGAGCCATTCAATCTGTCGGGATCGGGACGGAGGTCAAGATCCGCCGGCCCCGCTGCGGCGACGCCCCCGCGGGGGGTGGTGCGCGAATAAGCCGAGTTCTGTCCCTGCCGAGGCAGGGGGGGTCATCTCTCTAGGACCGGCCTCGCGGCCGGCCTCCAGCGGCCTACCCGGGACTCGGACGGAGCGGGCCGCTCCTCGTCCCTTATTTGGCCTTGCTCCAGGTGGGGTTTGCCGTGCGACCGCTGTTGCCAGCGGCCCGGTGCGCTCTTACCGCACCCTTTCACCCTTGCCTGTGCTCCCGGGGGAGCCATCGGCGGTCTGCTCTCTGTGGCACTTTCCGTCGCCTTGCGGCGCCCGGGCGTTACCCGGCACCCTGCCCTGCGGAGCTCGGACTTTCCTCCCGTGGGCGAACCCACCGGCGACCCTCACTCGCGCACCACCACCCGGAATCTACCGCGCACCCCCCGCCGCGCTGAAGCCCCCCGGACGCAGGTGGCGGAGCGCCAGCGCCCCCGCGCCCGCCAGCAGACCATTCCCCAGCGCCACGCCCGGCCGGAGCAGCAGCGCGCCCCCGATCGCGAAGAGCAGGCCGAAGAGGAGCGCCAGCCCGGCGGCGGCCCGCAGCAGGTCGCGCTCCAGGCTCCCGGCCGGTGAAAGTCCGGTCGAGAGCGCCTCGCGCCGCCATCCCGGCCCCCCGGGGCGCACGCGCCGGTAGAACGCCTCCAGCACGGCGGGCGACTCCGGCCGCGTGAGCAGCATGACGGGCAGCCACACGGCGACCGAGATCAACGAGGTGACCAGCAGCCGCACCCCGAAGTCCTCGATGCGCAGCACCGGAACCACCGAGGTGCCCAGCCCCACCAGGAACCCCGCCAGCATGGCCGCCACCTCCGTCCAGGCGTTGATGCGCCACCAGAACCAGCGCAGCACCAGCACCAGCCCGGGGCCCGTCCCCACCGCGATGATGAGCCGGAAGAGCGTGGTGACGTCCTCGGCGTGGAACGCCGCCAGCGCGCCCAGCCCCGCAACGAGCACCGACGCGGCCCGCCCGGCCAGGACCAGCTCGCGCGCCCCGGCATCCGGACGCAGAAAGCGGGCGTACACGTCGCTGGTCAGGTAGGAGGCACTCCAG
>JAVVFC010000302.1:0-2313 GCA_032250975.1 Longimicrobiales bacterium | reverse complement strand
ATCGCTCCCGGGAGCGCTTCGTGATGTTCGACGAGGCGTGGCAGTTCCTGGACCACGAGGCCGACACGCTCACCCAGGTGATCAACGAGGGCTACCGCCGGGCCCGGAAGTACCAGGGGTCCTTCGGGATCATCGTCCAGTCGATCGAGGACCTGGCCCAGTTCGGGAAGGTCGGCCAGGTGATCCTGAACAACAGCTCCTTCAAGCTCTTCCTCCAGTCCTCCGGGTTCCACAAGGCGAAGCAGAAGGGCCTCGTGGACTACGACGACTTCACCATGCGCATCCTCCAGAGCCTCGCCTCCAAGAAGGGGGACTACTCGGAGATCTTCGCCGACACGCCCTTCGGGGTCGGGGTCCTGCGGCTCGTGGTAGACCCCTTCTTCTACGGGGTCTGCACCTCGAACGGGAAGGAGAACGCCGCGATCGAGCGGGCGGTGGCCCGGGGGATGACCTACGCCGAGGCGATCCGCCGCATGCTGGAGGAGCGGGATGCGTGAGACCGTCCGCAGAGCCTCCACCCTGGCGCTGCTTCTGGCACTCGGCGCAGGCCTCGCGGGGAGCGGCCTGGCCGGCGAAGCCGAGGACGCGGCGAGCGCCGCCTACGGCCAGGTCCACTCCGCCTTCGGGCGGAAGGACGCCTTCCGCCAAAGCGCGACGCTCCCCCTGACCTCCGACGCCACCCCCATGCAGACCCTGGACGGCGAGACCGCCTTTCCAGCTCAGCTGACCGCCCCCTCTAGCGATGCCTACCTCACCGTGCTGGCCCAGCCGGCCGGGACCGGGGACCTCCAGGTCGTCCAAGTGAGCCAGGACACGGACCTCGACGGCACGCCGGATGCCCTCTACACCGTTCCCTTCTGGGTCTCCGGGGTCTGCGCAAACGGGGTCATCGGCTGCCAGCCGGGCACCTGGTCGAGCTGCCGCTTCCACGAGTGGGTGGCCGACGGCTCCGGGCGAGTGGGCCTCCGGGAGGTCCCGGCCTCGTCCCTGGGGGGCTGCTACTGCCTCAACAACGACTGCGGCTCGAACCTGGTGTGGACGAACCTGGCGCTCGTCCTGCAGGACCTGGGGGGCGGCGCCGTGGGCGCGGCCCAGGCGGCCCGGCCGGACTTCTCGGTCTCCGAGGTCCGGGTGGACCCGCCGACCATCACCTACTACGGGCAGCGGGTGGGCGACGCCGCGCCCGGCCCGGCCACCGCGGTCACCCAGCAGCGCTACTACCGGGACGCCCCGGCGCTCGATGCCGACGCGCAGACCGAGCTCCTGACCCAGAGCGCCGACCCGGAAAGCCTCTACTCCCTCACCACCGGCGCCATGACCCGGGCCGGTACCGGCGCGAGCCGCTCCGCCTGCACCGTGGAGCGGAGCGTCACCCTGGAGGAGGTGACCTGGGCCGACATCCTGGAGGACCGGGGCGGCACCGAGGGGTCCTTCACGGTCGCGATCGACCCGGTCACCGGCCAAACAACCGTCCAGTGGGTCCTGGGGCGGTACACGGCGTCGAGCTGGATGCCCGACAACAGCATCGTGGACCAGACCCGGGACCTCTACATCGCCCGGCCCGAACGCATCACCCGTGCGGTCCTCACCGAGGTCCGCGCCGACGACACGACCCTGGTGGTGCTCGGCGGCACCGTAGTCTTCGGGCAACCGCGGCTCTGCGAGTTCGACGGCACGGGGTGCAGCCGCACGGCGGGGAACACCACGTCCTTCCCCAACCTGGACGTCACGGCGCACTTCCGGAACCCCGGGCTCCTCCAGGGGAACGCCCGGGTCTTCGTGGGGAACAACGGCGAGGGGTACGCGGTGATCCGGATCGAGGTCGACGAGAGCTGCGACCCCGTGGAGGCCGCGGCCAACCTCTGCGCCGGCTTCGAGGCCGACCCGGACTGCACGCTCCAAGACGAATCCGTCGACGGGGTGGCCACGGTGCGAAACGCCAACCCCACCGGGCTCGTCCCCCTGGGGGAGACCCGGACGATCACCGGCGGGAGCTGTGTCCTCGACGTCACCCGGGCCTGGTGGCGGAAGGAGCGGACCTACCTCTGCGCCGATGCAGACGCCTTCGACTTCGCCGACGCCGAGGAGCGGCTGGGCGCGATCGAAGGCAGCGTGGCCTTCGGGGCCGGGACGCTCACCTACACCGACCGAAGGCGGGACGAGACCGGCGCCTGGGTGACCGAGGATGGCTCGATCGCGGTCGGCCTCGCCCCGGCCCCCGGCGAGTGCGAGCGCGCCTGCAAGACCCGCCGTCCCCGGGAGAACACCCAGGCCGGGAGCACCGGCCACGTCGCCGACCAGCGCCTCAGCACC
>JAVVFC010000301.1:0-2331 GCA_032250975.1 Longimicrobiales bacterium | reverse complement strand
GGGGGGTGGGGGGGCGGTGGCGCTGGCGGCCCTGCGGGAGGGGATGCTCTCCGAGGGGGACGATCCCGTGGTGGTCGTCCTCAGCGGGGGAAACGTGGACCCCGCCGTGCTGGCGAAGGTGCTGGCGTAGCGGTCCTCGGCCTTCAGGGCGTGAGGAGCGGGGCGTCGCACCCGCCCTCCGCCCCCTCACGCCACCCCTGCGACCCGGATCGTTACTGGACCCGGGCTACGATCACCCGCGCGGGCTGGGAGGCGGTGGCGCGGAGCGCGATGCCGTTCCCGGTGCCGTCCGACCGGAACTCATGGATCCGCACCCCGGTGGGTCCGATGGAACCGCTGAAGGCGCCGTCGGCGAAGGGCGCCCACATGACCGCATTGGTGGAGGTGGTGACCGGCCATGGCCAGGTGCCGGGAGGGCCGGAGGCGGGGTTCCCGCACGAGTTGTTGGGATCCTCGGCCGGCGATACCGCGAAGCAGAAGGTCTCGACCGCGGACGGGAAGTCGTAGCTGGTGTAGCCGCCGGTAGCGGGCTCCGAGGCCTCCATGTGGAACATGGCGGCCACCGCGAAGTCCTCCAGCAGATTCTGGAAGGTACTCCCGGTCAGCTGCTCGAGGCCGGTCACGCCCGCGGGGGTGAGCGAGTCGTTCTGGGCCCGGAAGAACGCCGCGTCCGCGGAGGGCGCGGAGGCTGCGCCTCCGAAGGCGTCCCCCAGCCAGCGCAGGAAGGTCCACCCGGAGGCGTAGATGGAGGCTCCCGGTCCCGCACCATTGGGTTCGATGATGACGCCGTTGGGCTGGCTGGTCAGGAAGGCCTGGGCCCGGAAGAGCCGCAGCACGACGCCGAAGACCTCCGGCGGGATGTCCTGGCCGTTGCCCAGGGAGGGGGCATCCCGAAGCTCGGTTTCGGTGATCCGGGCGTTGGCGGCGGGCCCCCCAAGCGCGGCCCACGCCCGCCGGGAGGACATGTTGCCGGCGATCTCGGCGGCGCCCTCCTCGATCCAGGAGGGGTGGAAGGCGCTCGCGTTCAGCCGGTTGCTGCGCGCGAGGCCGTGCCAGAAGGAGGAGATGTGCTTGACCTCGTGCACGGTGGTCTCGAGCGCCTGGTCGAAGCCGTTGTCCAGCTCGCGCAGCATGGCCGAGTTGAAGTAGGTGAGCTCGGCCTCGTTGGAGGCGGCGCAGCTGGCCACGTCGATCAGGTCGCCGCCCCAGACATAGGCCGCGGTGGCCCCGTCGTCGAGGCTGTCGTCGAAGCTCACATACACCAGGATCTTCCCGTTCCCGTCGATGTCGGGCACCCCTGGGAAGTACGCGTCGATGGTCGCCTTGCCGTGGGCGGCGTAGTAGTCCAGGATCTGCTGCGCCTGCTGGGGCGTGACCTGGGTGAGGGGGTCGGCGTTCTGGATGGAGTCCTGGTAGACGGCCAGGAAGTCGTTCTGGCCCAGCAGCAGGGCGGTACGGCGCGGAACCTCGGCGGTGCAGGAGGTTCCGGGGTTGGCGCGCAACTGGAGCTTGGCCGGGAGATCGGCCACCTGAAACGGTTCGCCCGTCCCGGCGGCCAGGGCCGCCGCCCGGGGCGGGACCGCGTCGGGGCCCAGCGCGGACACCAGGGCGGCTTCGGCGGCACGGAGCCCGGTGTGGGCAGCCCGCGTGCGTCGCTCCACCGCGGCCGCCAGCTCCAGGTTGCGGCGGTCCCGCGCCGTGAGCCGGAGCGGGCTACCCCCGTTCGGTCCCAGGATCTCACGGTCGGCTGAGACGGACGCGGCGGTGAGCGTCGCCCCCCCGGTGGCGCCGGCGGTGGCGGTTCCCGTGGGAAGCGCGGTCACGTTCAGCGTGACGTTGGTGACGGCGGATGCGCCCCCCGAGATGTTCTGATTCACGACCGCCACCCGGTAGCGGTCCCCCGCGGTCCCGACCGGGAGCGCGAGGGCACAGTCGACCGGGAAGACCTCGAAGGCCCCGGGCTGCAGGTCGACGTCCGTGGTGCAGGGCACCGGACTCACCGCGAGCGAGCCGGCCCCCGTGACCCCGTCCACGCTGGCGGTGATCTGGGCCGCTCCCTCCTGCAGCCCGGTCGCCCGACCGGTCTGGTCCACGGACGCGACCAGGGGGTTGCTGCTGGACCACACCACGGGAACCCCGGCGACCACGAGCCCGTTCTGGTCCCGCGCCTGGGCGGTGAACTGCACCGTCGCACCGAGGAAGTCCATGGAGGCGGTGGCGGGGCTGAAGGCGGCAGGCTACAGGGTTGCCGTATGCACCAACAAGCCCGAGGCGCTGGCGCGGCAGCTGATGTCGCAACTGGGGGTGCTGGGCGATTTTGGTGCGCTGATC
>JAVVFC010000300.1:0-2347 GCA_032250975.1 Longimicrobiales bacterium | reverse complement strand
GCGGCAGGACCGCGAGACCCGGCTCTCCGAGGACGCCGAGGCCGCCCGCGACCGGCTGCGGGACCTCCAGAAGCGCCAGGCCGGGATCCAGCGGGAGGTGGAGAGGCTCCCCGCCGACCCCGCCGAGCGGCGGGAGGCGGCGCGGGACCTGGTGGCCGAGAAGGGCGAGATGGCCCGTGAGGCGGCCGAACTGCGCCAGGACCTGACCCGGCTCTCGCAGGAGGCGCGCGCCCGCGACCCGGAGGCGGCACGCGAGCTGGCCGAGGCCGCCGAGGCGATCGACCGCGAGAAGCTGGTGGAGAAGATCCAGTATTCGCGCGGCGTTGTTGAGATGCGCGACCCCGACTTCGCGCGCATCGGCGAGGAGGGGATCGAAGCCAGCCTGGACGCGGTGGCGGAGGCCCTGGAGGAGGCGGTCGCGGCCGCCGGGCGGGCCGCCGACCGGCGCGGCCTCGAGGATACGCTGGAGGACGCCCGTGCGCTGCAGGACCGGATGGCCTCCATGGAGCGGCGCCTGCAGAGCGGCGGCTCACCCGGTGCGGAGCCGGGGGAGCCGAACCAGCCGGGTCAGCCGGGCCAGGCCGCCCAGCCGGGTCAGGCCGGACAGCCGGGACAGCCGGGTCAGGCCGGTCGACCCGGGCAGGGTGGCGGCGCCGTGGGCGGAATGCGGGGGGGCCTCTCTCCCGAGGAGGTGCGCCAGTTCCGGCGCGAGCTGCAGGAGCGGCTCCAGGACGCCGGGCGGCTGCGCGACGCGCTCCGCGAACAGGGCCAGGAGGTCGGGGATCTGGAGGACGCGATGGAGTCCCTCCGCCGGCTCCAGGACCCCGAAACGCTCCGCGACCTGCCGCAGGTGGCCCTCCTCCAGGAGGCCATCCGCGAGAGCCTGGGCCGGCTGGAGTTCTCGCTGCGGCGCGAGGTGCGCGGGGACGACGCCCCGGCCGCGCTGGGCGGGGCCGAGGCCGTCCCGGACGGCTTCCGCCGGCTGGTGGACGAGTACTACCGGCGCCTGGCCCGGGAGCGCGGGGGCGGGTGAGGAGGTTGGCGCGGTGCCGGGGGCGCGGCGCGTCCCCGGTACCACACCCCTCAGGGCAGCACGATCTCGGGGTCCTTCGGGAAGGGACGGTAGAGCACGACCGTGCGCCCGATCGTCTGCGCCACGTGCACGTTCTCGAGGGCGGCCGTGAGCGCGGCGCCCACGTCGCGGGCCCCTTCGGGCGCCGACTCGAGCACCTTCACCTTGAGCAGTTCCCGCTGGTTGAAGGCGTCCCGCACGGCGTCGAGCACGGCGGGCGTGAGCCCGCCCGCGCCGATCTGCAGGATGGGCTTGAGCGCGTGCGCGCGGCTCCGGAGGAAGGCGCGCTGCCTGGAGGTGAGTTCGGTCATGGGCGGAAGGTAACGCCCCGCGCGGTGGGACGCGCCGGGGAGGTGAACGGACGGTGAAGGTGGTCACGCACGCCCACGCGCGGGCGTTCCTGGACCGGGCGCTCCCCTGGCTCCTGACAGCCGAGGCCGAGGACAACCTGATCCTGGGCGTCGCCGAGGCCCGCGTCGGGCGAACGCGATCCGGAGGTCCCCGGCGTGGTGGGTCCGGAGGAGGAGGAGGCCGCGGCCACGGACCTCTGGGCCGCCACGCACCCCGTGCGCGCGCGGCTCGAGATGCGCATGGGGATCTACGCCCTGGAGGCGGTGACGCCCCCCCGCCGGGCCGCGCCCGGCCGGATGCGGGCCGCGCGTCCGGACGAGTGGATGGCGCTCACCCCCTGGATGGAGGGCTCCCCGGTCGCGATGGCCGGGGTCTCGGGGACGACACCGCACGGCGCGCGCGTGGGGTACGTCTACACGCCGCCGGACAGACGCGGGCGGGGGTACGCCGGGGCGCTCACCGCCGCCCTGAGCCGGCGTCTGCTGGAGGGCGGCCGGCGCTTCTGCTTCCTCTACACGAACCTCGCCGACCCGGTCTCGAACCGGATCTACCGCCGCCTGGGGTACGGGCTGGTCACGCGTGCGGCAGCGTATCGTTTCGATGAGCGGTAGGGTCGCCGGCGTGCGGTTCCGGCGCGCGGGCGGGGTGTCGTCGTCGCAGCACGGCTGCGGCCCCCTTCCACCGATGCGCGGGCGGAATGCGGTAGCTGTGCATATCCGAGCGGGGCGTCACCCCCGTCCCGCTCCCCGTGGTACCTTCTCCCTCGTGGAGACTCAACCATGAATCCGGGACCGTTGGGGTGGCTCCTCCTGACGCTGCTGGGAGCGGCGTCGGGGACGGCCAGCTTCGTGCTGCTGCGGCGGCGCCTGATGGCGCGCCACAACCGTCACGAGCACCGGGACGGGTGGGCGCGCGGGCGGAAGG
>JAVVFC010000002.1:0-47626 GCA_032250975.1 Longimicrobiales bacterium | reverse complement strand
CGGTCCACGTGCGTGTAGATCTGGGTCGTGGTGATGTCGGCGTGCCCGAGCAGCTCCTGCACGGCCGCCAGGTCCGCCCCGCCCTCCAGCAGGTGGGTGGCGAAGGAGTGCCGGAGCGTGTGCGGCGAGATGGTGGCGTGGATCCCCGCGCGTCGGGCGGCCCGCTTGACGAGCGTCCAGACGGTGGTTCGTGAGACGGGTCCACCCCTTGCGTTGAGGAAGACCCGTCCCTGGCCCGCACCCCGCTCGAGGCGGGTCCGCACCTCGCGCAGATACCGTTCGAGCGCGCGTGCGGCCGCTCCCCCCAACGGCACCAGGCGCTCCTTCCCCCCCTTGCCCAGAACGAGCAGCACGCCCTGTGCGGAATCGACGTTCTGCTGCAGCAGGCCGGTCAGCTCGGAGACCCGCAGCCCGGATCCGTAGAGCACCTCCAGAATCGCCCGGTCGCGCCAGTAGAGCGGGTGTCCCGGATCGGGCGCCTCCAGCAGGCGAAAGACCTCCTCCCGGGTCAGGGCGTAGGGCAGCGGGCGGCCCACCACCGGGGCGGACAGGCGCTCGGTGGGGTCCTGCCGGATCCAGCCCTCCTCGAGCAGGAATCCGAAGTAGCTGCGCATCGCCGACTGGGCCCGCCGGATCGAGGTGGCGGCCAGTCCCCGGTCGTGCAGGTGGTACATGTAGTCGCGCAGCGTGTCCGCGGTGGCGTCCTCGGGCCGGGTGACGCCCAACTCCAGGGCATGCGCCCGGAAGCGGGCGAGGTCGGTCAGGTACGCGGCCACGGTGCGGTCCGACAGACCCCGCTCAAAGGCCAGGTAGTCGCTGAAGAACTCCAACCGGAAGGTCCTGGCGTCCCCCTCAGCCATCGCCGCGGTCCCCACCCGCCCGGCCGCGGCTCCGCATCCACCACCACCCCACCAGCAGGCCCAGCCCCAGGGCCACCAGCGCCAGCGTCAGGTTCATCTGCGCCAGCCACTCCTCCACGCGCCCCAGCTGGCGCCCGGCCTGCATGCCCAGCCAGAGCAGCACCCCGTACCAGATACCGGAGGCCACCAGCAGGGGCGGGACCACGCGCCGGGCGGGCAGGTGGCTCACCCCGGCGAAGGCCGGGACCACGGCGCGCAGCCCGGGCAGGAAGCGGGCCAGGAAGATGGCCGTCACGCCCCAGCGGCCGTAGAAGGCGGAGATCCGGCGCAGCTGCCCGCGGTCGAGCAGGTGACGGCCCATCCCCACGTCGAAGAAGGTGCGGCCGTGCCGGAGTCCGGTGGCGTAGACGGCGAGCGCGCCCGCCACGTTGGCCGTCCACACGCCCGCCATCACCCAGGCGGCGGGCACCTCACCGCGGGCGGCGAGCAGACCCCCGACCACCACGAAGGTGTCGGCCGGGATGGGAGGGACGAGGTTCTCCAGGAAGGCGCCCCCGCTGAGCAGCAGGGTAAGCAGCGGAGCCGGGAGCGTGCCCAGCAGGGCCAGAGCCTGGCTCACGGGACCCACCGCGGACGCCCCGCCTCAGCGTCCCACCGCGGGGCGGTCTCCGCCGGGGAGGCGGTCGATCAGCGCCACGGCGTGGACCGCCAGCCCCTCGCCGCGGCCGATCCACCCCATCTGCTCGTTGGTCTTGCCCTTCACCGAGACGAAATCGGGACCGACCTTGAGCGCCTCCCCCAGGCGCTCGCGCATGGCGCCCGCCACGGGCCCGATGCGCGGCGACTGGCACACCACGGCCACGTCCACGTTCACGACCTGGTAGTTCTCGCCCTCGAGCACCTCCACCGCGCGCCGCAGCAGCGCCAGAGAGTCGGCGCCCCGCCACTGCTCGTCGGTGGGCGGAAAGTGGCTGCCCACGTCGCCCAGCGAGGCCGCGCCCAGGATGGCGTCGATCACCGCGTGGCAGACCGCGTCCCCATCGGAATGGCCCGTCAGTCCCGGATGGTCCGGGATGGCGACCCCCCCCAGGACGAGGGGCGTGTCGGCGTCGAAGCGGTGCGAGTCGTAGCCCAGACCGACGCGCACGTCAGGCGCCGTCCCACCTCCGGATGGCCAGGCACACGTTGTGGCCCCCGAATCCGAAGGAGTTGCTGAGCGCCAGGTGCACCTCCCGCTCCACCGCCCCGTGGTGGGCGTAGTCGAGGTCGCACGCGGGGTCGGGCTCGGAGAAGTTGATGGTGGGCGGAATACGCCCGTCGCGCACCACCTGCGCGCAGACGACTCCCTCCACCGCACCGGCGGCCCCCAGCAGATGCCCGGTCATCGACTTGGTGGAACCCACCACCACCTCGTAGGCACGCTTGCCCAGGACCGCCTTAATGGCTGCCGTCTCGTGCTCGTCGTTCATGGGTGTGGAGGTGCCGTGGGCGTTGATGTAGTCCACGTCTCCGGTCCCGGCGCCGGCATCCGCGAGCGCCAGGCGCATGGCCTCCTGCGCCCCGGCGTGCTCGGGCGGCGGCGAGGTGATGTGATAGGCGTCACCCGTGGCGCCGTAGCCCGCCAGCTCGGCCAGAATCGGCGCATCGCGCGCCAGCGCCTCCTCGAGCGACTCCAGCACCAGCGCGCCGGCCCCTTCGCCGATCAGGAAGCCGTCGCGCCCGGCGTCGAAGGGCCGCGACGCGCCCGCGGGATCGTCGTTGCGGGTGGTCATCGCCTTCATGGCGGCGAAGCCCGCGATGGTCATGGGCGTGATGGTCGCCTCCGTCCCCCCGGCCAGTACCCGCTTGGCGTCGCCACGCTGGATGGCCCGCAGCCCCTCACCGATGGCGTGCGCGCTGGAGGCGCATGCCGACACGGTGGCGAAGTTGGCGCCCTTCAGCCCCAGGTGGATGGAGATCAGCCCCGCCGCGATGTCGGGAATGAACATGGGGACGAAGAACGGACTGACGCGCTTCGGGCCCCGCTCCAGCAGCAGCCGGTGCTGCGCTTCGAAGGTGGCGATTCCTCCGATGCCGCTGCCGAAGATCACGCCGAACCGCTCCGGGTCCGGGACCCCTTTCGGCGCGTCGGCGAATCCCGCGTTCCGCATGGCCTCGAAGGCGGCCACCAGACCCAGCTGGCTGAAGCGGTCGTATCGGCGCGCTTCCTTGGGGTCCAGGACGTGCCCCGCGTCGAAGTCCTTGACCTCGGCCGCGATGCGGGTGGGAAAGTCATCGGTGGCCTCGAAGTGGGTGATGGTGCCCCCACCACTCCGCCCCTCCAGGAGGGCGGCCCAGGCCGAGGGGAGGTCGTTGCCCACCGGCGTGACCAGACCAGCCCCGGTGATCACCACCCGGTGCTCACCGCGGGCGTTGCGCACGGCTTCACTCATCGCCCGCCTCCGACTCCGCTCCCGTACCCCGCGCCCGTGTCCCGCGCACTCAATCCTGCGAGCCCTTTTCCTTCATGTAGCGGATGGCATCGCCCACGGTCCGCAGCTGCTCGGCGTCCTCGTCGGGGATGTCGATGCCGAACTCCTCCTCGAAGGCCATCACCAGCTCCACGGTGTCCAGCGAGTCGGCTCCCAGATCCTCCACGAATGAGGCGTCGTCCGTCACCTTCTCGGCCTCGACGCCCAGCTCGTTGATGATGATCTCACGGACCTTGGATTCGGCGTCCGACATGCGTCCCCCTTCCGGTTGGGTGGGTGTTACGGGTTGATTGAAAGTGCGAGTGCCGCGCCCAGGCGCGGGTCACATGGCCATCCCGCCGTCCACGGCGATGATCTGGCCGGTAATGTAGCGTCCCCCGGGCCCGGCGAGAAAGCGCACCAGGGGGGCGATGTCCTCCGGGTCTCCCAGACGCCCGAGCGGGATCCGCTCCTGCAGCGCGTCGGTCTGCTCCCCGGTGAGCTCGGCGGTCATGTCGGTCCGCACGTACCCGGGAGCGACCGCGTTGCAGCGGATCCCGCGCGAGGCCAGCTCGCGCGCGACGCTCCGGGTCAGACCGTGCAGCCCCGCCTTGGAGGCGGCGTAGTTGGCCTGGCCGGCGTTACCCATGAGGCCCACCACCGACGAGACGTTCACCACCACGCCCCGGCGGCGCTTCATCATGCCCCGGCTCACGGCGCGGATGCAGTTGAATGCGCCTTTCAGGTTGGTGTCCAGGACCGTGTCCCAGTCCTCCTCGGAGATCCGCATGAGCAGGTTGTCGCGGGTGACCCCGGCGTTGTTCACCAGGATCCCGACCGGGCCCAGCGCCTCCTCGACCCGGGCCAGGGCCGCGCGCGCCGCCTCGGGGTCGGACACGTCGCAGGCAATTCCGGCGTGCCCCTCTCCGGGCAGTCCGGCGGCCGCGAGGGCGGCACGCTCTCCGTCCCGGGCCAGCAGCGCGACCCGCGCGCCGGCCTCGGCCAGTTCACGCGCAACCGCGAGCCCGATCCCGCGGGATCCGCCCGTGACGATCGCGACCTCTCCCGCCAGTTCCTTCGTCATGATGGATCCTCCTCCTGGAACAGCGCCGCCACCTCCGCCGGGGTGCCCACGGAGGCACAGGGAATCCCCCGCGCGTTGCGCTTGTTGAGTCCACACAGCACCGCGCCGGCCCCCAGCTCCAGGAATCCGGCCGCACCGGCGCCCACCATGGCGGCCACCGATGCGGACCAGCGCACGGGCGCGGTCAGCTGCCCGACCAGCAGGGTGCGGGCCTCGGCAACCTCCGTGACCGGCCCCGCGGTCACGTTGGAGTAGACCGGGATGCGGGGCTCCGCGAAGGTCAGCCCCTCGAGGTGCGCGCGCAATCCGTCCACGGCGGGCTCCATGAGGGGGGAGTGGAACGCCCCGGACACGTTGAGGGGCACCACACGACGCGCGCCCGCCTCCAGCAGCAGCGCCCCGCCCGCCTCCACCCCGGCGGCGTCACCGCTCACAACCACCTGGCCAGGAGCGTTGAAGTTCGCCGGCACGCACACCCCTTCGGTGACCCTCCGGCACGCGGCCTCCACCGCGTCGTCCTCCAGCCCCAGCACGGCGGCCATGGTCCCGGGGCGCGCCATGCCCGTCTCGTACATCAACTCCCCGCGCCGACGCACGACGGTGAGCGCGTCCCGGAACGAGAGCGTGCCGGCGGCCACGTGCGCCGAGAACTCCCCCAGCGAATGCCCCGCCGCGAAGCGCACGTCGGACAGCCGGGACTCGACCACCCGCAGCACGGCTACCGAATGCACCAGCAGCGCCGGCTGGGCGTTGCGCGTCAGCATGAGCTCCGCGTCCGGACCCTCCCACATGAGCCGGGAGAGTCGGGTATTCAGGATCTCATCCGCTTCGCGGAAGACCGCCATCGCCTCCGGGAAGGCATCGGCCAGCTCCCGGCCCATGCCGACGAACTGGGACCCCTGCCCGGGAAAGAGCAGTGCCAGAGCGGTGTCCTTCATGCGGTTCGGTGGATTCGGGTGGGCGGGATCAGAACTGCCAGACCATGGCGCCCCAGGTGAGGCCGGCGCCGAAGGTGGCGGTCAGAACGCGCATTCCGGGCTGAATGCGGCCCTCCTCGAGCGCCTCGTCGAGGGCGACCGGGATGGAGGCGGAACTCATGTTGCCGTAGCGGTCCACGTTCACGTAGACCTTCTCCATGGGAATTCCCGCGTAGCGGGCGGTGCTCTCGATGATGCGGATGTTGGCCTGGTGCGGGATGAGGAGATCCACATCCGCTCCGGTCATCCCCGCGCCCTCGAGCGCCCGCGCCGAGGCCTCCGCCATGGAGCGGACCGCGCTCTTGAAGACCTCCTTGCCCGACATGCGCACCAGGTGGTCGCCCCGGGCCAGCACGTCGGCGTCCATGGGAATGGCCGCACCGCCACCCGGCCGGTACAGCATCTCGGCCAGGTGCCCGTCCGAGCGGTGGAAGGAGGACACGATACCGGCCGCGCCCTCCGCCCGCCGGAGAACCGCAGCCCCGGCCCCGTCCCCGAACAGCACACAGGTGGTGCGGTCGGTCCAGTCCACGATGGAGGTCATCATCTCGGCGGCGATCACCAGCGCATAGCTGGTGCGGCCCATCGCCAGGTACCCCTCGGCCATGGTCAGCGCGTAGAGCCACCCCGAGCAGGCAGCCGAGACGTCGAACGCCAGGGCGTTGGAGCACTCCAGCAGCGCCTGCACGTCGCACGCGGTGGAGGGCAGCCAGCGGTCCGGCGTGGCCGTGGAGACGATCAGGATGCCCACGTCCTCGGGGCCGATCCCGGCCCGCTCCATCGCCCGGCGGCCCGCCTCCGCGCCCATGGCGGCCACGGTGGTCTGCTCGTCGGCGATGCGCCGCTCGCGGATCCCGGTCCGCGTCCGGATCCACTCGTCGTTGGTCTCGACGATCTGCGCCATGTCCTCGTTGGTCACGACGCGATCGGGCAGGAACCGGCCGGTGCCGGCGAACTCCACGAGGGGCTTGGGACTGGTCACTGTGCACGCTCCCGGGTCTGGATCTGACCCAGCTCCTGGGCCATGTCGGAGACCATGTTACTGCGAACCGCCTGGGCCGCCACCCGGACCGCGTTGCGGATCGCCTTGGGGGGAGAACCTCCGTGGCAGATGATGCTGACGCCGTTGACCCCGAGCAGGGGGACCCCGCCGTACTCGGAGTAGTCGAGCACGCGGAAGACCTCTTCCAGGTTCAGGTCGGATCCGCGGGCCGCCACCTCCCGCCTCATGAGGCCGGTGATGAGCTGGGCCACGCTCTCGTAGAACTTGAGCAGCACGTTGCCGGTGAAGCCGTCGGTGACCAGGACGTCGCACACGCCCGTGGCCACGTCCCGGCCCTCGACGTTCCCCACGAAGTGGAGGCGGGGATCGGCCGCCAGCAGACCGTGCGCCTCGACGGCCACCTCGTTCCCCTTTCCGGGCTCCTCCCCGATGTTCAGGAGTCCGACCCGGGGGCGCTCCACCTCCAGCACGTCCTGGGCGTAGACGCTGGCCAGGTGCGCAAACTCCACCAGCTGATGCGGCTTGCAGTCCACGTTGGCGCCCGCGTCCACCACCAGGCAGGGAGCGCCCGAGGTGGGGAAAAGCGCCGCGATGGTCGGCCTGTCGACCCCGGGCAGCGGCTTCAGGATGAACACCGACGCCGCCATCACGGCTCCGGTCGAGCCGGCGCTGATGAAGGCGTCCACCTCCCCCTCCTTGTGCAGTCGCAGACCGCGGGCGATGGAGGAGTCCGCCTTCTTGCGGGCCGCGGCGGCGGGCGGGTCGGAGGGCAGGATGCGGTCGGGCGCGTGATACACGGACAGGCGCGGGTGCCCACCGGGCACCACGCGCGCCAGTTCGGCCTCCACGATTTCGCGATCGCCGACCAGCACGATCTCCACCGACTCCTCCAACTCGTGGAGTGCCTGAAGTGCCCCGGCCACCTCCGTTACCGGAGCGTGATCGGTGCCCATGGCATCGAGGGCGATGCGCACGGGTTCGGGCGGCGTCAGAGGGTTTCGACCTCGAGGACGGACTCCCCACGGTAGTACCCGCAGTTGGGGCACACCCGGTGGGGCCGCTTCGGATCACCGCACCTGGGGCAGGACTGGACGGTCACGTCCTGCGCCTTGTAGTGGGTGCGACGCTTCCGCTTGCGCTGCTTGGAGGTTCGCTTCTTGGGGACTGCCATGACTCACCTACCCTTTTCTCATTGCCCGCAGGGCATCCCAACGGGGATCCGGTTCCTGAAGGGTGCACTCGCACGATTCCCTGTTGCGATCCGCCCCGCATCGCGGACAGAGTCCACGGCAGTCCGGATCGCAGAGGACGAAGGGGTCCACGGCCAGGATCAACTCCTCCCGCACCGCGTCACCCAGGTCCAGTTCCACCGCCGCCGGGTCGAGCGGACGGATCTCGCCATCCTCTCCCCCGCCCTCCTCGTCCACGGCTCCGAACACCAGCAGGAGCCTGAGCTCCAGGGGTGTCCGCACCGGACTCAGACAACGCCGGCACTCCTGCTCCAGTTCACCCTCGACCCCAAGGTCGACGAGCACCTCACCGCTCCCCGCCAGCGATGCGCGGCCCCGGGCCCGAAGCGGGCCCCGGAAGCGGAGATCCGACTCCGCCCACAGGGGATCGTCGGCGGGAATCTCCGCCCGGACATCGAGGGATCCTTCCCGCTCGAGCCGGACCAGGTCGAGCTTGAACATAGACTCCTAAAATACCCGCTCTATCGACGGGGTGTCAACGCGGGTCGGGCTCGACCGCGAGGCGTTCGGCCTCCGAAAAGAAGAAGGCGATCTCCCGGGCAGCGTTCTCGTCCGAGTCCGAGGCATGAATCGCGTTGCGCCCCTTGGATTCCGCATGGAGGCGACGCACCGTACCCTCCGCGGCCTCGGCCGGATCGGTGGCCCCGATCGCTTCCCGCAGGCGCGCCACCGCGTCCGCGGCCTCGAGCACCATGGGGATGCACGGGCCGGAGGTCATGAAATCCACAAGTTCCCCGTAGAACGGGCGTCCGCGGTGCACCGCGTAGAACTCCTCCGCCTGGCCGCGCGTCAGGCGGGTCAGGCGTAGCGCCCGTACGGTGAATCCACCCGCCTCGAGGTGGGCCAGGATCTTGCCCGCCTTGCCGCCGACAGTGGCGTCGGGCTTGATGATGGCCAGCGTCCGACTCATGGGGTCACTCCTCATGGTTGCATGTTGGATGTTCGGATGTGCTCTGGTTTCGGTCCGGGGGGGGGTCAATCCGAGCCCGGCGCCTCGGGGGTCGTGAACAGGGAGTGGAGCACGGAGTCCCTCGTCACGAAGCCCACCAGCTGGCCGTCCCGCACCACCGGGAGCTGCTCCACGTCGCGGCTCACCATGAGCCGGGCCACCTCTGCGAGCGCCTGACCCTCCGAGACGCAGAGCACCGCTCGGGTCATGACGTCACGCGCTGCCCGCGGGCGCTCCGCACCGGAGGACCGGGGGCCATCCACCAGGTGTCCGAGCACGTCGCCGGTCGTGACGATCCCCAGCACCTCGTGCTCCTCGCCCACCACGGGGACCGCATGGAGCGAGCGGCGGACCATCAGGTCCACCAGCTCCGAGAGCGGTGTCTCCGGAAACACCCGGTAGCGAAGCGGGCGGATGGCGTCGCTCAGGGTGGGCTCGGAGGGTGGGACGTGGTCGCCGAGGGCCGGGAGTGCGAGCACCGCCTCCGGGCTGGCGGCGGCGAGCAGATCCTCCATCACCCCCTCGCGCGCGACCAGGCGCCGCAGTTCACTGAGAACCCGGATGCGAACCGGACCCGAGGGGTCGGGCACCAGGACCAGGAAGGCCACCCGCGCGGTCGGCGGTGCGGCGGAAGGTGCCGAAGTGGATTCCGTCGGGGAGGCCGGGGTGGGGGAGCCGGGCGCGCCTCCGACCTCGGAATCGCCCTCAACCGGGAGGGCGAAGGGAGCGGCGGACACGCCGAGATACACCACGGGCCGATCGATCCCCCGCCCTTCCCGCACCACGGCCACCGTGGCGTCAGCCAGCCGGACGACCTCTTCCGCCCGCACCGCCTCCGGCCCGCCCGCGCCCTCCCCCCCCGAAGTGGGAGAGGAGGGAGCGAGGGATCCGCCCCGGTGGGCGGCCAGCAGCTCCGCGAGGACGGCGCCGAGTGTGTCGCCGGACGCCGGACAGCGGATCCGATCCCGGGACAGCCAGTCGTAGAGAGCCACGGGGCCCGGACTCAGCCGGAGAGCGCGGACTGGATGAGTTCAGCGATCTCCACCGGGCGCTTCGCCACCTGGATGCCGTTGGACTCGAAGGCCTCCATCTTCTCGGCGGCGGTGCCGGCGGACCCGCTGATGATGGCCCCGGCGTGCCCCATGCGGCGGCCAGGAGGGGCTGTCTGGCCGGCGATGAAGCCCACCACCGGGATGTCCAGATTGGCCTTGACGTACTCGGCGGCCTCCTGCTCGTCCGTCCCGCCGATCTCGCCGATCATGACGACGGCCCGAGTGTCCGGGTCGTCCTTGAAGGCTTCCAGGCAGTCGATGAATCTGGTCCCGATCAGGGGGTCCCCCCCGATTCCGACGCAGGTCGTCTGCCCGATGCCGGCGTTGGTCAGGTGAAAGACCGCCTCGTAGGTGAGGGTGCCGGAGCGCGAGACCACCCCCACCGGGCCGGGGGCCACGATCTGCCCCGGGAGGATCCCCACCTTGGACTTGCCGGGCGAGATGAGCCCCGGGCAGTTGGGGCCGAGCACGCGGCTGCCCCGATCGCGTGCGAAGGCGTGCGCGCGCGCCATGTCCAGCACCGGCACCCCTTCCGTGATGGCCACGATGAACCCGATCCCGGCGTCCGCCGCCTCCATGACGGCCCCCGCGGCAAAGGCAGGCGGGACGTAGATGACCGAGGTGTTGGCCCCGGTGGCGGCCACCGCCTCGTCCATGGCGTTGAAGATGGGGACCTGCCGGCCATCCGGGCCCTCGAAGTGCTGCCCGCCCTTACCGGGGGTGACCCCCGCCACCACGTTGGTACCGTATTCCATCATCTGACGGGCGTGGAACGACCCGTCGCGCCCGGTGATCCCCTGGACCACCAGACGGGTGCTTTCGTCAATGAAGATCGACATCGGTTCGCTTCCTTACGCCTGGTTGGCCAGTTCGACGGCCTTCGCCACCACCTCGTCCATCGAGGTGTAGGCGTCGAAGCCCGCGTTCTTGAGGATCTCCAGCGCTTCCGCCTCGTTGGTGCCGGTGAGGCGGATGACGATGGGGACGTCGATGTCGATGCGCCGCGTGGCCTCCACGATGCCGTTGGCGACGTCGTCGGTCCGGGTGATCCCCCCGAAGATGTTGAAGAGGATCACCTTGACGGCCGGATCGGCCGTGATGATGCGAAGCGCGTTCACCACCTTCTCGGGGTTGGACGAACCGCCGATGTCCAGAAAGTTGGCGGGCTCGCCCCCGTAGAACTTCACCAGGTCCATGGTGGCCATGGCCAGCCCGGCGCCGTTCACGCAGCACCCCACGTTCCCGTCCAGCTTGATGAAGGTGAGTCCGGCTTCACGCGCGTCCGTCTCCGCGGCCGGCTCGTCCGAGGAGTCGCGGTAGGCCTCGATCTCGGGGCGACGGAAGAGCTCGTTGTCGTCGATGCTCACCTTGGCGTCGATGGCCTTCACCTCACCCCCGGGGGTGGTGATGAGCGGGTTGATCTCGGCCATGGAGGCGCCCGCGTCCACGAACGCCCGGTAGAGCTGGCCCATCACCTTCTGTGTCTGCCGGATGAGCCCCGGGTCGTCGTAGAGGGCGTTGGCCAGCCAGTAGGCCTGATGCGGAAGGAGTCCGTAGCGCGGATCCACCGTGAGCCTGCGGATGGCGTCCGGGCTGGTGCGGGCCACCTCCTCGATGTCCACACCCCCCTCGGCTGAGACCATGAACATGGGTGCCTGGCTGTTGCGGTCGACCAGGACGCCCACGTACGCCTCGGAGGCGATGTCCTCGGCCGGGGTCACCAGCACCTTCTGCACAGTGAGGCCCTTGATGTCCATCCCCAGGATGCGGGCCGCGTGCTCCCGCGCCTCCTCGGGCGTCGCTGCGAGCTTTACCCCGCCGGCCTTGCCGCGTCCGCCGGAGTGGACCTGGGCCTTGACCACCACCTGCCCGCCGAACTCACGGGCGATGGATTCGGCCTCATCGGGGGTGGTGGCGATCTTGCCGGGCGGCACGGGGATCCCCGTGCTGCGGAAGACCTCCTTCGCCTGATATTCGTGGAGATCCATGTTTTCTGAATCCGTTGGGATGCGAGCACCCGGCCCGAGCGGCCGGGGGTGTGGACCCGGGAGGTCAGCGCCGCCGCCGGCGGCGCGTCCCGAGCCCGTAGAAGCTACCCAGGGGGGTGGGGGGATTCAACCGGAATCCCGCACCCCGCCCGAGAGGTCCTCCAGGGCACGACGCAGCTCTCTCAGCGCCTCTCCGAAGCCGGCGAAGTCGCCGGCGCGCAGCCGCTCCTCGGCCCGGTCCAGGATCCTGAGCGCCCCGGCGGCGGCCGGGGTGGGGCTCCCGGAGGGGGAATCGCCCGGCATCCCGGGCGCGACCTCGGCGGAAACGGACGCCAGCTCGCCCCCCGCCATCGCCATGACCGCTCCTGCGAGGGTCTCGGCCATCGCCACCCGCTCCCCGTCGCTCACCACGAAGCGACGCAGTTCCGGGATGGCATTGGCGTCCGCCGCCAGGAAGATGGGCTCCACATAGACGACGCGCTCTCCCACCGGAACCACGTGCAGGTGCCCCGTCCAGACGCTGCTCCCGCCCGTCCGCCACAGCGAGAACTGCTGCGAGATGACGGGATCCTGCTCCACCAGGGTCTCCACCTGCCGCGGCCCCCGCAGCTCCTGCGAGATGGGGAACTCCAGCAGCCGCAGCCGGGGGGCGCCGGCGGCGTCCAACCGTCCGGTCAGCAACCCGGTCAGGTTGTCGCGGCCCGCCGGTACGAAAACCGTGCTGATCTGGAAGTGCGGCTCCTCGTCCCCCGGATACTGGACCAGGCCATACTCGGGCTGGTAGGGAACGGGAGCGGTGGTGCGAGAGAGCTCCTGCGAAAGCGCCCACTGCTCCTCCTGCTGGAAGAAGGTGCGCGCCGCCTCCTGGTGATACTGCAGCAGCACCCGCGCCTGCAGGGAGAGGAGCGATTCCGGATAGCGCAGATGATCGCGCAGCCCAGCGGGCATCTCCTCAAGGGGCCGGACGACGTCGGGGAAGGCGCGTCGCCACCCCTCGAGCAGGGGGTCCTCGCCGGGAAGCCCGTACAGGGCCACCTCGCCCGTGACCGCGTCCACCACTGCCTTCACGGAGTTGCGCACGTAGGCGACCGGACGCCGGAACTCCAGGTCGAAGGGGCGCGCCAGGGGGAAGTACCGAGTGGCCGTGAAGCCCTCCGCCACCCAGAGCACCCGGCCCTCGTGCACCACCGGGTAGGGGGTCTCGGGGAAGCGCAGGAACGGCGCCACCCGCCGCACCCGCTCAAGGACGTTCCGGTGCAGGATCAGGCGGCTGCCTTCCCCGACTTCACCCGCGAACAGCAGGTTGGGCTCCCCCAGTTCCCAGGCCACGACCAGCTTGCGGAAGAGGCTGCCCAGCCTGATCCCCTGCGGGAAGTCCCGCCCCGCCTCCCCCGGACCTCCGTCGGGCGCGAGGAAGGTGGTGTCCGAGGGATTCACCACCGCGTACCCCTGCCCCCTGGTTCCGAAGAAGACGGAGGCACGTTCCAGCGCCAGGGAGCTTGGTGCGGCGGGGTCCACCTGGAGGGGGATGCCGGAGACCAGATTGCGCGGCCCCCACTCCTCGTTCCGTCCCGCGGCCGCCACCGCGACCACTCCGTTGCCCACCACGAAACGCTCGCGCAGATGCAGGTTCTGCCAGTTGGGATCCTCGATCCCCGCCGGATCCACCTCCCGCACCGAGATCGCCACCGGAATGGGTCCGTCGGGACCGGGATACCGATCGATCTGGGGAGCCGAGAAGTCGTAGTACCGGAAGCGCGCCTGCCGCTCCCGGAAGGTGGTGATCAGTGCGTCCGCGCCCCACATGGGGAGCCCCTGGAAGCGGTCCATCACCACGTCCCACGGGACCGGCGCATCCAGGCGCGTCTCCACGGCCGTGCCCGCCAGCGCCTCGAGGCCGAAGCCCCGGCGGGTGTACTCCAGATTCGCCTCGATGTAGGGCGTCTCCCGCTCCAACTGGTTGGGAACGACTGCGAAGCGCTGGACCAGTGACGGGTAGATCTGTCCACCCACGAACACACCCAGAACGAGCGCGATCACCCCCGCCAGCGCGGGCACCACCTGCGCCCTCCACCCCCCGACCAGCACGCCGACCGCCGCGATCACCGACACCACGGCGAGCGCCCGCAGCGCCGGCAGGCGGGCGGCGTGATCGGCATAGCCGAAGAGGCCGGGGATGTCCGAGGACCCCGCCAGCAGCAGGAGCGAGCGCCCCACGGCGAATCGGACGCCCACCAGCACCAGGAAGAGCGCGACCAGGACGCTCAGGTGCCGACGGGCCTGGGCCGTCACCGTGATGGCGCGGCCGCTCACCTGGAAGGTCCCGGTCGCCGCGTACCCGGACGCGGTCACCGCCGTGAGCAGAAAGGTGACCAGCAGACCGAGCGTGACGCCCGCGCGCAGGTTCGGCAACACGAACACATAATACCCCAGGTCCCGCCCGAGGTAGGGGTCCACCAGTCCCCACTCCGGGGCGTGCGCCTGCAGGAGCAGGGCGCGGGCCACTCCCTCGGGCACCGACGCCCCGAACCAGAGCCCGAGGAGCGCGGAAAGGCCCCACACGCCCCACGAGACATAGTGCGCCGGGAGGCGCTCGGCGATCTCCAGGTTGCCGAACCGGCGTCGGATCTGGAGGGCGCCCAGGCCACGCGCCACGATGCGCAGATTGATGAAGAGGGCCCCGCCAACCACCAGCGCGGCCAGGCCGCGGGTTCCCCAGACCCACGCGAGATCCTTCCAGAAGACCGACTGGAACCCGACCTCCCGGAACCAGAGGGCGTCCACGTAGAGCCCGGTCGCGAGCCGGGCGGCCAGCAGCAGGGCCACCACGGCGGCGCCGAGGAGAAGGAGGAACCGGCCCCGGCGAAGGCGGCGGAGGGTGGGGTCGGTCACGGTGTCCACATCGCTCCGGGGATCAGAGGGCGACGCCCTGGTCTCTGAGCCAGGCCTCCATCTCGGCGCGGATGGCGTCCCGCCGTTCCGGGGTGCGCGCCTCGTAGCGGGCCACCAGCACGGGCTGCGTGTTGGAAGCCCGCAGCAGGCCCCATCCGTCCCCGAACTGGACGCGCGCGCCGTCCACGTCCACCACCTCGTAGCGGTCGCGGAAGTGGGCCAGGGCCCGCTCCACCAGCCCGAATTTGTTCTCCTCGGTGACCTCGATGCGGAGTTCCGGAGTGGAAACGTAGGACGGGAACCCATCAACGAGCCGGGAGACCGGCTTGCCGGCGCGCGCCACCAGGTCGATCAGGTAGCAGGCGTTGAAGAGCGCGTCGTCGACGCCGATGTACTCGTCGCCCCCCACGCAGATGTGCCCGGAGAGCTCCCCCGCCAGGGGCGCGCCCTCCTCCTTCATCTTCTGCTTCATCAACGAGTGACCGGTTTTCCACATGATGGGGATCCCGCCGCGCGCCTCGAAGACCTCGGGCAGCACCTGGGAGCATTTCACGTCGAAGACCAGCTTCTGGCCCTTCCCTTTCCGCTCCATGAGGTCCAGCCCGAAGAGGAGCAGGAGCACGTCCCCGCGGATGACCGCCCCGGACTCGTCCAGCGCGCCGATGCGGTCTCCATCCCCGTCGAATGCGATCCCCACCTCGGCGCCGTGCCGGAGCACCTCGGCCCGCAGATCCACAAGGTTGTCGTCCACGGTCGGGTCGGGGTGGTGGTTGGGAAAGGTCCCGTCCGATTCGCAGTAGAGCGGGACGACCTCCGCCCCCAGCCGCTCGAGCAACCGCACCGCCACCACCGAGGCGGTACCGTTCCCGCAATCCACCACGACCTTGACCGACCGCCGCAGCGAAAAGCGTCCCGTCACGTCCTCGACGTAGCGGTCCAGCACCCGCTCTTCGGCGCGGGCTCCGTCGCCAGAGAGGAAGTCCCCATCCACGATCATGCGGCGGAGTTCCTGGATCGACTCCCCGAAGACGGAGGCGCGCCCCTGCGACATCTTGATGCCGTTCCACTCGGCCGGATTGTGCGAACCGGTGACCTGGATACCGGCGTCCGCGTCCAGTCGACGTTCCGACCAGTACAGCACCCCCGTGGGAACCACGCCCACCCGGACCACGTCCACGCCGGAGGCAGCGAGGCCGTCCACGAGGGCGTCGGCCAGCTCCGGGGAGGACGGCCGGTTGTCCATCCCCACGACCGTCCGGGGCGTACGCTCAGGGATGGCTCGCCGCAGCCGGGTGCCGAAGGCCCGGCCCACCGCGCGGGCGATGGTGGCGTCCAGATCCTGGCCGACGACGCCTCGGATGTCGTACTGCCGGAAGATGTGGGGGGCGGGATTCATCGAGCGGGGGTCCGGCAGGAGTGAGAACGATACGGCACCGCGCGGGCTCCCGGGCTGCTCAAGGTACGATCCCGGCCATGCCGGTGACGGAAGCCGTGAGCGTGGTCACGCTCTCCCGGGCCAGCGACATGGCCGCTCCCGGGAAGAGGCCGAACAGGAGGACCAGCCCCACGCCGGCGGCCAGTGCCACGCGGGAGGTGAGCGGGATGAAGATACCCTCGTGCTGACCCTCCTCCATGGGCTCACGCATCCACACGTACCAGGCCAGGCGCAGATAGTAGTAGTACGACACCACCGTGGTCAGCACCAGGATCACGGAGAGGTACCAGAGCTCCGCGTCCACCGCGCCCTGCAGCAGGTAGATCTTCCCCATGAAGCCACCCGTGCCCGGGAATCCGGCCAGGGAGAGCAGGAACACGGTAAGGAAGACGCCCAGCAGGGGCTCGCGGCCGCCCAGTCCGGCGTAGTCCTCCAGCTGCAGGTTCTCCTCTCCCTGCCGCGACACGACCACCACCACGGCGAATGCGCCCATGTTCATGACCGCGTAGACCATCAGGTAGAAGAGGAGCCCGGCGGCCGCGGTCTCGTTGGCCGCGGCCAGCGCGACCATCAGATAGCCGGCATGGGCGACCGAGGAGTAGGCCAGCATGCGCTTCACGTTGGTCTGCGCCACGGCCACCAGGTTGGCGACCACCATCGTGATCGCCGCCAGCCACCACATGATCCCCCACCAGTCGGCCTGCACGGCCGGGAACGCGACCATGAAGACCCGCAGGAAGGCCACGAAGGCCGCCGCCTTGACCGCCACGGACATGAAGGCGGTGACCGGAGTGGGCGCCCCCTCGTAGACGTCCGGGGTCCACATGTGGAAGGGGACCGCCGAGACCTTGAAGGCGAATCCCACCGCCAGCAGGCCCACGCCCATCAGCAGGAGGGTTCCCTGGGCGGCCCCGCTCTCCACCGCACGGGCCACACCGCCCACGTCGGTGGTGCCCGTGGCCCCGTAGACCAGCGCCAGCCCGTAGAGGAAGAATCCGGTGCTGAAGGCGCCCAGCAGGAAGTATTTGAGCCCCGCCTCGGCGGAGCGGCGGTCCCGCCGGTTGAAGGCGGAGAGAGCGTAGACCGAGATCGACATGACCTCGAGCCCCAGGAAGAGCACGATGAGATCGCGGGCCGCGGCCATCATCATCATCCCGGCGGTGGCAAAGAGGATGAGGGCGTAGAACTCCCCCGCCTGGAGCCGCTGGCGGTAGACGTAGGCCAGCGCCATGACGATGCCCAGCACCGCCGCCGCCAGGAAGATCCAGTTGGCGAAGAGGCGGAACCGGTCCACCGTCACCAGCCCGGAGCCGGTCTCGGCCACGCCGTAGAGCCACCCGTTGGCCAGGGCGGCCAGCAGGATGCCACCCAGCGAGAGCAACCCCAGGTCGTGGGAGGGCGCCTCCGCCGCCGCCTCGCCGTGCCGGCGGGGATCCCGCTTTCCGGACACGCCGAGGAGGAGGATGGCCATGCCCCAGCCGCAGAGGAGGAACTCCGGGAGGAGCGCCCAGAAGTAGTGCAGGTTGGTCGAGTAGTCGAGCACCATGATCCTCAATCCTCGTCGGCGGAGCGGCCGCCTTCCGGAAGCGTTGCGTCACCCCCCGGCGGATCCGCCGGTGCGGTGGGCTCGGGGGCGAGGATGCCCGCCATCTCCAGATCCCGTCGGCCGGCCTCAACCCGCTCCAGCACCTGGCGCACCGCGGGCTCCATGCGGTTCAGGACCGGAGTGGGAAAGAGCCCCAGGACGATCATCAGCACCACCATGGGAGCCAGGATGGTGATCTCGCGCGCGTCCAGATCGCGCATCTCCCGGTTCTCGGGCCGGTCCAGCTTGTTGAACAGGACCTTCTGCACCATGGGCAGCATGTAGTAGGCCGCGAAGATCACGCCGGTGGCAGCCACCACGGCCAGCACCGGGTGGGTCTCGAAGGTCCCGAGCAGGGCCAGGAACTCCCCCACGAAGCCGCTGGTGCCGGGCAGGCCGATGGAGGCCAGGGCGGTGATGACGAAGACAGTCGCGAACCAGGGCGCCACCCGGGCCAGTCCTCCGAAGTCCTCGATCAGGCGCGTGTGCCTCCGTTCGTACAGCATCCCGAGCAACAGGAAGAGCGCCCCCGTGCTGATCCCGTGCGAGATCATGACCACCAGCCCGCCCTGTACGCCGTTCACCGTGAGGGCGAAGATGCCGATCACCACGAAGCCCATGTGGGCCACGGAGGTGTACGCCACCAGCTTCTTGGCGTCCGGCTGCACCGCGGCCACCCAGGCGGCATAGATGATGCCGACCACCCCCAGCACCAGCATCAGGGTGACCACCGTCGGGTGCTGCGCGGCCGCGGGGAAGAGGGGGAGCAGGAAGCGCAGGAATCCGTAGGTGCCCATCTTGAGCAGCACCGCCGCCAGCACCACCGATCCGGGGGTGGGCGCCTCCACGTGTGCGTCCGGAAGCCAGGTGTGGAGGGGGAAGAGCGGAACCTTGATGCTGAACGCGAGCGCGAAGGCGCCGAAGAGCCAGAGCTGCTCCCGCAGGGTGAGCGGCACGCGCAGCAGGTCCTGGTAGAGGAAGGACGGGGCGCCGAGCTGCCCGCGCGCGCGGGCATACAGGTAGAGGATGGCCACCAGCATGAGGAGGGACCCGAGCGCCGTGTACAGGAAGAACTTCACGGCGGCGTAGATCCTCCGCTCTCCTCCCCAGATCCCCACGATGAAGTACATGGGAACGAGCGTCAGCTCGAAGAAGACGTAGAAGAGGAAGAGGTCGGTCGCCAGGAAGACGCCCACGACCCCCATCTCCAGCAGCAGCATGAGGGCGTAGAAGGCCCTGCGCTTCTTCTGGATGTAGTTGAACGAGCCGAGCACCGCGAGCGGCGTGGTGAAGGTGGTGAGCAGGACCATGAAGAGGCTGATCCCGTCCACGCCGAGCGCATAGTGCACCCCCCAGGCCTCGATCCAGGGCGTGGCGTAGGCGAGTTGCATGCTGCCGGACGCCGGATCGAAGGCCCACCAGAGCCCCAGGCTCAGGACGAGCACCGCCAGCGACCAGGCGAACGCCGTCCGGCCGGCCCGTTCCTCGGGCGTTGCGAGCACCAGGCCCGCACCCAGGAGCGGAAGCCAGACGAGGGCGTGCAGGGCCCAGGAGCCGTAACCCGCCGCGTCGAGAAGCTGCGTCATCACGCCCCCCTAGAAGCCCACGGTCCAGAGGATCACGAGGACCCCGACCGTGAGAATGAAGGCATAGGTATTCACGGAACCGGTCTGGAAGAGGGAGACGACGAAGCCCGAGAACTTGGCCACCCCGCCCGAGAGGTTCACCAGGCCGTCGATGATCCCCTGGTCGACGATGCGCCAGAGGAAGCGTGAGGTGCGCAGGATGGGCTGGACCACCACCCGGTCGTAGAGCTCGTCCACGTACCACTTGTGGTAGAGGAGGCCGCGCAGCCCCCCGGGCTCGGAGGAGTGGGCCGCGGGCTGGATCTGCCAGCGGCGCACGATCATCACCGAAACCAGCACCACCGCGAGCGCCGCCACCGTCGAGATCAGGGCCCACGCCAGTTCGCCGCCTCCGAAGGGGGCCTGCTCCAGGTAGCCGTGATAGTGGTGCTGCCCCTCCAGGAAGCCGCCCGCCAGCAGCGCCTCCTCGCGGATGGCGGTGGCGGCGTGCGTGACCGGCTCCAACCAGTGGTGCAGCCACTCACTCATGGGGAGCGCGCCGCCAAAGCCCAGGAAGGAGGTCCGGATCGCCTCCGGCACGTTGATCCACCCCCCGAACACCGAGAGAAACGCGAGGATGGTGAGCGGGATGGTCATGGTAAGGGGCGCTTCGTGCAGGTGCTTCCCCTCCGCCTCCCCGGTGCGGTTCGCGCCGTGGAAGGTCATGACCATCATGCGCGTCATGTAGAAGGCGGTGAGCATGGCCGCCGCCAGCGCCAGCACCCAGAAGACGGCGTAGAACGCCGCGTACGGGCCGGTTGCCGCCGCCCCCGCGTACCAGATGATCTCGTCCTTGGAGAAGAACCCGGCGAAGGGCCAGATGCCCGCGATCGCCAGCGTGGCGATCCACATGGTGAGGGCGGTCACCGGCATGAACTTCCTGAGCCCGCCCATGTTCCGCATGTCCTGCGGATCCTCGTGGGAGTGGGTGTGGTGCAGGGCGTGGTGCATGGCGTGGATGACCGCGCCCGACCCCAGGAAGAGGAGCGCCTTGAAGAAGGCGTGCGTCATCAGGTGGAAGACTCCGGCGGCGTACGCCCCCACCCCCACGCCCAGGAACATGTAGCCCAGCTGGGAGACGGTGGAGTAGGCCAGCACCTTCTTGATGTCGTACTGGGTGAGCGCGATGGTGGCGGCGAAGAGCGCGGTCGCCACCCCGATCCCGGCCACCGTCACGCTCCCCACGGGTGAGAGCGCGAACAGCACAGAGGAACGCGCCACCATGTAGACCCCCGCCGTCACCATGGTGGCGGCGTGGATGAGGGCCGAGACCGGCGTGGGCCCCGCCATGGCGTCCGGGAGCCAGACGTAGAGCGGGATCTGCGCCGACTTGCCGGTCGCGCCCAGCAGCAGGAAGAGGGTGACCGCCGTGATGAAGCCGCCCCCGTAGAGCGCCGCCGCCTGGGCCTCGGCGCCGTTCATCACCCCCGCGAAGTCGAGCGTGCCGAAGTGGGCGAAGAGGAGGAAGAGGGCGACCAGGAAGCCGAAGTCTCCGATCCGGTTGACGATGAAGGCCTTCTTGCCGGCGTCCGCCTTCTCGCGGTCTCCGAACCAGAACCCGATCAGGAGATAGGAGCAGAGCCCCACCCCTTCCCACCCCACGAACATCACGGGAAAGGAGGCGCCGGTGACCAGCACCAGCATGAAGAAGACGAAGAGGTTCAGGTAGGCGAAGTAGCGGGGATATCCCGGATCGTCCTTCATGTACCCCACGCTGAACACGTGGATGAGGAAGCCCACCCCGGTCACCACCAGCATCATCACCATGGAGAGCTGGTCGAGCTGGAGGGCGGCATTCACCCGGAAGGCCCCCGTGTCCATCCACGTCCAGTAGTCGACCACCACCGGCTCGTGCAGATCCACCCCGCTCATGCGGAGGAAGTTGGCCACCACCAGGGCGAAGGCGCCGAGCATCACCCCGGGCCCCACCCAGCTGGGGAGGGTGTGGGTGGCGGGGCGCCCGCCGGTGTCCAGGTCGTACTCCCCGCCCTCCCGGATGACCACGGCGGCGCGGCGGGCGTGGTACAGCGCCAGCGCCCCGTTCACCAGAAAGCCCAGGAGGGGAAGGAGGATGATGAGGCCGGGGAGGAGCGGCTCGAAATGCCCGGCGGCCGCCGTGTGGGAGGCGGCTTCTGCGGCCTCCTGGACCACCGGGAGCGTACCGACGCCTGCGGGAAGCATCATGCCCCTACCACTTCAGGAGGTTGAAGGAGTTCACGTTGACGGTCTCGTAGTGCCGGAAGATGCTGATGATGATGGCCAGCCCCACCGCCGCTTCCGCCGCCGCGACCGTCATCACGAAGAAGACGAACACCTGGCCGTCGATCCCGGAGGCCCGGGAGAAGGTCACCAGCGCCAGGTTGACCGCGTTCAACTGCAGCTCGATGCAGAGGAACATGATGATGGCGTTGCGCCGGACGAGCACGCCGAAGGTGCCCACGGAGAACAGGATGGCGCTCAGAACCAGAGCTTGGGTCAGCATGAGGCGCTCCTAGGCCACACGGCGCTTCGCCAGGGCGAGCGCCCCGACGATGGCCACCAGAAGGAGGATCCCGGTGATCTCGAACGGGACCACGTACGTCGTGAAGAGCGGGTCGGCGATGACGCCGACCGCGCCCTTTTCCGCCAGGGCCGCGTCCAGGACGGCGCTGTTGGCCTCGGCCAGGAAGTCGATCTCCCCGGCGCCCCCGAAGCGCACGGCGAGCACTCCCGCCAGGGTACCCGTAACCAGAAAGAGGAAGAGCGACGACAGCCACCCCTTCATGTCCTGCTGATAGTCGTGGCCCAGGTTCAACAGCATGATCACGAAGAGGAAGAGCACCATGATGGCGCCCGCGTACACGATCACCTGGATGGCCGCCAGGAAGTGGGCCTCCAGCAGGATGTAGATGCCCGCCACGCTCCCCAGCGACGAGACCATGAAGAGCAGCGAGGCCACCGGACTGCGACCCAGGACGACACCCAGGGCGCTTCCCACCGCGACCGCGGCGAAGACGAAGAAGAGGATCTCAACCATGGCGCACCGTCACTCGGAGCGGGGGTCCGAAGGGTCCCAAAGGAGGGTGGTGGGGTGGTCCTGTTCCATCAGGCGGTCCAGATCGTAGACGAACCGGGACCGGGAGTACTCGGCATTCTCGAAGTGGCGGCCCACGTGGATGGCCTCCACCGGACAGACCTCCTGACACATCCCGCAGAAAATGCAGCGGAACTCGTCGATCTCGTAGACGATCGGGTAGCGGTTGCCCTGGTCGTCCTCCCCGCCCACCAGCCGGATGCAGTTGGCGGGGCACACCGTGGGGCAGAGCCCGCAGGCGACGCACTTGGGACGCCCGTCGGCGTGCACCTCCATACGGTGCGTCCCCCGCCACCGTGGGTGCAGTTCCGTCTGCTCCTCGGGATACTGCTGGGTGACCTTGTCGGGGTTCACCAGGTGCTTGAAGGTGAGCGCCATTCCCTTGAGCGCGGACCTCAGATAGGAGGTGCTGCCCGCCTCGGGCCGCTTCATCACCTTGACCTGTACAGCCATGGAGTCTCGCCGGGTTTCGGGTTCGAGTGCTCGATTCGTCAGTCGCCGGCCAGTCCGGGCGCCCTGCCCGCGACCTCGGTCACCGGCATACGGCGCGGCCGGTCCCGCCGGCTGGGGGCGGACGCCCCCGCGATGATCCGGTCCCGGTCGAGGAACCAGAGGAAGGCTACCGTGCAGGCCCCGCTCACCACCGTCAGCACCAGCCCGAAGGTGAGGCCGTAGGGGATCCCGACCTGGTCCATCACCAGGATCGTGCCCGCCACCACCATCACGTAGGCGAGCGCGGTGGGCAGCAGCACCTTCCACCCCAGGCTCATGACCTGGTCGTAGCGGAAGCGCGGCAGCGTCCAGCGCACCCAGATGTAGACGAAGAGGAAGAAGAGCGTCTTGAGCGCGAACATCCCCAGCGTGAGCAGCGTCTTCCACCACGCGGGGGAGGCGGAGATGGGCGCGCCGGCGGCGTCGAAGCCGGCGATCAGCATCCCCTGGTACCAGAAGGCGTTGTCCCCCTGCCAGAGGGGGATGTCCCACCCGCCGAAGAAGAGGGTGGCCATGAGCGCCGACGCGGTGACCATGTGGGCGTACTCGGCGATGAAGAACATCGAGAACTTCATGGACGAGTACTCGGTGTGATACCCCGTCACCAGCTCGGATTCCGCCTCCGGCATGTCGAACGGCAGCCGGTTGGTCTCGGCGAAAGCCGAGATGACGAAGAGGATGAAGGCCAGCGAAAGCGGGAAGGCATACCAGAGCCCGAGGGTCTGCTGCTTCCAGACGATCTCGGTCAGGGTCACGTTGCCCGCCATCATCAGGACCGCCACCAGCGAGAGGCCGAGCGCCACCTCGTAGCTCACCATCTGCGCCGAGGCGCGCAGACTGCCCAGGAAGGCGTACTTGTTGTTGGACGACCACCCCGAGAGCACGATCCCGTACACCCCCAGCGACGACAGCGCCAGGATGTAGAGGATGCCGATGGGCACGTCGGCCACGATCATGTCCACCACCCCCCACGGTGTGGGGAGCGGCGCGGCGAAGGGCACGACCGCGATGGTGACCAGCGCGGGCGTGATGGAGAGCATCGGCCCCAGCACGAACCAGAAGCGGTTCGCGGTGCCGGGCATCGCCTCCTCCTTGAGGAAGTTCTTGAGCCCGTCCGCGATGGGCTGCAGCAGCCCCCAGGGGCCGACCCGGTTGGGCCCGCTGCGGTCCTGGATCCAGGCCGAGATCTTGCGCTCCGCCAGGGTGGTGTAGGCCACCACCAGCATGGTTACGGTGAACACCACCGTCACCTTGAGCGACATCGCCAGGAAGCTGGGCCAGAACCCGCTGATGGGTTGGAGCGTCTCCATGGCGTCAGCCTCCTGTGGCGGGCACGGGTTCGTTCACGACCGCCCCGCGCGTCCCCAGGGCGTGGAAGTCCATGCCGGCGAAGGGGGGGTGCGGGGCGACCCACGTCCGGAACGCCTCCGCGGCGGTGGTCGGTACGGGCGCCTCGCGAAGCTCCGCGACCAGCGCCCCCAGCACCAGCCACGCGGGGCGGGCCGCCCCCGGCGCGTGCAAGCCCGGCCAGAACCGCTGCACCCGGCCGGCGAGGTTGGTGAAGGTGCCCTCCTGTTCGGCGAAGGAGGTGACGGGAAGCTGGAAGTGCGCGCCGGCCGCCGCCGGGACCGGGTGCGTGCCGAGGTAGACGTAGAGGGAGGCGTCACTCGCGAACCCCTCCGCCTGGTCCTCGAGCGCATCGCCAAGCACCAGAACGATTCCACGGTGGCCGGCCACGTCCGCCAGGCCGCCAGCACCCCGATCGTCCCCCACCCGGCTGGCACCGAGCAGCCCGGCCCCGGTCCCGTTGGGTGCCAGGTCCCGGCGGCGGGCGAGCGCAGGCATGCCCTTGAGCGGGATCTCCGCTTCGGCGCGGGGCATGCGGTATACGACCTCGCCGCCGCCCAGCGCCTCCACCAGCGCCGCCAGGGCGCCCAGGTCCTCGTTGGCGGCCAGCGGGGAAGCCACCGCCCGCACCGGCCCGCCGACCGCGCGCGCCGCCTCCAGCAGGGCGGCGAGCGCCTCCTTCCAGCCCACACGGGTGGCGACACCGTCCCGCTGTACCACCGGGGCGTCCAGACGTCCGTCCCGGTTCATGAACTCGTAGTCGGCCCGCCCCCGGTCGCACATCCAGAAGGCGTTCACCGCCATGTTGGCGCGGGGCTTGAGGCGCTGGACCAGGTTGTCCCGGGTGTGCAACTCGATGTTGCAGCCCTGGGAGCAGGACGGACAGATGGAGGGCGTGTGGTCCAGGTCCCACGCCCGCTGCTTGTAGAGGAAGTCCTTGGAGACCAGCGCGCCCACCGGGCAGATGTCCACGATGTTCCCCGACCAGTTCGTCCCGTCCAACCCCTCGTCGAAAAAGGTATCGATCACGCTCCGGCTTCCCCGCTCTACCACCGTGAGGCGCGGGTCCTGCTCCATCTCGTTCATGAAGCGGACGCAGCGCGTGCACATCACGCAGCGGTCGCCGTAGAAGAGCACGTCGCCGCCGAAGTCGTCCCGCCCGAAGACCCGCTTGGGCTCGCGCGAGCGTCCGTGCCGGCGTCCTTCGGCATGCACGTAGTCCTGGAGTTTGCACTCGCCCGACTGGTCGCAGATGGGGCAGTCCAGGGGGTGATTGACCAGGTAGAACTCGAGCACGCCCCGCCGCATGGCCTCGGCCTTCTCCGAGCCCGTGTGGACCACCTGGCCCGGCATGGCCGGGGTCACGCAGGAAGGCTGGAGCTTGGGTGCGCCCTCGACCTCCACCAGGCAGAGGCGGCACATGGCGGGAGAGGAGAGGCCCTCGTGGTAGCAGTAGTGGGGTACCCGCGTGCCCAACGACTCGGCGGCCTTCAGGAGGGTGGTCCCCTTGGGGACGCTGACCTCCCGCCCGTCGATGGTCAGGGTGACCATCTCGCTGTTTTCGTTCTCGGCCATTCGCTGTCTACGTTCCATTCTCGGGCGGAGGCGCGGGCGACGGCCCGACCGCGCCGGGAGCCAATAAACCGCTACGCGGCGCCGACCCGTTCGCCCCTGCGGATCAGGGCCAGGTATTCGTCGCGGAACTTCTGGATGCTGCTCTGGACCGGGGCCGCCACCGAATCGGAGAGTACGCAGATGGTGGTCCCGGTCATCTGCGTGGTGACCTCCACGAGGGTGTCGAGGTCGTCCTCGGTGCCGTGCCCCGCCTCGATGCGCTGAAGTATCTTGGTGACCCAGGCGGACCCCTCCCGGCAGGGCGTACACTGCCCGCAGGACTCGTGCTGATAGAAGTAGGCCATGCGCCGCACCTGCTTGACGATGTCCGTGGTCTCGTCCATCACGATCACCGACGCGCACCCCAGCATGGAGCCGGCGGCCATCACCCCCTCGTAGTCGAGGGTGCAGGACTCGCACTCCTCGGCGGCGAGGATCGGCACCGAACTCCCGCCCGGAATCACCGCCTTGAGCGCGTTCCCATCGCGGATCCCCCCGCAGACGTCGTGGATGAGTTCCTTGAGGGGAAAGCCCAGGGGGAGCTCGTAGTTTCCGGGACGTCTCACGTGACCGGAGACGCAGAAGAGCTTGGTCCCGGGGCTCTTCTCGGTGCCCCACTGGCGATACCAGGCCCCACCGTGCTCGACGATGTGCGGGACGGCCGCGAGCGTCTCGACGTTGTTCACCGTCGTGGGCATTCCGAAGAGCCCGGCGGCCGCCGGGAAGGGCGGCTTCACCCGGGGCTGGCCGCGTCGGCCCTCGAGCGAGTTCATGAGCCCCGTCTCCTCACCGCAGATGTACGCCCCCGCGCCGATGTGCACGGTGACGTCCACGTTCACGCCGGACCCGAGTATGTCCCGGCCGATGTAGCCGGCGGCGTACGCATCCTCGACCGCCTTCGCCAGTACCGAGGACGCCTCGAAGAACTCGCCCCGGCAGTAGATGTAGCAGTGCTCGGCGCCGATGGCGTAGGAGGCGATCAGACAGCCCTCGATGAGCTGGTGGGGGTCCCAGCGCAGAACCTCGCGGTCCTTGAAGGTGCCGGGCTCCGACTCGTCGGCGTTGCAGCAGAGGTAGTGGGGCTTGCCCGAATCCCCGGGCATGAAGCTCCACTTCACGCCGGTGGGAAAACCCGCGCCGCCCCGGCCCCGCAGTCCCGAGGCCTTCACCTCGTCGATGATCTCGGCCCGCCCCATCCCCAGGGCCTTCCGGAGCGCCTGGTAGCGCCCGTTCTCCAGCGCCCCCTCGAGCGTCCGGGCCCGGGGGTCGCCGAAGTGCCGGCTCAGGACCCGCACCTCGCGGTCGGAAACGTACGGATAGGCCATGCCTTACTCCCCCTTTTCCTTGAGCCGGGCCAGGATGGCCGGGACGTCCTCAGGGGTGACGTTCTCGTAATAGCGCGAGTTGATCTGCACGCAGGTCGGGAATCCGCATCCGGCCAGGCACTCCGCCTCGACCACGGTGAAGTTCCCGTCCGGGGAGGTGTCGCCCATCTCGGTTCCAGTGGCCCGCAGGAAGGCCGACATGACCTCGTCGGCCCCGCACAGGTTGCACGAGATGTTGGTGCAGACCTGAATGAGAAAGCGCCCCACGGGCGCCTTGTTGTACATGGTGTAGAACGTCGCCACCCCGCGGACGTAGGCGTCCGGGAGGTCGAGCAGCGTGCCCACCGCGTCCATGGTTTCCGGCGAAACGTGCCCCCGGACCTCCTGGGCGAGCGCCAAGGTGGGCAGCAGTGCGGCCCGCTTGTCCGGGTAGCGTGTGAGCAGCTTCTCGAAGCGCTCCCGGTAGGGACCCTCGAACAGGGGGGCGTCAGGGTCCCGCTCCACCCGCATATAGGGGTAGCTGGCGGTGCCGGACGGATGCCCGCCCTCCACCGGTCGGGAGGGCACGAAGTCCGTCCCGCGCACCTGCGCTTCGGTGAGATCGAACTCCCCGGTATTGCCCGCGAAGCCAGGATTCTTGAAGGGAACGTCGCTCATCGGTCGATCTCTCCCAGCACGATGTCCAGGGAGGCGTTGATCATGATCAGGTCGGACACCAGGTGCCCCTCCGCCAGCTTGGGGATCACCGAGAGATTCACGAAGGAGGGCGGCCGGACGCGCCAGCGGACCGGCTTGCTCCCGCCGTCGCTCACCACGTACATGCCCAGTTCCCCCTTGGAGGCCTCCACACTGAACCAGGAGTCGCCCGCCGGGGCGTGGATCCCCTCGGTGATGAGCTTGAAGTGGTGGATCATGGACTCCATGTCGTTCATGCAGTCCGTCTTCGAGGGAAGCGAGATGGCCGGATCGGGCACGTTGATGGGGCCGCCCGGAAGCCGGTCGAGCGCCTGCTCCACGATGCGGATGCTCTGCCGCATCTCCTCCATGCGCACCAGGTAGCGGTCGTAGCAGTCACCGTGCTCCCCGATCGGGACCTCGAAGTCGTAGGTCTCGTAGTCGTAGTAGGGCTTGTCCTTGCGCACGTCGTAGGGCACGCCCGAGGCCCGCAGGTTCGGGCCCGTGAAGCCGTAGTTGACCGCGTCCTCGGCGGAGATCACCCCGATCCCCTGTGTCCGGCCCAGGTGGATGGCGTTGGTGGTGAGCAGATACTCGACCTGGTCGAGGGTGCGATGCAGCTCGGTGACGAACTTCCGGCAGGCCTCCGGCCACCCCTCAGGCAGATCCGCCATCATGCCGCCCACGCGGGTGGCGGAGGTGGTGATGCGCGCCCCCGTGAGCGACTCGTGCAGGGAGTAGATCTTCTCCCGCTCCTGGAAGGTGTAGAGGAAGGGGGTCACCGCCCCCATGTCCATGGCGGTGGTCCCGATCCAGAGCAGGTGCCCGAAGATGCGGTCCAGCTCCATGATGATGACCCGCACCACCTTGCAACGCTCGGTCACGTCGATGCCCATCAGCTCCTCGACCGACATCACGTAGGCGCAGTTGTAGATCAGGGGCGCCAGGTAGTCCATGCGGTCGGTGAGCGGCACCACCTGGTTCCAGGTGCGGTACTCCCCCTGCTTCTCGAAGCCGGAGTGCAGGTAGCCGATGTGCGGGATGACCCGCAGCACCGTTTCGCCGTCCAGCTCGCAGACCAGCCTCAGCACGCCGTGCGTGGCGGGGTGCTGCGGTCCGATGTTGATGAGCATGTTCTCCGAACCCATCTCGGGTTCGGGCAGGTCCACGGGGGCCAGGGGACCGGGCGCGGGACGGGAGTCCAGCCCCATCTCCGGCGTCCGCCCCACCGTGAACTCGACCGTCTTCGTCGCCATCGATCGTCCTCCCGGGGCGTTCAGGCTTGGTCGGCTGGGTCGGACCCGGACTCCCGGGCCGCCGGCAGCTGAGGCTCACGCCCCAGGTCCATCTCGAGCGGGATGTAGAAGTTCTCCACCTCCTGGGCGAGCGCGCGCCGGGTCTGCTCCGCGCGGGAGAAGCGGCCCCTCAGGGGGAAGTCCTTCCGCAGGGGGTGGCCCTCGGCGTAGTTCTCCGGCATGAGGATGCGGCGCAGGTCGGGGTGCCCGCGGAAGCGGATTCCGAACAGGTCGTAGACCTCGCGTTCCAGCCAGTCGGCGGTCTTCCAGAGGGGCGCCAGGGAGTCGACCTCCAGCGCTGTGACCGGCAGCTCGCACTTCACGCGCAGCGTCCGGTGGTGGGTCAGGGAGAAGAGCTGGTAGACCACCTGCAGCGGCCGCCCCCCTCCGTAGTCCACCGCGGTCACGTCGGAGAGAAACGCATAATCCTGGGCCGGATCCTCCTTGAGCCAGCCGAGCACCTCCACGTTGCGGGAAGGCTCGATGAACACGACGTGCTGGTCGCGGGCTCCGACTTCATGGCGGAGCACCGCGTCCCCGAAGCGGGCGCGCAGCGCCGACACCGTGGGGTGCTCCGGCACCGGCAGGCCGGAGGCGGCGTCCGGCGCCAGTCCGTCTTCGCTCCCCGCCGGCCCGGCCTCGACTGCGTCCAGGCCGGATCGGGTCTCGTCTGCCATGGGAGATCTCCTGCGGTTACGGAAGTCGGTCCTCGGGGCGGGACACGCGGTCCGTCTGGACCAGCCCGCTCACCCGATTCTGCCGTGTCGAGTTCCCGAAGGGCCCCGTGAGCGCCCCCACCTCCTGGTCGTCGGCGCGCGGCCGGGCCACCGCCTCGGGGTCTTCCGCCCGGTTGTCGAAGTGCTCCGCCAGCGACTCCTGGCGGATCTTCTCCTGGATCATCATCAGCCCGTAGATGAGGGCCTCGGGCCGGGGCGGACACCCGGGGATGTAGACGTCGACCGGGATGATCGTGTCAATGCCCTGCACCATCGAGTAGTTGTCGAACACCCCCCCGGACGATGCGCAGGCGCCCATGGAGATGGCCCACTTGGGCTGGAGCATCTGGTCCCAGGTGCGGCGCAGGACCGGCGCCAGCTTGTAGGGGACGCGTCCCGCGCAGATGAGCACGTCCGCCTGGCGGGGCGAGAACGAGAAGCGCTCCATGCCGAAGCGCGAGACGTCGTAGTCGGACCCGGCCGACGCCATCATCTCGATGGCGCAGCAGGCGGTCCCGAAGGGCATCGGCCAGAGCGAGCTGCGCCGCCCCCAGTTGACGATGAAGTCCAGCTTGGTGGTGAGGAAGGTCGGTCCTCCCGCACCGAAGAGCCCCCCGGAGCGGGCGCTGGTGCCCCCGCCGGGGAGTTTTCTGTCCGTCAGTCCCACTCCAGACCTCCTTTCTTCCACTCGTAGACCAGACCCAGGGTGAGGACCCCCACGAAGAGGGACATGGCCATGAAGGCGCCCCAGCCCAGCTCCCGCATCCGCACCGCCCAGGGGAGGAGGAAGATCGTCTCCAGGTCGAAGACGATGAACGAGATCGCGACCATGTAGAACTTCACGCTGAAGCGGGCCCGCGTGTCGCCCAGAGCGATCATGCCCGACTCGTAGGGCATCTCCTTCTGGGGCGTCGGGCGCCGCGGATTGAAGACGTGCGTGAGGCCAGCGATGACCACGGCGTTCAGGACCGAGACTCCGAACAGGATGAGGAGCGGTGCGTACGATCCCGACATGAGCAGCCCTGTGTCCGGTGTATTCGTGAAAAAGTTCACGTGCGAGACGCCGAAAGGTACCGGGGCCCCGGAACGGGTGTCAAGCAGGGAAAATGCTTTGAAAGTCAAGGCTTAAGACCCGTTTGCCGGCGCCCGCCGTACGCCCTATCTTGCGCCCCTTCCCACCGGGCCCCGCCCCGCGCGCGCGCCCGCCTCCCTACCTCGTCCGCACCCGGAAAACGTACGCCCCCCATGCCCATCAAGAGCGACAGGTGGATCCGCAGGATGTGTCAG
Source organism: Longimicrobiales bacterium (assembly GCA_032250975.1). Lineage (GTDB taxonomy): Bacteria > Gemmatimonadota > Gemmatimonadetes > Longimicrobiales > Gaopeijiaceae > Gaopeijia. The sequence goes on along the minus strand of JAVVFC010000002.1, from coordinate 16,652 downwards.
GAGCACCGCATGATCGAGCCCTTCGAGACCGGACAGGTGCGGGACGGGAGGATCAGCTACGGCATCTCGTCCTACGGCTACGACATCCGGGTGGCGCCCGAGTTCAAGGTCTTCACCAACGTCCACAACGTGATCGTGGACCCCAAGAACTTCGACGCTCGCTCCTTCGTGGATGTGAACGCGGACGCGTGCATCATTCCCCCGAATTCCTTCGCGCTCGCGCGCACCGAAGAGTACTTCCGCATCCCCCGTGACGTGCTGGTGATCTGCGTCGGCAAGAGCACCTACGCACGGTGCGGGATCATCGTCAACGTCACGCCCCTGGAGCCCACGTGGGAGGGGTATCTGACGCTGGAGATCAGCAACACCACGCCTCTGCCCGCCAAGGTCTACGCCGGCGAGGGGATCGCCCAGCTCCTCTTCTTCGAGGGGGACGAGGAGCCCGAGACCGCGTACGCGGACCGCGCCGGGAAGTACATGGGCCAGGTGGGGGTCACGCTGCCGCGCATGTAGGCGCCCACGCTCCGGGGGCGGTCGGGGGCGAGCCCCCCGCGCCGTGGCGCTCCGCCACCTTCCGCGGCGGTCCGATCAGCCCGCCGCCTCGTCCACCGAGAGCAACTCCACCTGGAAGATCAGCACCGAGTGGGGTGGAATGGGTCCCGAACCGGACGCCCCGAAGCCCAGGGGCGAGGGGACCACGATCTTGCGGATCTCGCCCACGCGCATGCCGGTCACCCCGTCCACCCAGCCCTGGATGAGGGGCGTCACCCCGAAGGTGAACTGGAAGGCGTCGGAGGCGTCCGCCTCGGTACCGTCCGGGAGCCAGAGGGTGAAGGCGACCGTCACGGTGCCGGCCGTGACCGGATCACCCGTCCCTTCCCGGGTGGTCTGGATGAAGACCCCCGATTCCAGGCGCGTCATCTGCGCCAGGTCGATCCCGAGCGAGGACGCGAAATCCGTGTCCTCCGGGAACTGGGGACCCAGGGGATCGTCCCCGCACGCCCCCGCGAAGGGGAGCAGGACGAGCAGCGCGGCGAGGCGCGGACTCACGGACGGCGCCGGACGACGGCGCGGTGCGGGATGCGGCATCATGAGGCAGACGGGAAAGGTCGGGAGCAGGGGTCGGGAGTGGGGGCCGGGCGCCGGTGTCCGCGAGACGTGTACGGGAGACGTGGCCGGTGGGCGCGCGCTCCTGTTACGGCGTCGAGCCGGATTCGTTCCCGGGGTCGCCGGCGGGGTCGCCGTACACCAGGCGACCGCCCACGATGGTGTGGGTGACGGTGACGTCCCGGACCTCCTCGGGGGCGATGCCGAAGAGGTCGCGGTCCAGGACGGTCAGGTCGGCGAGGTAGCCGGGAGCCAGGCGCCCCTTGCGGGCCTCCTCGCCCGCCACCCAGGCGTTGTTCACCGTATAGGCCCGTAGCGCCGTCTCCACGTCGATGCGCTCCTCGGGGTACCAACCGCCCGCGGGCGTCCCCTCCAGCGTCTGGCGGGTCACGGCCGCGTAGATCCCGTGCAGGGGACTCACCGTGTACCATGCGGCGTTGGTCCCGGGCCAGTCACTGCCGAAGGAGAGCAGTACGCCGGCCTCGTGCAGCGTACGGAAGGCGTAGGCCCAGCGGGCGCGCTCCCCGATCCGCTCCTCCATCCAGCGCATGTCGTCGATGGTATGGTAGGGCTGCATCTCGGCGATGAGCCCCAGCTCGGCCTGGCGGCGCGCCGTCTCCGGGCCACGGATGACCTGGTTGTGGATGATGGCGAAGCGCCGGTCCTCCCGGGGCCCGTTCGCGGCCATCACGCGCGCCATCACGTCCACGATCGAGTCGATGGCGTGGTCGCCGATGGCGTGCACGCGCGGATTGAAGCCGGCGGCATCGGCGCCGAGCAGCAGCGCCTCCATGTTCCCCGGCGGGTCCATGCCGGAGCCGCGCGCGGTCACGTAGCCGGTGTTGGAGGCGTTCCGCCACTGGCCGCGCACCCCGGTGGTGCGGTAGGGCTCGTAGAAGCGGGCCTGCGAGTTGCCCATGATTCCGTCCACGAAACCCTTGAGCCCCTGGTAGCGGACCCAGTCGTCCCCGAAGCCCTCGGTGATGCCCGCGTCGCGCATCTCGTCCCAGGTGTCCAGCACCATGCGCATGTTGACCCGGGCGGTGAGTTCGCCCGCTTCGCGCAGCCGCTCGTAGACCTCGACCTGCGCGGGCGGCGTGATGTCGAAGAAGGTGGTGACGCCGTGGCGCGCCAGGTCGCCCAGGGCGGCACGCGCCTCGGCCAGGCGCTGCTCCATGGTCGGCTCCGGGATCGCGGCCCGGACGCGGTCCGCCGCCCGCGCATCGAGGCGCCCCGTGGGGACCCCGTCCCGGCACTCCACCCCCTCCCACCCGCACTCTGCCCCCGCCGCCGACAGCGCGGCACCGTTGGCCAGGTAGCGGCTGCGGTCCCAGTTCCAGAGGAGCGCCGGGTGCTCCGGGCTGACCGGGTCGATGATGGTGCGGTCGGGATCGAAGGCTTCGGGGGCGTCGCCCCCCACCGCGTCCGCTCCCGTCGAACCCTGCGCCCACTGCTGGTACGCGCCCCACATGCCCCCGACCATCCAGGCACCCACGGGCAGCCGGGCAGCCGTACGCGCCACCTCCTCGCGCAGTCCCTCCCCGTCCGCGACGGCCAGGAGATTGATCCCGAGCAGCAGTTCCCCCGCCCGGTTGAAGTGCGTGTGGTTGTCGATGAAGCCGGGCGTCACAAGTCCGCCGTCGAGCCGCAGAACCCGGGTATCGCGCCCCCGCAGCCCGCGCACGTCGGCCTCGCTTCCCACCGCCAGAATGCGCTCACCGCGGATCGCGACCGCCTCGGCCCAGGGCCGCGCCTCGTCTCCGGTCCACACCCGCGCGCCCACGATCAGCAGGTCCGCGTCCCCCCCACCACCCCCGCAGCCGGCGGCGAGCAGAAGGAGAACGGCCAGCGCCGTGGCGCGCACCCTCACCCCCCCGCCTCCGCGGCCACCACTTCGGGCCGGGCGGTGAGCGTGCCCTTGAACAGGTCCCGATTGAGCTGGGCGATGTAGTCCACGCTGATCCCCTTGGGACATGCGTTCTGGCAGGCCCCGTGGTTGGTGCAGTTGCCAAAGCCCTCGGCGTCGTGGGTGTCCACCATGCGCAGCACCCGCTGATACCGCTCGGGCTGGCCCTGGGGGAGGCGGGCCAGGTGGGTCACCTTGGCCGCGGTGAAGAGCATGGCCGAGGCGTTGGGGCAGGCTGCCACGCACGCCCCGCACCCGATGCAGGCGGCCGCATCGAAGGCCTCGTCTGCGAACTCCTTCGGGATGGGGATGGCGTTCGCGTCCGGGGCGCTCCCGGTGCGGATCGACACGTATCCCCCCGCCTGGATGATGCGGTCGAAGGCCCCCCGGTCCACCACCAGGTCCTTGAGCACCGGAAACGCCCGGGCCCGCCAGGGCTCGATCCAGAGCTCGTCCCCGTCCCGGAAGTGCCGCATGTGCAGTTGGCAGACGGTCGTGAGGCTCTTGGGGCCGTGCGGGACGCCGTTGATCACCATCCCGCACGTACCGCAGATCCCCTCGCGGCAGTCGTGGTCGAAGGCGACGGGCTCACCGCCGTCGCGGATGAGGCGCTCGTTGACCACATCGAGCATCTCCAGGAACGACATGTGCTCCGAGACGTCCTCCGCCGTGATGGCCTCGAAGCGGCCGGTGTCGCCCGGGCCCGCCTGCCGCCAGATGTTCAGCTTCAGCTTCATTACTTGTAGCTCCTCTGCGAGAGCTGGACGTTCTCGAAGGCCAGGGGCTCCTTGTGGAGCCGGGGCTCCTTCCCCACCCCGGTGAATTCCCAGACCGACACGTGGGCGAAGTTCTCGTCGTCGCGCTTCGCCTCGCCCTCGTCGGTGACGTGCTCCGGGCGGTAGTGGGCGCCGCACGACTCGTCCCGCGCCAGCGCGTCCCAGCACATGACCGAGGCGAACTCGAGGAAATCGGCGGTGCGCCCCGCCTTCTCCAGCTCCTGGTTCAGGTCGTCCGCCCGGCCGGGAACCCGGACGTCGTTCCAGAAGGCCTCCCGAAGCTCTCCGATGGCCGTGATCGCTCTCTGCAACCCCTCCGCGGTGCGCGCCATGCCGCACTCGTTCCACATCACCTTGCCCAGCTCGATGGCGAAGGAGTCCACGGTGCGGCCGCCGCCCACCGAGAGCAGACTGCCGAGCCGGTCCCGCACCGCGTCCTCCACCTCGTGGAAGGCGGGATGGGCGGTGTCCACCACGTCCGGCGTGACTCCGGCCAGGTAGTTCCCGATCGTCATCGGCATGATGAAGTAGCCGTCCGCCAGCCCCTGCATGAGCGCGCTCGCTCCCAGCCGGTTGGCGCCGTGGTCGGAGAAGTTGGCCTCACCGATGGCGAAGAGCCCCTCCACGTTGGTCATCAGGTTGTAGTCCACCCAGAGCCCCCCCATGGTGTAGTGGGGCGCGGGGTATATGCGCATGGGCTGCCGGTACGGGTTCTCGCCCGTGATCTTCTCGTACATGGCGAAGAGGTTGCCGTAGCGCTCGGCGATGACCTGCTCCCCCAGGCGGTCGATGGCGTGACGGAAGTCCAGGTAGACCCCGTTCTTCATCTCGCCCACGCCGTGCCCGGCGTCCACCATCTCCTTGGCCCGCCGCGAGGAGATGTCGCGGGGCGCCAGGTTGCCGAACGAGGGGTAGAAGCGCTCCAGGTAGTAGTCCCGCTCCTCCTCGGGGATCTGGTCCGCCGGCCGCGCGTCACCCGCCCGCTTCGGTACCCAGATGCGGCCGTCGTTCCGAAGCGATTCGCTCATGAGGGTGAGCTTCGACTGGTACTCCCCCGAGGGCGGAATGCAGGTGGGGTGAATCTGGGTGTAGCAGGGGTTGGCGAACCCCGCTCCCCGCCGGTGCGCCCGCCAGGTGGCGGTGACGTTGCACTTCTTGGCGTTGGTGGAGAGGAAGAAGACGTTGGAGTAGCCCCCCGTGGCCAGGATGACGGCGTCGGCCACGTGCCGCTCCAGCTTTCCGGTGCGCAGGTTGCGGGTGATGATCCCCTTGGCGACGCCGTCCACAAGCACCACGTCCATCATCTCGTGCTCGGTGTGCATCACGCAGGTGCCCGCGTCCACCTGACGCTCCAGCGCCTGGTAGGCGCCCAGCAGGAGCTGCTGCCCCGTCTGCCCCCGGGCATAGAAGGTGCGCGAGACCTGGGCTCCGCCGAAGGAGCGGTTGGCCAGCAGCCCTCCGTACTCCCGGGCGAAAGGAACGCCCTGGGCCACGCACTGGTCGATGATGTTCCCGCTCAGCTGCGCCAGCCGGTAGACGTTGGCCTCGCGCGAGCGGAAGTCCCCGCCCTTCACCGTATCGTAGAAGAGCCGGAAGTCCGAGTCGCCATCCGACTGGTAGTTCTTGGAGGCGTTGATCCCGCCCTGGGCGGCGATCGAATGGGCCCGGCGCGGGGAGTCGTGGTAGGTGAAGACCCGTACCCGGTATCCCAGCTCACCCATGGTGGCGGCGGCGGAGGCCCCCGCCAGCCCGGTCCCCACCACGATCACCGAGTATTTCCGCTTGTTGGCGGGGTTCACCAGCTTCATGGAAAAGCGGTGGTTGTCCCACTTTTCCTCGATGGCCCCTTCCGGGATTCTCGCGTTCAGCTCCATTGCTGCACCGATCCTTTAAGACACCACACCGGCCAGGACCAGCACCGGTGGGATGAGAAAGCCGACGAAGATGCCGAGGGAGACGACCACGGCCACGGGACGCCGAAGAGGATTGTACCTGGGGTGGTTGGCTCCCAGGGTCTGGGTCACGGACCAGAGCCCGTGATACAGGTGGAAGCAAAGCGCCGCCTGCGCCACCGCGTAGAGCGCGAAGATCAACGGACTCTGGAAGGCGGTCACGTAGTTGTGGTAGACGTCCCCCGGGATGAAGTCCGCGTGCACGCTCCCCGTCGTCAGATGCAGGATGTGATAGACGATGAAGAGCGCCAGGATCACCCCGCCCCAGCGCATGGTGCGAGAGGCGTAGGAGAAGGAGATGTCCGCCTTCCGGCCATAGCCCCCGCCCCGGGCCGCCCGGGAAGCGTTCCAGAGCTGGAGCGCCGAGATGGCGTGTAGGAAGACGGCTCCCAGCAGCAGCAGACGGAAGCCCCAGAGGAAGCTCTGGTGCGGAAGGAGGGGGTAGCCCACCTCCCGCAGGAACTCGGCGTAGTGGTTGAAGGCCTCGGGGCCGGAAAGGACCTTCAGGTTCCCGACCATGTGGCCGACGATGAACCCGAACAGGATCAGGCCCGAGAGGGCCATCAGGATCTTCTTGCCCACCGACGAGCGGTAGAGACTGGCGACGCGACGCATTCCAGCTCCGTCGTAACCGAGAGTGTGGTGGGGCCGCGGGGGACCCCGGCGGAAAGAGAGAGGGGAGGGGCGCTCTCGCCCCTCCCCGGTCCCGGACTCAGTCCAGCGCCTTCATGGTCTCCCGGACCGCGTCGGCGCTCTTCGCGAGCGCCTCCCGCTCCGCCTCCGAGAGATCCACCTCCAGGATCTCCTTGAGCCCGCCCTCGCCCAGCTTGCAGGGCACCCCCAGGAAGATCCCTTCCTGGCCGTACTCCCCGGTGAGCCAGGCGGCACAGGGCAGGATGCGGTTCTTGTCCTTGACGATGGCCTCGACCATCTGGACCGCCGCCGCCGAGGGGGCGTAGTAGGCGCTGCCCGTCTTGAGGTAGCCCACGATCTCGGCGCCGCCCTTGCGGGTGCGCTCCACCAGGGCATCGATGCGATCCTGGGCCAGGAAGTGGGTGATGGGGATTCCCGAGATGGTGGTGCAGCTCTGCAGGGGCACCATGGTGTCTCCGTGGCCGCCCAGCACCAGCGCCTGGATGTCCTCCACGCTGACCTCGAGCTCCAATGCGATGAAGGAGCGGTAGCGGGCGGTGTCGAGCACGCCCGCCATGCCGATCACGCGCTCCCGGGGGAAGCCGGTGGTCTGCATGGCGACCTGCGCCATCACGTCGAGCGGGTTGGAAACCATGATGACGATGGCGTCGGGCGCCACCCGCTTGATCTCCTCGGAGACGCTCCGGACGATGCCGGCGTTGGTCTTGAGCAGGTCGTCCCGGCTCATTCCCGGCTTGCGCGCGATCCCCGCGGTCACCACGAAGATCTCGGAGCCCCGGGCGGGCTCGTAGTCCTGGGAGCCGATGACACGGGAGTCGAAGCCCTCGATGGGGGCGCTCTCCCACTGGTCGAGTCCCTTGCCCTGGGGGATTCCCTCCGCGATGTCGATCAGGATGACCTCGCGGGCCAGTTCCTTCTCCGCGATGCGCTGCGCGGCGGTGGCGCCGACGTTCCCGGCCCCCACCACGGTGATCTTCTTGAAGCTCATGAGCTCGTTGGTTGGCGGTCCCGGGAAGGTTCCCGCACCGGGTGAATCCGGTTCGCCGGACGGCGCGGGACGGGGCCGGATTGCGGCCTGGCGGAAGCTATTTTGTCGGGGTCGGGGGTGTCAACGCGACCCACCCGCGCTCCCCCGCCCCCCGAACGCGGCCTCGCCGCCCCGGGTTCCCCGGCGGGGGCGTTCCCGGAGCCGGATCCGGGAGCCGCGCGGATCCGGACCCCGCACCCCCGGGGCCGGCGCGGAGCGCCGCGTGCCGTGAGCGGCCGGGTCGGCGCCCCGCTACGCTCCGGTCCCGCTACCCCCCGGTCTGGGAGAGCGCGACCAGTCCGCCCGACCCCGCGGCGCTGCCCTGCACCAGGTCGTGGCGCTCGGGCTTGACGCGAAGCGTCTCGCGGATGGCGGGTTCCAGCGGCCGGCCCGCCCGCAGCAGGGCGCGCAGATCGGTCTGGAGGGCACCGAAAAGGCAGGGACGCAGCTGCCCGTCCGCCGTCAGCCGCAGCCGGTTGCACCGGTCGCAGAAGCTGTGGCTCATGGGGGTGATGACGCCGACCGTCCCCGGGGCGCCCGGAAAGCGGTAATAGGTGGCGGGGCCGTTGCCCGTGGGCCCCTCTGCCGGGACCAGCTCCCCGAGCCGGCGCACCCGCTCCAGCGCCTCCCGGCAGGAGACGAACTGGTTCGCGGAAACCTCCAGGTTGGCGCCGGTGGGCATGACCTCGATGAAGCGGACGTGCCAGGGACGTTCGCGGGTGAGGGCGGCGAAGTCCTCGATCTCATCGTCGTTCTGCCCGCGCAGGAGGACGACGTTCACCTTCAGGGGTACGAACCCGGCCGCCTCGGCCGCGTCCAACCCGGCCATGATACGCGGGAAGGCGCCCGCCCGCCGGGCGATGGCCTCGACCCGATCCTCCCGGAGCGAGTCGAGCGAGACGTTCACGCGCGTGAGGCCGGCCTCGCGGAGCGCCTCCGCCTGCTCGGCCAGCAGCACCGCGTTGGTGGTCAGCGACACCTCCTCGATGCCGTCCACCCCGGCCACCATGCTCACCAGCCGGGCCAGGTCGCGGCGCACCAGCGGCTCGCCCCCCGTGATCCGCACGCGCCGCAGTCCCATGGGCGCCATGGTGGCGACCACGGTGCGTATCTCCTCGTAGCTCAGCAGCGCGTCCCGCTTGAGCCAGGGAAGGCCCTCGAGGGGCATGCAGTAGACGCAGCGCAGGTTGCACTTGTCGGTGACCGAGATGCGCAGGTACTCCACGCGCCGCCCGAAGCCGTCCTCCATGGGCACCACCTCCGTGGGCGCCACCTCCGGGCCCTCGGTCATCCTGCCGACTCCGGCGCCAGCGGTACGCCCGCCACCCACCGCGACGCCCCGTCCGCGAAGTGCTCGTGCTTCCAGACCGGGAGGCGGCGCTTGATCTGCTCGATCACGAAGCGCGAGGCCCCGTAGGCCGCATCGCGGTGGGGTGCGGCCACCAGGATCGCCACGCTCACCTCGCCCACCGCCAGTTCGCCCACCCGGTGGACCGCGGCCACCCGCGAGACCGCGTGCCGCGCTTCCGCTTCTCGCACGATCTCCGCCAGCACCCGCTCGGCCATCTCTCCGTAGGCCTCGTAGCGCATCCCCCGCACCGGGCGGCCCTCGGCGTGATTCCGGACCACCCCCAGGAAGAGCAGCTCGGCCCCGTCTCCGGCGCCCGCACCGCGCAGCGCCTCCGGGTCGATGGGCTCGGAGGTGATGCGGGCCGTCACGGCGCTATCCACCGGCCACCGGGGGGAGGAAGGCCACCTCGTCCCCGTCGGTGAGCACGTGGCCGTGCGGGACCACCGTGTGGTTGACCGCCACCGCGGGGCGCGCGGGCAGGTGCAGGAAGGCCTCACCCCGTTCCCGGACCGTGCGCACCAGCTCCTCGACGGTGGCGCCGGGCGGTAGCGTGAGCCGCAGTCCGGGTGTACCGGTGAGGTCGCGGTAGCTGGCGAAGAACAGGATGTCCACGTCCATGGAGCAGCGCGGCGTCCGGGGGGAGGGCGGATCGGTTACGATACCCGATCGCCGGGTCCGGAAGCTACCCCCGCACCGGACTCCGGGTCCGGCCGGGGGTCACCGCATCCCGGGTGGACCTCCACCGCCTCCCGGCGTGCCGCCCCCGTCCGGCGAGCCACCCCCGCCCGGCTGGCGCAGCCGCCGGATCCGGCCGGCGAGCTGCTCGCGCAGCGTGTAGAATCGGACCAGTTGCGGCGCCGACACCACCTCCCGGAGCGCAACCTGCTCCTCGCGCAGCAGTCGGACCTCCAGCTCCTTCACTGCCGTCACCTCCTCCAGCACCTGGCGCGCCTCCTCCTCGGAGAGCAGCGCGCCCGTGCCCGCCATGCGGCGCTGCAGCAGGCGCTGGCGCCGGTTCAGCTCCCGGCGCTGCTCCCGGAAGCTCTCCACCACCCGCTGCAGCCCCACGGCCTGTTCCTCCGTGAGCGCCAGCTCCCGCACCACCAGTTCGTGGAACCGCCGCTGCACCTGCGCTTCCATTTCCGCCCGGGCAGGGGGCGGGGCGGGCGGGCGCCGCTGCTGGCCCTCCGCCGGACGGGCGTCCGTCACCGTCAGCGCGGCCAGCGCCAGCACCCCGATCCGAAGACGACCTGCACCCCACCGCCGGGCCCCTCCCCGTCGTACCGGCACACCTGCTCGACCCGCTCCACACATCATGGCTCCATCTCCTCCAGGAGCTGTGCCAGCTCCTCGTCCGTGAGTCCCTCCAGCACCGGCGCACCCGCCACCACACCCTCGTCCCAGAGCAGGGCGGGCGCGTCCTCCTCGGCGTACGCCAGCACCGGCGAATCGTCCTGTGCGCCCGGCCGCAACACCCCCCGGCCGACCACCGCCGCCAGCACGGCAGCCGCCGCCACCCAGGCGGGCAGACCCCCCGGAATGCGCGCCCACCGGGGCCGGGCCGCACGGTCCCGCCGGTCTGCCCGGTCCGACCCGACGCCCGACCCCCCGACGGCGGCCGTGGCCGCCCACTCCCGGTCGAGAGCGGCCCGCAGGCGCACCTCCAGCTCGCCGGGCACTGCCGGGCGAGCGCCCGCGAGCAGCCGCACCGTCCGCGCCTCTTCGGCACAGGTCGCGCAGACCTCGAGGTGGGAGGCCACCTCGTCCCGGACCTCCACACCCAGTGCGCCGGCAGCCCACTCGGGGAGCCGCTCCCGCACCCGCTCGCACGTCATGCCCATGTGTCCTCCATCCACGCGCGCAACCGCTTGATGCCGTGGTGATAGTTGACCCGCGCCGCACCCTCGCTGGATCCGATGATCTCGCCCACCTCCCGGAAGCTGAGCCCCTCGTCCACCCGGAGCTGCACCGCCAGACGCTGCTTTTCGGGGAGCCGCTCCAGCAGCCCGCGAGCCCGCCGGCAGGCGTCTCCTTCGGCCACCAGCTCGTCGGCCCCGCGATGCCCGTCGCCCATTTCGCCCACCTCGTCCATCGAGCGCTCCCGCCGGCGAACTCCCCGCCGGAGCTGGGTGCGGGCCTCGTTGGAGACGATGGTCAGGAGCCAGGTCCGGAAGCGCGCGTCGCCCCGGAAACCGGCCAGCCCCCGCATGGCCTTGAGGAAGGCTTCCTGGGTGGCGTCCGCAGCGGCGTCCGGGTCGGCCAGGATTCCAAGCGCCACGCGGTACGCAACCCCGTGGTGGCGCGCCACCAGCACGTCCAGCGCCTCCCGGTCCCCTGCCCGGGCTCCCGCGACCAGCTCGTCGTCCCGGGGCTCACGCCCGGATTCCGCTCCGTGTCCGTTCACTGACGGAGAGACGCGGGCCGGCGTGGATTCGTTAAACGGTGTCCCGGGGCCCCCGCGCGACCCGCGGGACGCATCGTTACCCGGTGCCGGGGGGCTACCGGACCTCGTTGCTGCGCGAGACCCGGGTCTGGAGCTGCTTGGACGGCTTGAAGACCGGTACCGCCCGCGACGGCACCTTGACCGCCTCGCCGGTGCGCGGATTGCGGGCCAGGCGCGTCTTGCGCCGGCGCACCTTGAAGGTGCCGAACCCGCGGATCTCGATGTGGTCGCCGTTCACCAGCGCCCGCTTCACCGCGTTCAGGAAGCCGTCCACGACGAGGGCACAATCCTTCTTGGTGATGCCCGGCCCGATGGCCTCGGTCACCTGCTCAACCAGATCCGCCTTCGTCATGCTTCCTCCAGGGGGGCTTCGGACATCCTGTCACGAGGGTTCGGGGCGGGACGGTACCGCCGCCCCGCGGGCGCCGTCAAGCGGCATCGGAGCCGGCGTCCGCCATCAGATCCACGAAGTGGTCGAAGAGGTAGCGGCTGTCGTGCGGGCCGGGGGCCGCCTCGGGGTGGTACTGCACCGAGAAGACCGGCAGCGTGCGGTGGCGCACCCCTTCGACCGTGCCATCGTAGAGGTTCACGTGGGTCACCGCGAGGTCGGGCGCACCCGCCACGGTGTGGTCCGGACCCTCCCGCACGGCGAATCCGTGGTTCTGCGAGGTGATCTCGACCGTGCCGCGCTCCAGGTTGCGCACCGGGTGGTTCCCCCCGTGGTGGCCGAAGGGGAGCTTGTAGGTGGTGCCCCCGAAGGCACGCGCGATGAGCTGGTGTCCCAGGCAGATGCCGAACACGGGAACCCCCTGCGCCGGGAGCGCGCGGATGGCGTCCCGGGCACGTTCGACCGCGGCCGGGTCACCGGGCCCGTTCGAGACGAAGAGGCCGTCCGGCGCCAGGGCGAGGATCTCGTCCAGGGGGGTGTCGGCCGGGATCACCGTGATGCGGCAGCCGCGCTCGGCGAGCAGACGCGGAGAGTTGGCCTTCACCCCGAAGTCGTACGAGACCACGTGGAAGCGCGCTTCGCCCTGGGCTGGGATCCGGTAGATCGACTCGGTGGAGATGCTGCAGGCCAACTCGAGCCCCTCCATCCGGGGGTGCCGGCGGATGTCGGCCAGCAGCCGGTCCGCGTCCACGTCCCCGGGCGCGATGGCGCCCCGCATCGAGCCGCGGGCCCGCAGGTGCCGGGTCAGGGCGCGCGTGTCCACGTCGGCGATCCCCACCACCCCGTGCTCGGCCAGGTACCCGGCCAGCGACCCCTCGCTCCGCCAGGAGGAGGGGCGGCGGGCGGCCTCGCGCACCACGAAGCCGGACAGGAGTGGCTCCGGCGCCTCCCGGTCGCGGTCGTTGACCCCGTAGTTGCCCTGCAGGGGATAGGTCATGCAGACCAGCTGACCGCAGTACGAGGGGTCGGTGAGGATCTCCTGGTAGCCGGTCATGCAGGTGTTGAAGACGACTTCGCCGAAGGCCGGGCCCGCGGCCCCCAGGGCCGTCCCCGGAAAGCGGCGTCCGTCCTCCAGCAGCAGGTAGGCGGGTCGGTTCAGGGGAGGCGGGGTCTCGAGGGCGGGAACAGGGGTCGAGGGAAAGGTAGATCCACCCCGGAACCCGTCAAGCGAGCGGGGTCCTTCCCCGCGCGCGCACCCGGGGTAGCTTTGGGTCCATGAGCACCCCGACCCCCGTACAGATCCACGCCGACGAGTCCTGCCTGGGCAACCAGTTCCGTGGCCGCGCCAACCCGGGCGGCGCCGGCGGACTCCTGGAGGCGTGGCACGACGACGCCTGGGCGGCGCGCGACTTCTGGCTCTCCGAGCCGGACACGACCAACAACCGCATGGCGCTGCGCAGCGCCATCGAGGGGCTCTCCCTCCTGCGACGGCGCTGCCGGGTCCGCTTCGTATCGGACAGCCAGTACCTGGTGAAGGGCGCCTCGGAGTGGATCCACGGCTGGCGTCGCCGCGGGTGGCGCCGCAAGGGCGGCGCGATCGAGAACCTGGAACTGTGGCGGGAACTGGACCGGGTCATGGCGCGCCACGAGGTGTCCTGGGTGTGGGTCCGGGGCCACGCCGGTCACCCCCGCAACGAATACGCCAACCACCTGGCCACCCGGGCGGCCCGCGACCAGAGCGCTTCGGGCGGCCTGGTTCCCTCGGGCTTCGGCGCCTGGCTCGAGCGCGAGCGCGAGGAGAGCGGGCGCTACCTGGACTACCGCGAGTGGCTCCCGCCCCTGAAGGGAGAGGAATCTGCGGAGGGCGAGGATGGGGTGGACGGCGCGGACGGCGCGGACGGGGTGGACGGCGCGGACGGGCTGGACGGGCCGGAGGGCGAGGGTACGCCCGTCTCCGGCCCGGGCGCCTGACGGGGCCGCAGGCCGAAGACGTCGGCCAGTTCGCGCGCCGCCACCGGCGCCACTTCGGCGACCGGGACAGGGCGCCCCACAAGGCCCGCCAGCGAGGCCACGGCACGGTCCGCGATCCCGCACGGGACGATCCACCCGAAGTGGCTCAGGTCGGGATCCACGTTGAGCGCGAAGCCGTGCGAGGTGATCCACCCCGACGAGACCCGCACGCCGATGGCGGCCACCTTGCCGGCGTCGGTCCAGACCCCGGTGAGCCCCTCCTCGCGCCACGCCCGCACGCCGAAGCGGGCCACCGTGCGGATGAGCGCCTCCTCCAGGTCGCGCAGGTAGCGGTGCAGGTCGCGGCGGTCGGGCTTGAGGTCCAGGATCGGGTAGCCCACCAGCTGGCCGGGCCCGTGGTAGGTCACGTCCCCGCCCCGCCCCGTCTCGAAGAGCTCCACCCCCAGCCGGGCCCGCTCTTCCGCCCCCACGAGGACGTGCCCGGGCGCCGATCCGGTGCCCAGCGTGATGACCGGCGGGTGCTCCAGCAGCAGCAGCGTGTCGGGCGCCCGCCCGGCCCGCCGCTCTGCCACCAGGCGCTCCTGCAGCGCCAGCGCCTCGGCGTAGGGTACCCGGCCCGGGGTGCGCACCTCCAGCACGCCCCGGGCGGGGGTCGCGCGTTGGGGAGCGGAAGCGCCACCGCCCCCCGGACCCTCGGGTCCGGGGGGCGGCGGGACCGGTCCGTCGTGCATGCCTCAGGCGTCCTCGGGGAAGTCCTCCAGCAGCTCCTTGAGGGCCGAGAGGAAGCGGGCCGCGTCTGCGCCATCCACCAGGCGGTGGTCATAGCCCATGCTGAAGAAGGAGCGTTTGCGGATGGCGATGCTGTCACCCCCCGTCTCCGGGTCGGTCACCACCACCACGCGCTTGTCGATGCTCCCCGTGCCCAGGATGGCGGCGGTCCCCTTGGGAATGACCGGCATGCCCACCGTGGTGCCCAGCACACCCGGATTGGTGATGGAGAAGGTGGCGCCCTGGATCTCGGAGGGCTGCAGCTGACGACTGCGCGCGCGTTCGGCCAGGTCCACGATCTTGCGGGCGATGCCGGTGAGGCTCAGGTCGTCGGTGTCGTGGATGACCGGCACGATCAGGCCCGGGTTCAGGTCCACCGCCATCCCCACGTTGATGTTGCCGCGGTAGATGAGGTTGTTGCCCGAGACCGTCCCGTTGACCATCGGGAACTCGCGCAGCAGCCGGCTCACCGCCCAGGTCACGAAGGCGGTGTAGCTCACCCGCACCCCCTGCTCCTCCCAACGGGGCTTGAGGGCGCGCCGCACCGCGTCCACGGCGGTGAAGTCGATTTCGATGAAGGAGTGCACGTGGGGCGCGATGCGCTTGGCCACCACCATGTGCTCCGCCGTCAGGCGGCGGATCTTGTCCATCGGCTCCACCCGGTCGGCCGCACGGACCGGGAACTCCGGGTGCTGCACCTCACCGTAGAAGGCCTTCCAGAGCTCGGACGGCGCCACCGACGGCGCCGGGGCGGCCGCCCGGGCGGCGGGGGCCGACGGGGCCGGGGCGCGCTCCGCCTTCGGGCCGCCCTCCTGCGGCGCGGCCGCCTCGCCGGCCGTGCCCCCGGACTCGATGAAGTCCAGGATGTCCTGCTTGGTGACCCGGCCCGCGTGACCGGTTCCGGGAACATGCGCGATGTCGACCCCGTGCTCCTCGGCGATGCGTCGCACGACCGGGGTGGAGCGGGTGCGAAGCCGCTCCTCGGCGGACATCTCTCCGCCGGCGGCGGACGCCTCGTCCGCGGCCCCGCCGGAACCCTCCGCCCGGGCGGTCGCACCCGTTCCGGACGCATCGGCCCGGGCGCCGCCGGCCTCGCCGCCCTCCGGGGCGCCGGCCGCACCCTGCTCCGCCTCGCCCCCGTCCCCGGACGCGGCCGGGGCTGGCTGGTCGGGCGCCCCCCCTTCGGGATCGATGTAGGCGACGATGGTGCCGACCTCGACCGTCTCCCCTTCCTGCACCTCCACCGCCACCAGCGTACCGGAGGCGGGGGCGGGGATCTCGGCGTCCACCTTGTCGGTGGAGATCTCCAGGATCGGCTCGTCCCGCTCGACGGTATCGCCCGGGGACTTGAGCCAGCGGGATACGGTCCCCTCGGCGATGGATTCGCCCATCTGGGGCATGGGAACTTCGATGCGGGCCACGCTCGGCACTCCGGATGTTGTTCGGTTCACGGAACCGTTGAGTTTACGTTCCGGCGCGGGTGCGGCAAAGCCCCCGCGCCCCTTCCCCGTCGCTCCGCCCCCTCAGTAGCGCGCCAGGTAGCGCGCCCCGGCCACGATGTCGGCCACCGCGGGGAGGAAGGCGTCCTCCAGCGCTCCGGCGTACGGCACCGGCGCGTCCACCGCGGTGACCCGCAGCACGGGTCCGTCCAGCCACTCGAAGGCGCGTTCGTTCACACGCATGGCCAGCTCGCCCGCGATCCCGCCCGTGCGGGTGTCCTCATGCACCACCAGCACCTTTCCGGTGCGGCGCACGCTCTCCACGATGTGGTCCTCGTCCAGTGGGAGGAGGGTGCGCAGATCCACCACCTCCAGCGATATCCCGTCCTCGGCGGCCAGCACCTCGGCCGCCTCCAGCGTGCGGTGCACCATGAGCCCGTAGGTGAGCACCGTGACGTCGGTGCCAGCCCGGGCCGTGCGCGCCTTGCCCAGCGGAACGATGTAGTCCTCCTCGGGCAGCACCTCGCGCAGGTGGGGAGCCCGGTAGAGCCCCTTGTGCTCCTCGAAGATCACCGGGTGCTCGTCCCGGATGGCGGCCTTGAGCAGCCCCTTCGCGTCCCGCGCGGTGCTCGGGTAGACGATCTTCAGGCCAGGGGTGTGGAAGAAGGCCATCTCCACGTTCTGGGAGTGGAAGGGGCCGCCCCGGTTGCCGCCCCCCACCGGCCCGCGCACCACCAGCGGGAGCGTCCCCGCCCCCCGGTAGGCCGAGGTGGCGATGTAGTTGGTGAGCACGTCGTAGGCGGGCGACACGAAGTCCATGAACTGCATCTCCACCACCGGACGCAGCCCCATGTGCGCCGCCCCCGCCGC
>JAVVFC010000029.1:0-22746 GCA_032250975.1 Longimicrobiales bacterium | reverse complement strand
GGTCGGTGAGCATGGCGTCGAGCAGCCCGTGCGTGCGGGGCAGCGGGCCGAGCCGGGCGATCAGCTCGTCGCTCATGCCGACGGTGACGAAGCGGGCGAACTCCTCACCCTCGGGCTCGGGGATGCCGATGGCCGCGATCAGGATGTCGGCCTGGCGGGTGATGGCGGGCAGGTCGCGCGTCCGGGAATGGGCCACGGTCACAGTCGCATTGCCCCCCGCCGCCTTGCGCAGCAGGAGCGAGGCCATGGGGCGCCCCACGATGTTGGAGCGTCCCACCACCACCGCGTGCTTGCCGCCCGGGTCGTTTCCGGTGCGGAGGAGCATCTGGATCACGCCCCAGGGGGTGCAGGGTGCCAGCACGTCCAGCGATCCGGTGCTCAGCAGACCCACGTTCATGGGGTGGAAGCCGTCCACGTCCTTGCGCGGATCGATGGCCAGCAGGATCCGGCTCTCGTCGATGTGTCCCGGGAGCGGCAACTGTACGAGGATGCCGTGCACGGCCGGATCGGCGTTCAGCCCCTCCACCACGCCCAGCAGCTCGTCCTCGGGTGTCTCCGCCGGGAGCGTGATCTGGCGTGAGTGGATGCCCGCCTCGTCGGCCGCCTTCCCCTTCATGCGCACGTACACCTGGCTGGCGGGGTCCTCGCCCACCAGCACCACGGCCAGCCCGGGGGCAAGCCCCTCGCGCGCCTGCAGGCCGGCCACCCGCTCCTTGAGTTCAGCCCGGATCTCGCGGGCGATGTCGGTTCCGGAGATGATCTCGGCGCTCATGGACGCCTGCGCTCCCTGTTCGGGGTCCTGGAAGGGTCGAAGTCGAGACGGCGGCGAGCCGGCGCCCGGCGCGGCCACCCCCGCGCGGAGAAGATAACACACCCGCGCCGCCCCGTTTGCGGCGGGCGTTTCAGCGCGCGAAGTCGATCGCGCGGGTCTCTCGGATCACCACCACCTTGATCTGACCGGGGTACTGCAGCTCCTCCTGGATGCGGCGCGCCACCGACTCCGAGAGCTGGGCCATCTCCGCGTCCGAGACCCGCTCCGGCTCGACCATGACGCGCAACTCACGCCCGGCCTGGATGGCGAAGCAGCGCTCCACTCCCTCGTGCGCCATGGCCAGCTCCTCGAGCTTCTCCAGGCGCTTGACGTACCCCTCGAACATCTCGCGTCGCGCCCCGGGGCGTGACCCGCTGATGGCGTCGGCGGCGGTGACCAGGAAGGTCTCGGGAAAGTGGTGCGGCTCCTCGTCGTGGTGCGCCTTGATGGCGTTGAGGACGACCTCCCCCTCCCCGTACTTGCGTGCGATCCGGTAGCCCAGCTCCACATGGGTTCCCTCCTGCTCGTGGGTCAGCCCCTTGCCCACGTCGTGGAGCAGCCCGGCGCGCTTGGCCGCCTGCACGTCCAGCCCCATCTCGGCGGCCATGTTGCCCGCAAGAAGGGCCACCTCGCGGGCGTGCTGCAGCTGGTTCTGGCCGTATGAAGTTCGGAATCTGAGCCGGCCCAGGGTGCGCACCAGCTCGGGATGCACGTTGTGGATGTCCAGCTCGTAGAGGATCTCCTCGGCCGCCTGCACCATCCCCGCCTCCACATCGGCGCGCGCCTTCTCGACGGTCTCCTCGATGCGGCCGGGATGGATGCGGCCGTCCTCCACCAGCCGCTCCAGCGCCAGGCGGGCCACCTCGCGGCGCACCGGGTCGAATCCGCTCAGCACCACCGCCTCGGGCGTGTCGTCGATGACCACGTCGATCCCGGTCGCCTGCTCGAACGCGCGGATGTTTCGCCCCTCGCGCCCGATGATGCGGCCCTTCATCTCGTCGGAGGGGAGCTGCACCACCGAAACGGTGAGCTCAGCGGAGGTGTCGGCGGCCATACGCTGGATGGCGAGCGCCAGGATCGAACGCGCCTCCCGCTCCGCCGTCCGCTGCGCGGCCTCCCGGGCCTCGCGCACCGCGTTGGCCCCCTGGGCGCGCGCCTCCTCCAGCAGGTCGTCCATCAGGCGCTTGAGCGCTTCCTGCGAGGAGAGTCCGGCCAGCGACTCCAACCGGCGGCGGGCCTCGGCGCGGTCCGACTCCAGGCGGGTCTCGGACTCCGCCAGCGCCCGCTGACGCTCGTCCAGCGCCTGGGCGCGGGCCTCCTGCGTGCGCTCCCGCTCGTTGAGCTCGTCGAACTTGCGGTCCAGGAAGTCGGCGCGCTCCTCGGCGCGGCGCTCGGCCCGCTCCAGCTCCTCGCGCCGCCGGGTCTCCTCGCGCTCCCAGCTCTCGCGCAGCTGCAGGGCGGCCTGGCGCCCCTCGAGCTCCCCTGCGGTGCGGACGTTGTCGGACTCTTCGCGGGCCCGGGCCAGGATGCGGGACGCCTCGTCCTCCCCCGCGGCCACCAGCCTGCGCTGACGCGCAGCCGCCAGGCCACGGGCGAGGAAGAATCCGCCCAGGAATCCCAGCAGCAGCCCGAGTCCCGCGGCAGCCGCCACCAGCGGCGTTGTCATGTATGTCTCCAGATCGGGCGTGGAGCCCGTCGGACGGCGCTCGTGGATCGCGCCCCTGTAACCATCCGGGCACGACCCCGTGAATTCCGGTTACGATAGGCCGCCCCCGGACGGGGGCGCAAGCGAATCCGCGCCCGCGGCGGGTCAGCTCCCGCCGCCGGCCCGGATCCGCTCGGTGAGGTGAGCGTTGCGCTCGGCCACCGAGGTGCGCAGGAGGGCCAGCTGCTCACGGGCCTGCAGGAGTTCGTCCGAAATGGAGAGCGCCGCCAGGATGGCCGCCTTGTGCGCTTCCAGCAGGCCCGCCTTGCTGCGGATCTCCAGGATCCGGTCGTCGACGAGACGGGCGCAGGCCCGCGTGTATTCGGGTGGGGCAGAGGCGCGGATGACGTGCTCCTCGCCGGCGATGCGGACCGTGACGGACTGTTTCTCGCTCATGTTCAGCCGTGCTCCTCCAGGTAGCGGACGCGGGCCAGGAGGCGGTCGACCGCCCCCCTTCCCTCCTCCAGGCGAGCGCGCAGATCCCGGTTCTCGGCCTCGAGCGCGCGCAGCCGCTCCGCCATGCGGGCCGGGCTCTCCTCGCCGGCCGTCATGCGCTGCAGCAGCCCCTCCACCTCGTCCCGCCGCGCCCGTACCGCCGTCAGCGCCTCCTCGAGCCCCCGTGCACGGGCGAGCACCGCCAGGACGGCCTCCTCGAGCTCCGGGAAGCCCAGCGCTTCGTCATGCCCCTCGGACGTGGACACCCCACTCCTCCGCGAGTCGGTCGGTGATGCGACGGGTGGCGTGATCCACCTCGTCGTCCGTCAGGGTACGCTGTGCGTGCCGGAAGCGGAAGCGCAGCGCCAGAGAGCGCGTGCCGGACGGGATCCCCTCACCCCGGTAGAGATCGAAGATCTGCACGCTCTCGAGCGCCTCACCGGCCGTCGCGCGCGCGAGGGCCTCCACATCACTGGCCGGCACCGCATCCGGCACCACCAGGGCCAGGTCCCGGTCCACCGGCGGGTAGGCCGGGAGGGGTCGTGCCGTCGGCGCCGGCCGGTCGCGGGGCTCGGCGGGGAGCGTCATCTCCAGGCCCAGAACCGTACCAGCCCAGGGCGGCAGGTCGAGCCCGGCCGGCGCCACCACGCCGCCGGTTCCCAGTGGGCGTCCTTCCGGTCCCGTCACCGTCAGCGTGAGGCCGGGCACCCCCGGAAACGCGTCGCCCCCCCCGGGGGCCACCTCGGCCTCCGGACCCCAGGCGGTCTCGGCCACCGCCTGCAGGATGCCTTTCAGATCCCAGATGTCGACCGCTTCCGATGACGCGCTCCAGTGGGGCGGAGTGCGGGCACCCGTAAGGACCAGGGTCAGGCGGGGTTCCTCTGCGGGCAGCTCGCCCTCGGGCGTGGCCGAGAAGGAGGTGCCCAGTTCGAAGAGCCGGACGTCGCGGTTGCCGCGCGCCAGGTTGTAGGCCAGGCGGCGGAGGAGCGAGGGAAGGAGGCGGCGGCGCAGGACGGGCTCCTCGTGCGAGAGCGGGTTCTGCAGGCGCACCTCGCCCTCGGCCTCGGGAACGAAGGCGGGCGTCTGGGCCTCCAGGAAGCCGCGCGCGCACAGCACGTCGCGCAGCC
The DNA here is from genome assembly GCA_032250975.1 of Longimicrobiales bacterium. Lineage (GTDB taxonomy): Bacteria > Gemmatimonadota > Gemmatimonadetes > Longimicrobiales > Gaopeijiaceae > Gaopeijia. The sequence continues at coordinate 18,668 of JAVVFC010000029.1, read as the reverse complement.
GGTCCTCGAGCCGGAAGAGCGGGTGGTCGGGCACCGTGCCGGGGCGGAACGCGCCCAGGGTGTCCGGGAAGCGGTGGAAGCCGTGCCGTCTGGCGACCTCCTCGATCAGGTCGACCTCGCGCGTGACGTCGGCGCCCCGCCACGAAGGTACGGTCACGGACAGGGTGTCCGGACCGGCGCCCGGAGCGCAGCGAAAGCCCAGCGGTGTGAGGAGCGCGGTCACGGCCTCGGCCCGGAACGGTACCCCCAGGACCCGCTCCACCCGTGCCAGGCGGAGCGTCACGGTCGAGTCGGTCCAGGGGCGGGGGTGGACGTCGGCGACCACCGGGTGCAGCTCCCCGCCCGCCGTGGCGAGGATGAGCGCCAGGCAGCGGGCCAGGGCCCGCTCCTGCCCGTCCGGGTCCACGAAGCGCTCGAAGCGGTAGCCGGCGTCCGAGGCGATGCCCAGCACCTTGCGGGTGTTGCGGATCCCGGGCGGATCGAAGTGGGCGCACTCCAGGAAGACGTCGGTGGTCTCCGCGGTCACCGAGGAGCCCTCGTCGCCCATGATCCCGGCCACGTCCACGGTGCGCTCGGCGTCCGCGATCACCAGCATGTCGGCGTCCAGCGTGCGGTCCTCGCCGTCCAGCGTGCGCACCGCCTCGCCCCGGCTCGCCATGCGCACCACGACCTCCGGGCCGGACAGCGCCGCCAGATCGTAGGCGTGCAGGGGCTGGCCCAGTTCCATGAGGACGTAGTTGGTGGCGTCCACCACGTTGTTGATGGGGCGCAGACCCACGGCGCGCAGCCGGGTCTGGAGCCAGTCCGGCGAGGGGCCGACGCGGACGCCCCGCACCAGCGCGCCCAGGAAGCGGCGGCACCGCTCCGGGGCCTCGGTGCGCACCACCACACCCTCCACCTCGACCCGCTCCGGGTGCGAGCGCAGGGTGAAGGCAACCTCGGGCGCGTCCGGGATGGGGGACAGTCCGGGACCATCCCCGGCCGCGGGTCCGTCCGGGGCGAGCTCGCGGGCGACACCCAGGTGGCAGAGCAGATCCCCCCGGTTGGAGGTGACCTCGACGTCAAGGCGCACGTCGTCCAGGCCCAGGGCCGCGACGAACGGAGTCCCGGGCGGGTCGCTTACGCCGAGCTCGAGGATCCCGGCGTGGTCCGCGCCCAGACCGAGCTCGCGGGGAGAGCAGAGCATACCGAAGGAGTGCTGGCCCCGGATCTTCGCCTTGCGGATGCGCGTCCCGTCCGGCAGCGTCCCGCCGACGGGAACGAAGGGGTAGCAGGCGCCCGCCCGCACGTTGGGCGCGCCGCACACCACCTGCAGCGCCTCTCCGGTGCCCGCGTCCACCCGGCAGAGCGAGAGTCGGTCCGCGTCGGGGTGAGGACCTGCCTCCAGCACGCGCGCCACCACGATGTCGTCCAACCCGGATGCGAGCGGGTGAAGCCCCTCCACCGGGAACCCCAGCAGGGCCAGCCGCTCGGCGACCACTTCAGGCGTGTCGGAGAGCCCGGGCACGAGCTCCCGGATCCAGCGATACGAGATGTTCATCCCTCAGACCCCAGCGAACTGCCGCAGGAAGCGGACGTCGTTCTCGAAGAAGGTGCGCAGGTCGGTGACGCCGTACTTGAGCAGGGCGATGCGCCCCGGGCCCATTCCGAAGGCGAAGCCGGTGTAGCGTTCGGGGTCGATCCCGGACGCCTCCAGCACGTTGGGATCCACCATGCCGGCGCCCATGATCTCCAGCCAGTCGGTCTCATGGGTGGAGCCGTCGGGCAGGGTGAGGACGCGCTTCACGTCCACCTCGGCACTCGGCTCGGTGAAGGGGAAGAACGATGGGCGGAAGCGCACGCGCGTGCCGGGACCCCACAGGCGGCGGGCGAACTCCGCCAGCGTGGCCTTGAAGTCCACGAAGGTGATCCCCTCGTCCACCGCCAGACCCTCGAGCTGCAGGAAGGCCGGGGTGTGGGTAGCGTCGTAGGTGTCGCGCCGGTAGACCCATCCGGGAGCCAGGATGCGGATGGGGGGGCGGTAGCGCTCCATGGTGCGCACCTGAACGGGCGACGTGTGGCTCCGCAGCAGCCCGCCCCCCGCCAGGTAGAGCGTGTCCTGCTCATCGGCGGCGGGGTGGTCGAGCGGGGTGTTCAGGGCTTCGAAGTTGTACCACTCCGTCTCCGCCTCCGGGCCGCGGGCGCGGCTGAACCCCAGGTCGCGGAAGATGGCGTACATCTCGTCCAGCACCTGGGTCACCGGGTGCCGTCCCCCCGTCCAGGCCGCGCGCCCGGGGAGGGTGAGGTCGGGCGCCTCACCGAGTGTGGGACCGCCCGCGAAGACAGCCTCCCGAGCGGCGAGTGCGTCCTGCAGCGCCGACTTGACGCGGTTGGCCGCTGCGCCCACCGGGGCGCGCTGGGCGGGGTCGAGCGCGCCGAGCCGGCGCAGGACGTGCGAGAGCGCGCCGTCCTTGCGCCCCAGATAGCGGAGGCGCACCGCTTCGAGCGCGTCCGCGTCCGATGCGCCCTCCACTTCGGAGAGGGCGCGGGCCTCGAGCGTCTCCAGCTCGGCGACGAGGGGGTTCTGGTCGCTCATGCGGATGGGGGGTGGAAGTTCCTGAAAACGGAAGGGTCCCGGGAGCGGGCTCCCCGGACCCTTCCGAACCGCGATGGTCCCGGACGGGAGCCCTACGAGGAGGCGGCCAGCTCCTGCTTGGCCCGGTCCACCAGCGCCGCAAAGGCCTCGGGGCTGCGCACGGCGAGGTCGGCGAGCGCCTTCCGGTCCATCTCCACGCCGGCCCGGTCGAGGCCGTTCATGAAGCGGGAGTAGGAGAGGTCGTGCTCGCGGGCGGCCGCGTTGATGCGGGCGATCCAGAGACGCCGGAAGTTGCGCTTCTTCTTGCGCCGGTCACGGTAGGCGTGTTCCCACCCCTTCTCCACCGCGTCCTTGGCGGTGCGGTACAGGTTCTTGCGGCCGCCGAAGTACCCCTTGGCGACCTTGAAGATCTTCTTCTTGCGCTGATTGCGGGGCACTGCCCCCTTGGCACGTGGCATCGTTCGGTCTCCTTCCTAACGGCCGTAGGGCATGAGCCGGTCCATCCGGCGCTGATCGGCGGGTGCCACCAGATCGCTGGAGCGGAGGCGGCGCTTCCGCTTGCGGGACTTCTTGGTCAGGATGTGGCTGTGGTTCGCCTTGAACCGCTTGAACTTGCCGGAGGCGGTGCGCTTGAGGCGCTTCGCGGCCCCCCGGTTGGTCTTCATCTTGGGCATGGTTTCAACTCACCGACTTCAGGGGCGCCACCACCATCGACATGGTGCGCCCTTCCATGTTCGGCCTGGCCTCGACCTTGGCCAGATCCTCGAGGTCCTTCGTCACCCGCTCCAGCACCTCCCGCCCGAGTTCGGGATGGGTGACCTGCCGACCGCGGAACATCATGGTCAGCTTCACCTTGTTCCCCTCCTCCAGGAACCGCCGGGCGTGGCGGATCTTGAACTCGTAGTCGTGCTCCTCGATCCCGGGACGGAACTTGACCTCCTTCACCTGGATCCGGTGCTGCCGTTTCTTGCTGTCCCGGGCCTTGCGCTGCTCCTCGTACCGGAACTTCCCGTAGTCCATGAGCTTGACCACGGGGGGCCGGGCTTCGGGCGCCACTTCCACCAGATCCAGCCCCGCCGCAGTCGCGCGTTCGCGCGCTTCATCCAGGGCAACGATGCCGAGTTGCTCCCCCTCGCCACCGATGAGCCGGATCGGGCTGATCCGGATCTGGTCGTTGACGCGAACCCTTCTCTCGCTTATTGCCTGATCCTCCGCTGAAGTGACGCCGCCGGGGCCCGCAACGAAAACGGGTCCGGTGTGTTCCGGACCCGAACGCCACGGGAAGGGAGAACCCCTCCGCGCGCACTGGACCCGGGAGGCCTTCGAGAGGCCGTGGGGTGGGGCCGAGGCGACGGCCCGCTTCCTGGTTTTCGTGTCGTCCCGCAGCCGTGCAGGTGGATGCGAGACCTGTGAAGATCGAACTTCCCGCCGCCCGCGTCAACGCCCGACCGGACCCGGAGGGGGCCGGAGGGGGCCCGCCTCACCCGCCCGGGTCGAAGTCCGGATCCAGCGCCCGCGTGCGGACCTCCTCCCGGACCCGCTCCACGAAGGCGGCGCGCTCCAGGACCTCCTGCTTGCGGCCCCCGCCCCGCCGGCGGACGGCGACCGTGCCGGCCGCCGCCTCCCGCTCCCCCACCACCGCCATGTAGGGCACCTTGTGCAGCTCGGCGTCGCGGATGCGGGCGTTGAGGGTGTCGCGCCCGTGCAGCGCGGCGCGCACTCCGGCGGCCCTGAGCTCCTCCGCGAGGTGTTCTGCGCTCTGCTGCTGGTGCTCCGAGATGGGGAGCACCCGCACCTGCTCGGGCGCCAGCCAGACCGGAAACGCCCCCGCGTAGTGCTCCACCAGACCGCCCACGAAGCGCTCCATGGATCCGACCAGCACCCGGTGCAGCATGTAGGGGCGGTGCCGCTCGTTGTCCTCGCCCACGTACTCCAGCCCGAAGCGCTCGGGCAGGTTGAAGTCGAGCTGGACGGTGGGGCCCTGCCACTTGCGGCCGATGGCGTCGATGAGCTTGAAGTCCAGCTTGGGCCCGTAGAAGGCCCCGCCGCCCGGATCGAGCTGGTAGGGCAGGTCCCTGGCCTCGAGCGTCCCTGCCAGCACGCGCTCGGCCTCCTCCCACTGCGACGCGGTGCCGAGCGCCTTCTCGGGGCGGGTGGCCAGCTCGATGGTGTAGGGATAGCCGAAGGTGGTGAGCATCTCGTGCACCAGGTCCAGCAGCCGCTCGATCTCACCGGGCACCTGGTCCGGGGTGCAGAAGACGTGGGCGTCGTCCTGCGTGAAGCCGCGCACCCGCAGCATGCCGTGCAGCACCCCGCTGCGCTCGTAGCGGTACACGGTCCCGAACTCCGCCATGCGGATGGGCAGATCCCGGTAGGAGTGCTGGTGGGCCTGATAGATGGCGATGTGCCCGGGGCAGTTCATGGGCTTGGGCCGGTAGCGGGCGCCCTCCACCTCCATGGCCTCGAACATGTTCTCGGCGAAGTTCTCCAGGTGCCCGGAGATCTCGAAGAGCTTCTCGCTGACCACGTGCGGGGTGTAGACCAGCTGGTAGCCGTGCCGCAGGATGAGCTCCCGCTCGTAGTTCTCGATCTCCATGCGCACGGTCGCGCCCCGGGGGTGCCAGAGGATCAGTCCTGCACCCACACGGGCGTCGGTCGAGAAGAGATCCAGCTGACGGCCCAGGACGCGGTGGTCGCGCTTCTTCGCCTCCTCGAGCCGGACCAGGTGGGCCTCCAGCTCGCGGTCCTTGAAGAAGGCGGTGCCGTAGATGCGCTGCAGCATCTGGCGGCGCTCGTCGCCCCGCCAGTACGCACCGGCCGCGGACAGGAGCCTGAAGTGCTGCAGGCGGCCCGTGCTGGGCACGTGCGGACCCCGGCAGAGGTCCAGAAAGGGCCCGTTGCGGTAGACGGTGATCACCTCGTCCTCGTCGAACTCCTCCAGCCGCTCCAGTTTGAGGGGGTCGTCGGAGAAAAGCTCGCGCGCCTCCTCGCGGCTCACCTGGCGCCGCTCGAAGGGCTGGTCGGCCTCGATGACGCGCGCCATCTCGGCCTCGAAGGCCTCGAGTTCGTCCGGCGTGAAGGGGCGCTCCACGTCGAAGTCGTAGTAGAAGCCCTCCTCGATGGCCGGCCCGAACCCGATCCCGGCCCCCGGCCTGAGCGTGCGCACCGCGGTGGCCAGCACGTGCGCGGCCGAGTGCCGCAGCACCGGGAGCGCGTCCGGGTCGCGTTCGGTGAGGATGCGCAGGTCGACCTCTCCCGCCAGCGGGCGCGCCAGGTCCACCGTCTCGCCGTCCACCACCGCGGCCACCGCAGCCCGGGCGAGGCCGGGACCGATGGCGGCCGCGACGTCGGCCGCCGAGGACCCGGCCGGGAGTTCCTTCACGCTTCCGTCCGGAAGCCGGGCGCGGAGCAGATCCGCCATGACGCACGTCCTGAGGTACGGGGGGCGCCGCCCACCTACCGTGTGGGACGGCTCGGCCTCAAAGGTAGAGCGCCGCGAGGCCGGGATCTACCGCCCGGGGCACGCCGTTTCAGGGCCGAAGGGGGCGCCCGGACCCGCCCGGATCACGATCTCGGCGTCGCGCGGCCGGATGGTGAGATCCTCGTTCAGGCGGGGATCGTTGTGGAAGAAGGAAGCCGTCCCCGGGGCCCGCGCCACGTTGATGGCGTTCACGAGTTCCCGGCGGCCGACCACCAGGTTCCCGGAAGCGGTTCAGGATTCCAGGCGGACCTCGTGCCCGCCCGGAACGCCGGCGGGGGGAGGGCCCCGTGAGTCCGGCGCGGGGGGAACACACGGGCCGCGCCCCCGGCGCGGGAGGGGGTGGCGCACCCCCTCGTCCGGCCCGATTATGCACGCTCCGGACCGGCCCCCTCGAGCACCGTGCCCCATGACCCGCAAGCCTCCCCACCGCGGTCACCGCCTCGGCAGCGCCCTGGGCCATCACCTGCGCCGCCTGGCCCTCGGCCACCGGCACAAGAAGGGCGCCCCTCCCGGCACGGTCGTCTACGTCGGTCACGAGGCCACCGAGCCCGTCCGCCTCTCCTTCATGGACTACCATCAGGACAGCATCGTCGAGGGGGGGCGGGCCCCGGGCGAGGTGGTGTCCCTGGAGGACTGCCGGACGCTCCTGGACGGACCCCGCAACACCTGGATCAACGTGGACGGCCTGAGTGACGTGGACCTGGTGCAGGCGCTGGCCGACCACGTGGGGCTCCATCGCCTGGCGCAGGAGGACATCGTCCACCCCGCCCAGCGACCCAAGCTGGAGGATTACCCCGACCACATCTACCTGGTGCTGCGCATGCTGGGGTGGGACGCCGAGGGGGGCACCCTCCGGGACGAACAGCTCTCCCTCATCCTCGGGCGCGGTTACGTGCTCACCTTCCAGGAGCGGCGGGGCGACGTCTTCGACGGCGTGCGCGAACGCCTCCGCACGGGCCGGGGCACCATCCGGACGCGGGGCGCGGACTACCTCGCCTACGCGCTCATGGACTCGCTGGTGGACCACTACTTCCTGGTGCTGGAGGCGCTGAGCGACCGGGTGGAGGCCGTCGAGCTGTCGGTGCTGGAGTCACCGGAGACGGAGGTGCTGCACGCCCTGCACCACCTCAAGCGAGAGTTGATCGCCGTGCGCCGCTCGGTCTGGCCGCTCCGGGACGTGCTCGGACAGCTCTACCGGGACCCGAGCGAGTTCGTGGATCCGTCCACCCGGGTCTACCTGCGCGACGTGCACGATCATGCCGTGCAGGTGATCGACACGGTGGAGACGCTCCGGGACCTGAGCGGCGGACTGGTGGACCTCTACATGACCGGGGTGAGCAACCGCATGAACGAAGTCATGAAGGTGCTCACCATCTTCGCCTCCATCTTCATCCCCCTCACCTTCCTGGCCGGGCTCTACGGCATGAACTTCGACGTCATGCCGGAGCTGCACCTGCCCTGGGCCTACCCCGCCCTCCTGCTGGTCATGGCGGCGGGGGCGGTCGCGATGCTGGCCTGGTTCAGGAGGAAGGGGTGGCTGTGAGGTAGACCCGGGCGTCCACCGGCACCGCGCCGGAGGCGTGCACGAAGAGCGGGTTCACTTCCACCTCGGCCACGTCCGGATTCTCCAGCAGGCAGCGGGCCACCGCCCGGGCCGCGCGCACCACCGCCTCCACGTCCGCGCGCGGTCGTCCGCGTCCGCCCGCCAGCATGCCGGCCACCCGGAGCTCCTGCAGCTGGGCCCGCACCGCGGCGTCGTCCACGGGCAGCACCCGGTGGGCCACGTCCGCCAGCGCCTCCACCCAGACGCCGCCGGCACCCATCGAGAGCACGGGCCCCACGTCCGGGTCCCGGCAGGCGCCGACCAGCAGCTCCACCAGCGGGGGCGGCTGCATGGGCGAGATGAGCACCCCCTCCACCTCGCCGGGGAGGTCCTGCCCTTCCAGATGGGCGCGCGCCCGGTCGAGGATGTCCGAGAAGGTCCGGCAGACGGCCGCCTCGCCGGAGACGCCCAGCGCCACTCCGCCGGCGTCCGATTTGTGGGGAATGCGGTCCGAGACCACCTTGAGCGCGAGCGGCTCCGCCCAGCGCCGCGCAGCCCGCAACGCCTCTCCGGGCGTGCGGCAGAGCTCCGCCGGGAGATAGACGAGTCCCGCCCGCGCGAGCAGCGCGCGCGCCTCGGGCTCGGTGAGCACCGTGCGACCCTCCCGCCGCGCCCGCACGATGGCGGCGTCGGGGTCCGGTTCCGCCTTTCCCACCCCCACCCGCCTTCCGGTCCCGGATGCGCCCGCCCCGCCCGGGGCCGGGGACCAGGGCTCGGTCTCCAGCAGGCGCCCGCGCCGCCATACCTCGGCCACGGCGCGGCAGGCCACGTCCAGCGACGCCACCACGGGTACGTGCGCCGCCCCCAGGGCCTCCAGCGCGGGCGTCCAGTGGGGAGCGTACATGGAGTGCACTACCAGCCCGACGCCCGCACGGGCGGCCAGTGCCGCCATCTGGTGGGCCGCGGTCTCCTCGCCCGCCGCCAGCGATTCGGCGAAGCGGATCCCGTAGCCGCCGAAGAGCCCCACCACCAGCACCGTTCCCACCGATCCATCCCGTACCAGCAGGTCCAGCGCCCGCGCGAAGACGCCCGGGTCCTGATCAGCGGCCCCGGCCAGGTCCACCGGGTTGCCCACCGCGGCCGCCGGACCGAGGAGCGCACGCAGGCTGCTGCGGGTCTCCGGACCCAGCCGTGCCAGGGGGACGCTCAGCTCGGAGAGGGCATCCACCGCGAGCGTCGCCTGCCCGCCCCCGTCCGAGAGGATGGCGACGGCGCTCTCCGGCCGGGCTGGGGGCTGCCAGGCCAGCGCGGCGCCCACCTGCAGCATTTCGTCCGTGCGCAGGACCTCCACGACGCCGGCCTGCGCCATTCCCGCCCGCAGCCGCTCGTAGGGCCCCGCCACCGCTCCGGTGTGGGAGCGGGCCGCGACGGCCCCCTCGGCGGAGCGTCCCGCCTTGAGCAACACCACCGGCTTGGTGCGCGCCACACCCGCGGCCGCCTCCAGAAAGCCTCGGGCGTCCCGCATCCCCTCGGCGTAGCAGAGAATGGCGCGGGTGGCTTCGTGCGCCCCCAGGTAGCCGAGCGCCTCGCCGAAGCCCACGTCGGCTTCGTTCCCCAGGCCGCAGCAGAGCGCCACGCCCGCGCGCGAGGCGTCCGTGGCCTCGTTCATGAGGGCGAGCGCCATGTTTCCCGACTGCACCAGCAGCGAGAGCCCCCCGGAGCGCACCCCGCGCGCGCCGATCAGGTTGAGCCCCAGCGGCAGGTTCAGCAGGCCCGAGGTGTTGGGCCCCACCACGCGCACGCCGCCCCGGCGGGCCGCCTCCCGCACGCGCGCCTCCAGCGCCGCTCCCTCCGTGCCCGCCTCCCCGAACCCCACCGCCAGGATGACGGCCGCCGGGATGCCGCGCGCCCCGCACGCCGCCACCACGTCGGGAGCGGTGGCGGCGGGGGTGCACACCACCGCCAGGTCGGGGGCCTCCGGGAGGGCGGCGATCGAGGGGTGGACCGGGAGGCCGAGCAGCGTTCCCCCACGCGGATTCACGGGATATACCGCCCCCCGGTAGCCCGACTCCGCGAGCGCGCGCAGGATCTGGTAGCCGCGCTTGCCGGGGTCGGCGCTGGCCCCGACCACCGCCACCGAGCGCGGCGCGAAGACGGGCGTCAGGGGGTGGTGGGCGCTTCCGGCGCTCGCGGACCCGACCTCAGGCACCGGTGAACCGGGGCGGGCGCCGCTCGTTGAACGCCTGCACCCCCTCCGCCCAGTCCCGGGAGCCGAAGATCTCCAGCAGCGCCTCCCCCTCCCGCGCCAGCGCCTTCCGGCGGGCCATGCTCCCGGCGGGACCTACCAGTCGCTTGGCGGCAGCCAGGGAGAGGGGCGCCTGCTCTGCCAGGCGCCCGGCCCACGCCAGCGCCGTCGGCAGCACCTCCTCGGGGGGGAGCGCCCGGTTGGCCAGCCCCATCGTCTCGGCGTCCCGGCCCAGGAAGAAGTCGCCGAAGTAGAGCAGTTCGCGCGCCTTGAGGGCGCCCACGCGCTCGGGCAGGGTGTAGACCACGCCGCCCCCCACGAAGGTCCCGAGCGAGACCTCGGGAAGACGCAGCTTGGCGTCGTGCGCGACCAGCAGGAAGTCGGCCGACAGCGCCAACTCGAGTCCTGCGCCGATGGCGTGCCCGTTGACCGACGCGACCACCGGAACCGGCCCCTCCTGAATCCGGCGGTTCACCCGCTGGGCCGTCCGCACGTACTCCCGCCGCTCCTCGCCGGTGGGGGGCGCCTGGCCGTGCGCCTTGAGGTCGGCGCCCACGCAGAAGGCCCGTCCCGCCCCGGTCAGGACCACGGCCCGCACGTCGGGGGCGTCGGCCGCGGCCCGGAGTTCGCGCTCCAGCGCCCGGTAGAGGGGGAGCGAGACCGCGTTCAAGCGCTCGGGGCGATTCAGGGTCAGGACCAGGACGGCGCCCTCCCGGCGGGCGAGCACGGGCTCCGCGGGCACGCTGCCGCCCACGCCGGGTAGGCCCTCGCCCGGTCCTTCCGGGCTCATCGCTCGATCTCCCCGGCCGCTGCTTCCACCGTCGAACCGTCGGCCCGCAGCGCGTGCCCCGCCAGCGCCCCGGTGAAGGCCTCGTCCCGGACGGCGAAGGTTCCGTTCACCAGCACGTGCACGGCTCCCTCGGCGTACTGGTGGGGCTCGGTGTAGGTGGCCCGGTCCCGATAGCGCGCCAGGTCCAGGACCACCACGTCCGCCCGCATTCCCGGGCGCAGGTAGCCGCGGTCGGGCAGGCGCAGGAAGTCGGCCGCCAGGCCCGTGAAGCTACGGATGGCGAAGGGTACGGTGAGCAGGGTGTCGTCCAGGGCGAACTCCCGCAGTTTGCGGGCGAAGGCGCCGTAGACGCGCGGGTGCACCACGCGCTGTCCCTCGGCCGGCGTCCGACCGTCGGTGCACGTCATCATCCATGACCGAGTGGCCAGGAAGCGGGTATTCCCGGGGTCGTAGAGGTCCAGGTTCATGACGCTGGCGTTGCCGTTCTCCTCCAGGATGCGGCGCACGGCGTCGGGGACCGAGACCCCCCAACCGGCGGCCACGTCGGCGAGCGTCCGGCCGTTGAGGCGCAGGTCGGGGTCGCCGAAGAGGATCTTCTCCGGGCCCCCGCGCATGGCGAGCGACTCGGTGATCTGCCGCCGGAGGATGCCGAGCGTGTCCGGATGTGCGAAGCGCCGCCGGATCTCCGGCGCCCCGCCGCCGGCGGCCCAGCGCGGCAGGGCGTACGCCATCAGGTTTGACTGGGTGGCGGTATACGGGTGCTGCGCGGCCCACACCTCCACGCCGCGGGCGCGGGCTCCCTCGATCATGGCCGCGCCCACCTCGGCCCGGCCGTAGTTGGTTGCGCCCTGGGGGTTGAAGTGCGAGAAGACGACCCGCAGGCCGCTCTCCTCCCCGATGCGGATCCCCTCCCCCACCGAAGCGTCGTAGCCGATCCCCTGGTAGGTGGCGCCCAGGTCGCGGTCGTGCGTGTCGTAGATGGCGCCCTCCCGGGCCGCCGCCACCCGCGCCAGCTCGACGACCTCTTCGGTGGTGGCGTAGTAGCCGGGGGTATAGAAGAGCCCTGTGGAGAGGCCCAGGGCGCCCCCCTCCATCCCCTGGCGCACCATCGCGCGCATTCGCTCCAGCTCCTCCGGGCTCGGCGGACGGTCCTCCATCCCCAGCACCTCCCGACGGATGGCCCCGTGCCCGACGAAAGTCAGCGCGTTTACACCCAACCCATCCCGGGCCCACCCCTGCAAGCGCTCCCGCACCCGCCAGGGGCCGCCACCGTCCACGCCCATGACCACGGTGGTGATCCCCTGGGCCAGGAAGGGGCGGGCGTCCCGGCCCCACGCCTCGTCCAGCTCCGCGTGGGAGTGCATGTCGATGAAGCCCGGCGTGACGGTGAGGCCGCTCACGTCCAGGCGCTCGACCGCCTCCGAGTCCCCGAGGTCCCCCACCGCGGCGATCCGGCCGTCCCGGATCCCCACGTCGGCCCGGACCGCCTCGCTCCCGGTGCCGTCGAGGACGTTCCCACCCGCGAGCAGGAGGTCGAAGGGGCGTTCCGCCACCCCGCACCCGGTCAGGAGCAGGGCGGCCAGTCCGACTGCGGCCCCCGCGGCGAACCTCGTGACTCCATGCTGCATCATCCTGTCTCCCATGTAGTTGCACCTGTCCGTCTCAGAACGAGGATCGCCCTGGTCGGGTGCGGTCCGGCTACCGGCCGCAGCGGCGAGCCCGGAAGTCCCGGGGTATGCAGGCGAAACCGTCCACCGCCCAGAGACCCACCCCCTCGTCCCGCGCCGCCGCCTGGGCCGCGGTGAAGGCCTCCACGTGCCGCACGTTGGGCGGATACGTCAGCAGCACTGCGTACCCGGTGCGCACCAGAGCCCAGTTGAGCTGAACCGGCCCGTCCTTCATCTCCCTCCAGAGGTAGGCGAGCGCACGGCCGTAGCGGTCGCGCGCCTCGACGTCCCCTTCCGCCAGCAAGGGGGTGCCGGGCGGCGCCATGGCGCGGAGGGCCTCGGTCGCCCGCGCCCCGAAGGGGGCCTGCGCGGGCTCGGGGGTGTCCATACCCAGCAGCCGGATGCGCCCGATCGGGTCGCAGTCCAGCGTATCTCCGTCCACCACCCGGGTCACCGTGCACGGCACGGGTGGCTGGACGGGCGCGGGCGGCCCGCCGGCGGGGAGGGGTCCGGGGGCCTCCGCACCGGGAGGAACCCCGCACGCGAGCAGGACCAGGAGGGTCGGGAGCATCCAGGGGGCGCGCCGCATCGGCGCACGGTACGGGGTGGACGCCACCCCGGCAAGCCTCGGAAGAGCGGCCCCGGGCCGGTGCGCCAGAAAAGGCTTGCCCCCGCGGCGCACAGTGCACAGAATGGCGCGTCCCCGGAGATTTTTAAGATCGCTTCACCCGTTAAACAGGGTGTTGCGGCAGCGCCGCAATGGTCGCGGTGGCGGAAATGATTTTCCGGGTGGAGCACTCACGTGTAATCCTATATTACACAAACATTTACAGCGATTGCCGCAATCACGGTATGCTTCGGCCCGGAAGTTGCGGAAATCTTTGCCGCGAGGGAATGCATGGTTCTGAAAGCGGAGGACGGGAAGGCGCAGGGCCGGCGATGGGACTTCGATCCCGAAGCCGCCTTCGCCGCGCTGGGGTGGATCGGGATCGGCTTCCTCGCAGTGGGAGGTGTGGACTTCCTGCTGGCGTGGTACCCGACGGCGTTCGGGAGCAGGGAATGGCAGTTCGCTGTGGCGACACAGAGCTTCAGTTCGCTGCCCGTCCCCACTCTGGGTCTCGGGATGTTGTTGCTGGGGTCGGCCCAGACGGGTCGGCGCTGGTGGGCCTACCTCGCGGCTGGGGTGGCCCTGGTGGTGGGGTTGGTGGTCCTGATAGGCGTGGTGCTCTGGGCGATGAACATTCCCCTGGCGCTCAGTCAGGTCCCCGACCAGGTGGCGACCGGGATGTACCGGTCGATTCTGAGGACAGCGGTGCAGGCGCTGGTCTACCCGGCGCTTCTGACATATCTCGGGTGGGCGGGGCTGCGAATCGGCCGCTCCATCGATCCGGATTCGTGAAGGGGTTCACCTTACCAACGGGAGGTATGAGATGAAGGATCTGACTCGGTGGGGGCTCGCCGGGATTGCGGCGGCTCTGCTGCTGATGCCCGCGCGGGCGGAGGCGCAGTTCATCAACGGATCGTTCTGGGGAGGTTCCAACTTCCAGACCGGATTCGACGTTCAGTTGTTCCATGATGGCGGTGGCCTGCTTCGGCTGGTGGTCACCAACATCGGTGACACCAACGGTGACTTCGCCGGGATTTTCGAGGCCATCGGGCTCGCGAACGTCCCGGAAGGTGTGAACGTGACGGGGATCTCTGCGGATCCGACGCACTGGTCGTTCAACACCGCCTCGTCCCTGAGCGGGGACGGGATTGAGCAGGTGGTCTGGGCCTGGTTTGCGAACGCCCCCGCGCCCCAGAACGGACTCGACCTCAACGAATCTGCGACGTTCATGTTCCAGTTGGACGACTGGGACGATGCTTGGATGAGCCAGATCGGGGTCGCGGTCCACTCCATCGGATTCGAGGAGTGCTCCACCAAGTTCGGGGTCTGGAATGGGGGTGCCGACTCCAACGACGCAGGCCCCGACGGCTATGACCCGGACTGCGTCTCCGTCCCCGAGCCCGGGACCAACGTCCTGCTCGCCATCGGCGTGCTGGGGCTGGGTCTGGTCGCGGTGCGGCGCCGCTCGCTTAAGGAGCTGCTCGCGGGGCGCTGAGCCTCCCGCTCTGACGGTCTGCAGTAGTCGACCACAGCAGTTCGTGGTGAACCCCGAGGGGTCCCGGCCGGTTGGCCGGGGCCCCTTTCGGCGTTTGGCCGCCGCGGCCTACCGTCGCGGCATCCCCATCCCGGGGGTCCAGCGGATCCCCAGCGCCTCCAGGCGCTCCATGAAGCCGGGGAGCTCGGACTCGAGGAAGGTGCGCAGGTCGAGTTCGACGCCGGCGAAGGCGGCCCGGGCGATCTCCAGCTGGTCGCGATGGGTCTGCGTGGGTCCATAGGTCGAACCCAGGACGTTCCCCACGACACTCCCCAGCCGGGAGACGACTCCGGGCATGGCTGCCTCCTGCCGCCGCGGAAGGGTGGGGTCGCCTGAAAGCACCTCATTCAGGTCCATGAGACGGAGCTCGAGCGCACGAGCCTCACTCTGAAGCTCCTCGGTCCCCTTCACGTCCCGCTCCAGCGCGTTCCTGGCCGCCTCCAGGTGCTCTCGCGCCTCGGCCACGGAGCGCACCGTCCCCATGACCACCCGCTGCAGCTCCCCGGCATCCTGCAGGAAGGCCAGTGTGGCGGCGCGCTCGGGGACCGGAAGCGTGTGCACGCCGACGGCCTCCACCTGGAAGGGCACCGCGCCGGTGAGGGCCCGGAACGACCCGTCGTCCCAGGCTGCGACCTCCACGGTATACTGCCCCGGCACGGCCATGGGCCCACTCCCGTCGCTGCGCGTATCAGCGGTGATGGGGGTGAAGCCGGGGTAGCGCAGGTCCCAGGTGACCCGGTGCATCCCGCGCCCCGTGGGTCCGGTGATGCGGCGCACCACACCCCCGTCCGGGTCGCGGACGGTGAGCACGACGCGGGGCGCCTCCTCCCGGTCCTCGGCCTTCAACTCGTCCCACGCCGGGTACGGCGTGTCCTCCCCGGCGCGCTGCAGCTCGCGCTCGCGCCCCTGCCGCTCGGCCCGGGCGGTGCGGAGCTCATCCTTGAGCCAGTACGTGAAGCTGGCCCCGAAGGACGGGTTGGCGTCGGTGTGGAAATCGGCGCCCTGGAAGGCCTTTCCCGGCACGCCCAGGGGGGTAACCTGCTGAAAGGCGAGGGCCCGTCGCACGGGGAACACGTGCGCGTCGGCCTCCAGCACCGCGCCGTCGATGTCGCGCAGCGCCGCGTAGTCCTCCACGATCCAGAAACCGCGCCCGAAGGAGCCGGCCACCAGGTCGTTCTCCCGGCGCTGGATGGCCAGGTCGCGGATGGCCACGGTGGGGATGCCGCCGCCGAGCTTGTGCCAGGTGGCGCCCCCGTCGCGGGTGACGTGGACGCCGAACTCGGTGCCCGCGAAGAAGAGGTCGGGGTCCACGTGGTCCTGCACCACCGTGTAGACGCTCCCCCGCTCCGGGAGGTCGCCCGCCATGGACTGCCAGCTCCGTCCCCGGTCCCGGCTGACCAGCAGGTAGGGGCGGAAGTCCCCCATCTTGTGGTTGTTGAAGGCGGCGTAGACGGTGTTGGGGTCGTGGAGCGAGGCCTCCAGGTCGTTCACGTACGTCATCTCGGGGACGCCCGGTATGCGCTCCAGCGCGCGCCAGGTGGTGCCGCCGTCCTCGCTCACGCTCACCACGCCGTCGTCGGATCCGGTGTAGAGGAGCCCCTCGACCAGGGGCGACTCGGTGAGCGCGGTCAGGTTGCCGTAGATGGAGGTGGAGGCGTTCTTGGCCACGGCGTCCACGCTCCACACCCGTCCCATGACCTCGAGCGCGTTCCGGTCCAGCTTCCGGGTGAGGTCGCCGGACACGGGGCGCCACGAGTCCCCCCGGTCGTCGCTGCGGAAGAGGACCTGGGCGCCGAAGTAGAGGCGCGCGGGGTCGTGGGGCGAGATGAGGAGGGGCGCGTCCCAGTTCCACTTGAGGGGCGGACCGTCGGCGCTCTCGCGCGGCTTGATGTCCACCGCCTCGCCCGAGAGCCGATCGTAACGCACCAGCCCCCCGTGCTGCCACTGCGAGTAGACGATGTCCGGGTTCGTGGGATCGACGGCGGGGCCGAAGCCGTCGCCGAAGACGGTGGTGTACCAGTCCCCGGGCCGGATGCCGTGGGTGTTGGTGGTGCGGTTGGGCACGCCGTGGGTGGCGTTGTCCTGGGTGCCGCCGTAGACGTGGTAGAACGGTCCGTCCTGGCCGACCGCCACCTTGTAGTACTGGGCGAGCGGGAGGTTGCCGAAGAAGCGGTAGGTGCGCCCGCGGTCCCACGTCTCGTAGAGCCCGCCGTCACTGCCGACCAGGAGGTGGTCCCGGTCGAGCGGATCGATCCAGAGCGCGTGGTTGTCCACATGCTTGTCCGCCTCGCCCAGCCGCCGGAAGGTGGCCCCGCCGTCCTCGGACACCATCATGTAGGTATCCAGCGAGTAGACCAGCTCGGGATCGTGCAGGTCGACGTAGATCTCGTTGTAGTACTGGGGGCTGCCGGCGACGTACCCGCTGCGCCGCTCCCAGCTTTCGCCCCCATTGGAGGAGCGGTAGGTGCCCCCTTCCCCGCCCGGCAGCTCGACGATGGCGTAGAGCCAGTCGGGCCGCGAATGCGCCTGCGCCAGTCCGATGCGCCCCCGGTCACCGCTCGGCAGGCCCCGGTTCACCTCCCGCCAGCTGTCACCCCCGTCGGTGCTCTTCCAGATTCCCGAGCCGGGGCCGCCGTTGATGAGGGTCCAGACGTGTCTCCGGCGCTGGTAGGACGCGGCGTAGAGGACGTCGGGGTCGCGCGGGTCCATGAACAGGTCGGAGATGCCCGTGTGCTCATCGACGTGCAGCACGCGCTCCCAGGTGGCGCCGCCGTCCTTGGTGCGATACACACCCCGCTCCCCGCCGGAACTCCAGAGGGGCCCCTGGGACGCCACCAGCACCCGGTCCGAGTCCCGGGGATCGACCACGATGCGGGCGATGTGCTGCGACTCGGGCAGCCCCACCCGGGTGAAGGTGGCGCCCCCGTCGACCGACTTGTAGACCCCGTCACCGTAGCCCACGGAGCGCTGGGAGTTGTTCTCGCCCGTCCCCACCCAGACCGTGAAGCGGTCGTTGGGGTCCACCGTCACCGTGCCGATGGAGTACGAGCCGTACCGGTCGAAGATGGGCGCCCAGGTCACGCCCGCGTTCTCCGTCTTCCACACCCCGCCCGACGCCGCCGCGATGTACCAGGTGGCGCGGTCCTCGGGATCCACGGCGATCTCGACGATGCGCCCGCTCATGAAGGCGCCGCCCAGGTTACGGGCCTCGAGGAAGGAGAGGTGGGAGGCCTGGAGCGCCGGTGCGTCCTGGGCGCACGCGGGTGCGGACGGGAACGCGGCGGCAGCCAGGAATGCGGCGGCAAGCAGGAGGGTCGTCCCGGAGCGGGACGCCCCGGCGGCGCGGACGAGGGGAACCGGGCGCATGGCGAATCGGGGGTTGGGGGAAGCCGTTCGAACCCCGCAACCTGGACCCTGGGGTGCGCCGCTGCCAGAGGGAGAATTCCCCACGGCGCGCAGGACGCGACAGGGGGGCGGCGGGGCGCTATCCTGTGGCATGACGCACGATCCGCCACAGATGGAAGGCCCGGCCGCGGCCGCCGCACCCGCGCAGGGTCCCGGCGGCCCCTCCCTGAGCCGATCCGCCAGCGACGCCCCGGCCCACCGGTCGAGCCGTGCCACCCACGACGTCCTGGTGATCGGGTGCGGCATCGTGGGGGCCTCGTGTGCCTGGCACCTGGCCAGCCGCGGACTCCGGGTGGTCGTGCTGGAGCGGGAGGCGGGGCCGGCCATGGGCTCCACCGGGCGGAGCGCGGCCGGGGTCCGGGTCCAGTTCACCAGCGAGGCCAACATCCGGCTCTCGCTCCACTCCCTGCCCGTGTACCGCGCTTTCCGGGAGCGGCACGGGGTGGACGTGGGCTACCGTGCGCTCGGCTATCTGCTGCTCGTGCCCCCGGAGCGCTGGGAGGCGCACCTGCAGGCGGTGGCGCTGCAGCGGGAACTGGGGGCCCCGGTGCAGGTGCTCACCCCGGCCGAGGCCGCCCGGCGGGTCCCGCTCGAGACCGCCGGGCTGGCGGGAGCCACGCTGGGCCCCTGGGACGGGATCATCGACCCGCACCTGGCCACCATGGCATGGGTCGGGATGGCCCGCGCGGCGGGCGCGGAGTTCCGCTTCTCACACCCGGTGGGTACGCTGGAGAGGCGTGCGGGCCTCTGGCGGGCGAGCCCGGGTGGGGCCGGTGCGGTGGGGCCGGACGGGGGTGCCCGGGGGGTGGACGTGCTGCGGG
>JAVVFC010000299.1:0-2362 GCA_032250975.1 Longimicrobiales bacterium | reverse complement strand
CTTCCGGCCGAGGTCTTCCGGGTCACGCGCGCCCGCGGCACCGAGCGCCCCTTCAGCTCCCTGCTGTGCTCGCGCTTCGAGCCGGGGCGCTACGCCTGCGTGTGCTGCGGCACGCTCCTCTTCGACGCGGCGGGCAAGTTCGAGTCGGGCACCGGCTGGCCGTCGTTCACCCAGCCGCTGGATCCGGCAGTGGTGGGGCACCGCGCCGACAACGCCCACGGGATGCGCCGGGTGGAGGTCACCTGCGCCGTCTGCGACGCCCACCTGGGGCACGTCTTCCCGGACGGCCCGCCGCCCGGGGGGCTCCGCTACTGCATCAACGCGGTGGCGCTCACGAGGGTGGCGTAGCGGATCCTTCCTCGTCCTCCCCGTGCCCCTCCCGGGCCTCCAGCGCCTCGCGCAGCGGCAGGTCGTCCTCGTCGAAGTAGTCGAGCTTGTGGAGCGGCATCACCACGCCCGAGAGGATGTTCATGAGGTGGGCGCAGACGCGCTTGTAGTAGCGCGTACCCAGCACCAGGGTGACGGTGGTGGCGGCGTCGTAGGGGCCGGCGGCGATGCGGGAGACCAGCCGGTCGGCGCGCTGGCCGACCTCCTTGCCCACCCGGATCAGTTCGGTGGCCTTCTCGGAGTCGGAGGCTGCGAAGACCCCGCCCGTTTCGGCGAAGATCGTCTCGACGATGCGGCGCAGCTCGCGCAGCTCGTCGGCGTTGGGGTCCTCGCCCGCGGGCGGGAGGCCCCCGCCCCCCTCGTCGTAGATCTCGGAGATATTCTTGGCGTAGTCGCCGATCCGCTCCACGTCCTTGACCAGGCTCATGAGCAGCAGGCCGTAGGGGGCCTGCCGGCCCGCGGAGGAGAGCGTGAGATGCGCGATGACCTGTTTGCGGATGCGGCGCTCGAGCTTGTTGACCTTCACGTCGCGCCGCAGCAGCGCGGTGCGCTCGTCGGCGGTGGGGCGCTCCTCGAAGAAGTGCCGGCCGGCGACCAGGATCAGTTCGCGGGCCAGCTCGAGCATGTCCGAGAAGCCGGCGCTCATGCGCGCCACGGCGTCGTCGGACTTGAACAGGCTCAGGAGTTCGCGCAGCATGGGCATACCCTCCTCATCCCAGCACCCGGTTCAGCAGGGCGAAGAGGGCCGGGACGAGGTAGAAGAGGAAGACTACGTACGAGACGGCGAGGACGCGAGAGCGCACCGCGAGGTCCGCCAGCCCCTGGGCCAGGCGCAGCGGGATGCGCCGGATGGCCGGCACCGGGTAGACCAGCAGTGTACCCGTGACGTTGAAGAGCAGGTGGACGAGCGCGATCGTGAGGCCGGCGGCGGCGTGCTCGCCGGTGGCGGCCAGCGCGGCCAGCAGCGCCGTGACCGTGGTGCCCACGTTCGCGCCCAGCGTCACCGGGAAGGCCTGGTTGAGGGTCAGCACGCCGGCGCCCGCCAGCGGCACCAGCAGCGAGGTGGTGATGGAGGAGGACTGCACCATCACGGTGGCGACCATCCCCACGGCCATCGCCACCACCGCGTTCCGGCCCAGCGCCCGGGATACGAGCGCCTCCACCCGGCTGCGCATGGCGGTGCGCATCAGGCGGACGATCGCCATGAGCGAGGCGAAGATGAGCACGCCCGCCAGCGCGATGTGGAGCGCCGCCGCCCAGCGCTCGGTGGGTCCCGCCCACCCGGCCACCGCCTCCAGCGGCACGCCCCCGGCCTTGATGGCGGCCTTGAGCGGCGAGTCGAAGTCGGCGCCCCCCAGGCCGCCCAGCAGGTCGGCGAGCGCGACCGCGGCGCTGCGCAGGAAGCCGGTGGCCAGCTCGAGCGGGAGCAGGACGAGCACGGCCAGGTAGTTGAAGAAGTCGTGGCAGGTGGCCACCGCGAAGGCCCGCCGGAACTCCTCCCGCCGACCCATGTGCGCCAGCGAGGCCACCGTGTTGGTGACCGTGGTGCCGATGTTGGCGCCCATGATCATGGGGATGGCGTTGGCCACCGGGAGCGGATTCAGGGGGGCCGCCACCAGCCCGACGATGGAGGCGGTGGTCACCGAGGAGCTCTGCACCAGGGTGGTGGCCAGGATCCCTACCATCAGACCCACGAAGGGGTTCTCGGTGGCCGCGAAGAAGGTGTCGAGCAGCTCCTGCCCGAGCGCCTTGAACCCGGAGCCGAGTCCGTTGACGGCGACCAGGAAGACGTAGAGGAGCGCGACGAGGGCCAGCGCCCGCAGCAAAGCGCGGCGTGGGTCGGCGGGGGCGGCCGGCGGGCCCCCCCCGCCGGGTCGCGGCTTCGGCTCCGGGACGGGGTCGGACAAGGGGTCGGGCGGGGTTCGGGACGCGGGTTCGGGGAAGGGCGCCGGGCACAAGGTAACGGAACCGTAAC
>JAVVFC010000298.1:0-2440 GCA_032250975.1 Longimicrobiales bacterium | reverse complement strand
GGTTCTTGATCTCGTGCGCCAGCGAGGCGCTCAGTTCGGCCACCGCCTCCAGGCGCTGGTTGCGGCGGTCCAGCAGGTCGGCCCTTTCCTGATTGGTGATGTCCTGGAACATGGCGGTGGCGGAGGCCGCGGCGCCGTCGTCCCGCTCCATGATCGTGGTGCTGACGCCGAGCACGCGCTCCCCCCCCTCGCGCACGACTCTCGTCTTGGAACGCGGCACCGGCCGGCGGTCGTGCAGACAGCGCAGCAGCAGCTTCGCCACGCGCGGAGCCACCTCGGCCAGCGCCTCCTCCACCGGGCGCCCCAGGTGCGCGACGGGATCGAGACCCAGCAGCCGTCCCCCGCTGTGATTCAGGTAGGCCAGGCGTCCGTCACCATCCACGGTGAGGACGCCCGTGGTGAGGGAGTCCAGGATCTCGGAGGTGTCCAGGCGGAGCTGACGCAGCTCCGACTCGACCGCACCCAGCCGCGTCCCCGCCCGGCGCAGCCGGTCCCCCAACAGCCCGGTGGCCAGCGCCACGGCGGTGAAGAGGGTGAGCTGCAGCGCCAGTGAGAGGTCCACCCTCCCCTCCTGGAACCAGATGCTCTCCGCCAGGAAGAGGACCGAGGCCAGGATGCCCATGAGGACGCCGCCCGCCAGCGGGAGCAGGAGCGCACCCTCGGAGATGACCAGGATGTAGAGCGGCGAGAACTGGCTCAGCGCCCCACCGGTGAGGTGCACCGTACCGGTGACCAGCACGACATCGAGCCCCACCTGCAGGTACCGGAAGCGGGCTCCGGGGGGGTTCCCGGCCAGGTGGGTCCACCAGTAGGAGGCGGCCGCACTCCCGACACCGGCGGCAAAGAGCAGGAACACCAGTGCCAGGCCGTCCGGCGGCAGCCGCCAGACCCAGAGGCCGGCCGGGAGGAGGGCCCCCGCCAGCAGCGCACGCCCGAGATAGACCCAGCGCAGGAAGGACGCCGGCTCCAGCAGGGAGCGCTGGGCATCGGGGACGGGGGCGGGACCGGATCCGGGAACGGGTTCGGGCATGGCGAGAGGCTAGCGCCCCGTGTTGCAGCGTGCAATGCCCGGGGAGTTGCGAAATGCCAGCGCCCCGGGCCCGCGGGGCGTCAGCGGCACGGCCGGCGCGCGTCGGCCGTCAGCGGCGCGCCGGAACCTTGAGCGTCTGCCCGGGCAGGATGCGGTCCCCGCGGAGGCGGTTCTCGGCGCGGATCCGCTCCACCGTGGTACCGTGGCTGCGGGCGATGGTCCAGAGCGAATCCCCCCGGCGCACCCGGTACTCGAGGACCGACTCGGGCGCATCCCCGCTGGCCATGCGGGTGATCAGCCGCGGGGGACGCTCGGTGACGCGCTCCACGTAGGCCACGTACGGGCGGGGGAAGAGAGCCACGTGGTAGTGGGGTGGATAGCGTTCGCGCGTCGCCTCGAGGAGCCCCGCCCGCTCCAGGTCCACCAGCACGCCCTCCAGCCATCGCCGACAGGCCGCGCTCCCGCTCCGCCGCAGGTCGATGGCCATCCCGGTGGGGTGCACCGACTCCTCGGACGCATTGCGGGGCTGGGCGCTGAGGGGGCGGGTGAGCGAGGTCACCACCAGCTTCTCGCCGCACGCGCTCCGGTACTGGGCCGAAAGCCGGCGCAGGAAGAGCTCCACCTCGGGGCGGGCGTAGGGGTAGGAGACGGCGTGCAGATCCAGGTCCCGGCTCGCCCGCACCGGCACCAGGTAGCCGGCCCCGACGAAGCGGCGCACCTGGGCGCCGTCGCGGAGATAGGAGTAGTCGTGCTCGCGCGCGATCCGGTTCTGGATGGCGAGCGAGGCCTGGGACCCGCGCAGACTCTGCCCTTCCACCGTCAGGGGAAGGGTGAATACGAGAGACAGGGCAACGACGCCAGCCCTGCGGGTCGTTCGCGTGGGCGTCATGCGGGACGGTGCTCGGGTTCGTTGGCGACGACGACTCTTAGGTAAACATATGACGCCGGCCGCACAAGGTTCCTGCTCTCCTCACCGAATCCCGCCGCCCCGCCCCCTGTTCCGTGATCAGCCGCGCGCGGCCTGGAATCGCGCCGCCACCCGGTCCCAGTTCACCGCCTTCCAGACAGCGGCGATGTAGTCCGGGCGCCGGTTCTGGTACTTGAGGTAGTAGGCGTGCTCCCAGACGTCGATGCCCAGGATGGGGGTGGCGCCGGCCGTGAGGGGCGAGTCCTGATTGGGGGTGGCCGTGACCTCGAGCGTCCCCGACGGGTTCACCACCAGCCAGCCCCACCCGGAGCCGAACTGGCCGGCCGCGGCGGCGGAGAGCCGGGTGCCCAGCTCGTCCACCGAGCCGAAGGCGCCAGCGACCGCCTCCGCCAGCGCCCCCGTGGGCGCCTCCGCGCCGCCGGGCGTGAGGACGTCCCAGAAGAGGGCGTGGTTCACGTAGCCGCCCCCGTTGTTGCGCACGG
>JAVVFC010000297.1:0-2470 GCA_032250975.1 Longimicrobiales bacterium | reverse complement strand
ACTGCACCAGCCCCACGCGGAGCGGGGACGCGGTGTCGGACATGGCGGAAGGGCGCTGGGGTGGAGGAGGACCGGAGTGGAGGAGGGCCGGAGTGAATGAGGACGGGGTTTCGCGAGGGGTCCCGCCGGGTGAGGTTGTCCACGCGGACGGCCCCCTGCGACAAGCTACAGGAGCCCGTCCGAGGAATACAGCGGGCCCCATTCCCCGTCAGGGCGGGGAACGCCCTCCCCGGCCCGGGTGTTCCACGTGGAGACGCTTTCGCCTGATGGAGCCTGTGCATGCGCCCGACCCCGACCCTCCCCATCCTCCCGGCCATCTGCCTGGCCCTGGCCATGGCCCTGGGCCCCGTTCTGGGCCCCCTGGCGGGCTCCACTCCGGGCGCCGGCGAGCTCGCCGCCCAGACGTCCTCCGGAGTCCGCGACTCCACCCTCACGGCGCCCGCGCGCATGCCCGTTCGGGCCACAAACCCGGGGGACGTGGAAGCGCAGGTCTTTCTGAGCGCGCTCCAGGCCATCGCGCGGATGCACCAGACCCCCTTCTCGGACTCGACCCTCTGGGCAGAGGCGCTCGACGGGCTCATCGCCTCGCTCGACGACCCCTACGCCTCGGTGTTCACCCCCGACGAGGTGGAGGCCTTCGAGGAGGAGAACACCGGCAACTACGCCGGAATCGGGGTTCAGATCACCGAACTGAACGACGTGGTCACCATCACGGCCGTCTTTCGCAGCACACCGGCCGACCAGGCGGGCGTGCAGGTGGGCGACGTGATCGTGGGGGTGAACGCCCACGACGCCTCCGAGTGGAACTCCGACATGGTGGCGGACTCGGTACGGGGCCCGGTCGGCACGCCGGTGGAGGTGCGCGTCCGGCGCGCCGGATACGACACGCCCATCACCTTCCCCATCGTGCGCGCCGAGGTGCACCGCCCCGCGGTCACCGCGGACTACCTCTCGGACGGCATCCTCTACGTGGCCATGGACCGGGTGGCGCGCGGTGTCGCGCAGGAGATGGACTCGGTGCTGCGCCAGTACCGCGGCGCCTCGGGCATCGTGGTGGACCTGCGCCGCAACCCGGGCGGGTACCTGGACGAGTCCCTCATGCTGGCCGACCTCTTCCTGGAGCCGGGGCGCCGCCTGGCCAGCACCCGCAGCCGCGACCCGGGGGGATCGCCGTCCTATCAGGAGGAGTCCTGGAATGCGCGCATGCGGCCCCGCGTGCCCGGGACCCCCATCGTGATCCTGGTGGACGAGTTCACCGCCTCCGCCGCCGAGATCCTGGCCGGGGCGCTGCAGGACTACGACCGGGCGCTCATCCTGGGCCAGCGCACCTTCGGCAAGGGGGTGGTGCAGACCGTGCTGGAACTCCCCCACGGCCGCCGCCTGCGCCTGACGACGGGCGCGTGGTACACCCCGCTCGGTCGCTCCCTGCACCGCACGCGCGACGAGACCGGCCGGCCGGAGGAGGAGATCCCGGTCGACTCTCTGCCCACCGTGAACTCCGCGGCCGGGCGCGAGCTGATCGCGGCCGGGGGCATCTTCCCGGACGTAACCGTCCCCTACGACACCCTCACCCTCAGGGAGCGGGAGCTGCTCCAGTCGGCAGCCGAGGACCAGATTCCGCTCCCCCTGCGCATCGCGGAGTTCGGCTTCAGCGAGGCTCAGGCGCTCGATTCCGCCGGGGAGGATCCCCGCCTGCGGGAGGCGGCCTTTCAGGGCTTCCTGGGATCGCTCGCCGAAGAGGGCGTCCGCGCCGACCTGCTGGACGATCCCGAGGTGCAGCGCTACCTGCGCTGGCGGGTCCGCATCGCGGTGGCCGACCGGATGGACCGGCTCGGAGATTCCGCGCGCTTCCGCATGGAGCGGGACGCGGTGCTGGGACAGGCGGTAGACCTGCTCCGGAGCCACCCAACGCAGACCGACCTCTTCACGGCCGCGGCCCAGCTGGCGGTGCCGGACGGGCCGGTGGCGCCCCGAGGACCGGTCGGCCAGGCCGGCGGGGGGGGCTGAGCCGCGGGCATCAGCCGCGGGGGTGAAACGTGCGGTGCACCTCGCGCAGGTACTCCCGGTCCACGTGCGTGTAGATCTGGGTCGTGCCGATGTCTGCATGGCCGAGCAGCGTTTGCAGCGCCCGCAGGTCGGCGCCGCGCGCCAGCAGGTGCGTGGCGAAGGCATGGCGCAGAACGTGCGGCGAAACCTTGGCCGGGTCGAGTCCCGCTTCCAGGGCTAGTTCCTTCAGCAACTGCCCGACCCGGCGGCGGGTCAGGTGCCCGGCGGCGCTGCGGGACGGGAACAGCCAGCGCGCCAGGCCCGGTTCGGTGATGAAGACGCCGCGCACGGCCATGTATGCGGCCAGCGCTTCGGCGGCTTTCCGGCCGACGGGGACCATGCGCTCGCGCCCGCCCTTGCCCCTGATCAGCAGCATGCGCGGGTTGCCGCGCACGGCGGCCACCGGCAGCGAGACCAGTTCGCT
>JAVVFC010000296.1:0-2484 GCA_032250975.1 Longimicrobiales bacterium | reverse complement strand
CGTCGTGGACGTAGCGCCCTATGAGCCAGGGGCGAGCCTCGGGCGGGAGGGGTGCAGGAGGGGGAGCGTCGGCGGGGTTCATGGGGAGGCGGCGCAGGGCTCGGGGAGATGCATGACGACGCCGGGGGGGAAGTCCTCGACGACGCACAGGCGCCCTTTGCGGCACTGGGGGCAGCGGGTCACGTCTCGTCCGGTGAGTCGCAGGAGCAGTTCGTCCCAGGACTCCGTCGGCGTCGGATCGGCCGTCCCGGGCCGGACACCCAGGAGAGTGCGGCAGAGGTCCAATCGCTCTCGGCGCACGCTGTTGGCGAAGAGGCCATAGTGGCGGATGCGAACGAAGCCGGGAGGCAGGACGTGGAGCAGGAAGCGTCGCAGGAAGTCGAGCGCAGGGAGCGTCATGGTGCGGCCGACGTTGCCGTGGGCGCGGTCGCGGAAGCGGAATCGGACTTGGCCGTCCTCGAGTGCGAGCAGGCGCTCGTTGGAGAACGCGATGCGGTGGGTGTAGCGCCCGAGGTAGGTCAGCGCCCCTTCGGGGCCTGCGAACGGGGGCTTGCTGTAGACGACCCACTTCTTACGCGCAGCCCGCCGAAGGAGTCGCGCGACCGAGGTTCCCGAAGGTGCGGGAAGCCGCCCCTGAGCACAGGCCGCCTCCAGGAAGGCGAGGAGCTTGCCGCGGAAGACCGCCGAAAGGACCCGCACGGGGAGGAAGAATCCCCGCCGGGCGGGGATCCAGCGGGTCATGCGGGGGTCGAGCCCACCGCCTGGCACGATCACGTGTAGGTGCGGGTGGTAGAGAAGCGTCTGGGTCCAGGTGTGAAGGATGGTCGTGAAGCCGAGGCGGGCGCCGAGATGGGCGGGGTCTGCGGCCACGGTGGCGAGGGTCTCGGCAACGGCGCGGAAGAGCAGGTCGTAGGTCAGGCGGAGGTCCTGACGGAACAGTGGGTGAAGGGCGGCGGGAATGGTGAAGACGAGGTGGAAGTAGGGGACGGGGAGAAGATCCTCGGCCCGGGCCTCCTGCCAGCGCACGCGGTCCAGCGCCTGGCACTTGGGGCAGTGTCGGTCGCGGCAGGAGTTGTAGGAGATCTCTCGGTGCCCGCAGCGGTCGCACGCCAACACATGGCCTCCCAGGGCGGCCGTCCTGCAGTCCCCGATCGCGTCCAGGACGCGCCGGTGATGCGGCGGAAGGTGCCCGAGGTCGAGGCCATGCGCCCGGACGATGTCGGCCAGCTCCGGGCGGCCAGGGCGGGCCGCCACGGTGACCGGCCTTCAGTCGCGCTCGGACTGGCGGCAGGCGGAGACGGGCAGAAGATCGTCCAGCGGGCTCTGGGTGTCCTGCAGGTAGGACCCGGCGACGTGCGTGTAGATCTCGGTCGAGCGCAGGCTCTTGTGGCCGAGCAGCCTCTGGATCACACGGATGTTCACGCCGCGTTCCAAGAGATGCGTGGCGAAGGTGTGGCGCAGCGTGTGCGGGTGCACCTCCTTGGTGATCCCCGCGCGGCGAGAAGCTCGCAGGAGCGGACGGGCGACGGACTTGGGCGCGAGGGGGCACCCGGGGCTGGCGCCCGGGAAGAGCAAGGTGGAGCCGGGGCGTGTCTCCCGCCAGTACTCGCGCAGGGACGCCAAGAGCTGCTTGGAGAGCATCACGTAGCGATCCTTGCGGCGCTTGCCCTGCACGACCCGTACGACCATGCGCTGGCTGTCGATGTCGGCGACGCGCAGGCTACGGGCCTCGGCGGAGCGCAGGCCGGCGCCGTAGAGGGTCATGAAGATCGCGCGGTGCTTCAAGTTGGAGGTGGCGGCGAGGAGGGCGCAGATCTCCCCTCCGCTGAGGACCACCGGGAGCTGGGTGGCGGTCTTCTGGTACGGGATGTGGCGGATGTCCCAGTCCAGGTGGAGGACCTCCTTGTAGAAGAAGCGGATCGCGCAGACGTAGCCGTTGAACGTGCTCCAGGCCAGCTCGCCCGTGCGCGTCAAGTGAAGCTGGAACTCGTTGATGTCCTCGAGCGTGAGTTGGTCAGGTGGGCGCATGAAGTGCCGGACGAGCCTGCGGACACGACTTAGGTAGAGCAGGCGCGTGCCATCGGCGCAGCCCCGAATGCGGAGCTCGCGATCCATGCGATCATGGAACTTGCCCATGGGGATCCTCCCGGGGGAGACCGCCCCCACGGCGGCCCCCGGGATGGATCCTCACTTCAGCGCAACACCGTGCGAACACAGCATGGGGCGCCCGCAAAGTCGATGGACGTAACCCTCTACCGCGGAGCGGTTTAGTTCAATTGCAAATCTGGGCCCCACGAGGGCGCTCCCGGAGTCAAGCCCGATCGAGATACGCCCGGATTCGCGCGTTCGCGACCTGCGCCCTCGGGCCGGCTGCGCCTCTCATGCAAAACGTCCGTAGGCCCCAACCCCGATATGCGGACAAATTCCACGCATCAAGGCTCCATGTGCCAGTTCATGCGCAGGCTCTGGACTCACGACGTACGC
>JAVVFC010000295.1:0-2539 GCA_032250975.1 Longimicrobiales bacterium | reverse complement strand
GGCGGGTGGGGGAGTGGACGGCGCAGCTCTCCTACGCGCTCAGCAAGCCGCGCAGCGAGACGGCCGTCCAGAGCCAGATGATCCAGGCGGCCCTCCGCCTGCAGCCCACCGCGCTCTGGGAGATGAGCTGGCGCACCTCCTACGACCTCGAGGCGGGAAGCTTCAACGACCACTCCATCCGCCTCTCACGGGACCTTCATCGCTGGCGGGCCAACTTCGATTTCCTGCAGACGGCCACCGGCAACTGGAGCTTCCGCTTCGAGGTCTCCCTGATCGACAACAGCGACCTGAAGTTCGACTACCGGCAGCGGAATCAGGACATCGTCCGCTGAGCCGTCACTCCGTTCACCGGGCCGCGCGCACCTGGCCCGGTGATGTGGATCGCTGAGCCGGCGTCCCCTCCCTCCCGGTCCCGGTGTCCTCCGACGAGGACATTTACGCGCAGGGGGTGGGCCCGCAAGGCAATGGGGGACAAAATTTTGCGCGTTGGCACGGCCCCTGCAACGGTTCTCCGACACGGGTGGAGTCCGGCCCGCACTCATGACGATCGGAGGGCACCATGCGTTGGGGATTCTGGGGCGTCACCCTGGTGGCGGTCGTGTCCGCGGCATGCACCGAACGCGAGACCATCGTGGTCCCGGCGGGGGCGCCCGATGCCCCGCGCGCGCTGGCCGTGTCCTATCACAACCGTGCCGTAACCGTGACCTGGGAGCTGGGACCCGCATGGGACGGCGAGGCGTTCCGGGTCTATGCCCGCCGGGCCGGTGCGGGGGACTTCCTGCTGGTGGGCGAGGTGACCAGCTGCAGCGGGGGCGCCTGCCGCTACACCGACGTGAACATCGAGGAGGGGGCCACCTACGACTACTTCGTGGCCGCGGTGGGGTTCGACGGGCAGGAGGCGGCGTCGGCCGAGACGCTGCGCATCACGGTTCCCTCCTTCACCGCCCCTCCGATCCCCGGCGGGCTCGAGGTGGTGGCGCTGGACGGCGCGGCCTACCTGCGCTGGGACGACCGGGCGCGGGATGCTTCGGACTTCTCGTTCTACCGCGTCTACCTCTGGTTCGACGACGCCCCTTTCCTGCTGGGGGAGACCGACTCGCAGGGGTTCCTGGACGAGTTGGCAGAGAACGGGCTCACGTATCGCTACTTCATCGCTGCGGTCGACGAGTACGGGCACGAGAGCGAGGGGAGCGCCCTGGGCGAGGGTACGCCGCGCCCGGACTACCACGGCGAGGTCCTCTGGGACTACTTCGCGGTGCCGGGCGCCTCCGGCTTCGTCTTCCGCGAGGACGAGTCCCTGGATCCGCTGGTGTCCGGTGACGACCCGTTCCGTCACCTGCGGCTGGAGACCGATGCGGACGGGTGGTGGCTGGTGCCGGGACCCGGGGTCACGGTTCAGCCCCAGGGTTGGGAGACCACCGCGCTGCGCTGCGGTCCCGGCGCGGATGCCGAGTGCGTCGCCCTCGACCTGGCGCCGACGTCGGGGTACGTGGCCGTGGACCTCTGGCTGCAGCCCGGGAGCACCTACGTGCTGCAGGTGCCGGGTGACGACGGCCTGCTCCGCTTCGGAGCGATCCGGGTGGAGATGCTGGGCTTCGACCAGGAGGGGGATCCGCTCATGATCTTCGACTGGGCCTTCCAACTCCAGCCGGGGAACCCCGCACTCGCCCCGGCCGCGCCGCTGCGCACGCGCATGGGAGGCATGGGAGGGTAGGCCGGGCGTGTCGGCGCCCGAAGACTAAACATCTGTTCCGGTCGGTCGCGCGCCCGTAACTTGAGCCATGCTCCCGGTGCTCGAGGCGGTCCCTAACTTCAGCGAAGGCCGCGACCCGGACTTCCTCTCCGAGGTGGTGCGGGTCGCGGCGCGAGCCGGTGCGGAGGTTCTGGACGCCTCGCAGGATCCCGACCATCACCGCTCCGTGGTGACCTTCGTCGGCTCGCCCTCGGCGGTGGAGGACGCTGCGGTGGCGGTGGCGGAGGTGGCGGTGCGGCGGATCGACCTGCGCGGCCACCGGGGTGCCCATCCGCGGGTTGGGGCGCTGGACGTGCTCCCCTTCGTCCCGCTGGTCGGGTGCACCATGGCGGACGCCCTGGATGCGGCCCGCGGCGCGGCGCGGCGCCTGGCCGGCCTGGGCCTGCCCGTCTACTTCTACGGGGAGGCGTCCTCCCCGCCCGGTCGGACCCTGGCCGACCTTCGCCGCGGGGGTGTGGAGGCGCTCTGGCCGCACTTTCCGGTTGGGCGTGAACCGGACCTCACGGCGGGCCGGTCCGGCGCCCACCCCACGGCGGGCGCGGTCTGCGTCGGCGCCCGCGACGTGCTGCTGGCGTGGAACGTCTGGGTGGAGGATGTCGAGCCGGCGGCGCTGCGGGCCCTGGCCTGCGAGCTGCGCGAGCGGAACGGGGGCATCGAGGGGGTGCGGGCGCTGGCGGTGGAGTTGCCCCGGCAGGGTGGGTTGCAGCTCTCCATGAATCTGGAGGGTGTCGCCCGGCGCAGCCCCATGCGGGTATTCCGAAGGGTGGAAGCCTGGCTGGCCGAGCG
>JAVVFC010000294.1:0-2547 GCA_032250975.1 Longimicrobiales bacterium | reverse complement strand
CGTCGTGGTGGCGGACGGGGCCCGGGTCCGGGGGATCGGCGACGTCGCCGGGGACCTGGAGATCTCCGACGGCGCGGCCTGGACGGTGGAGGCGTGCGTGGCCGCGGGCGCCCTCGCCGGCGCCGCGCCGCTGCGCGCCCCGTGGCGGATCGGGGCGGGGGGGTGGTGGGCGCCGTGAGGCCGAAGGGCCTCGGCAAAGGTTGCCGTGGACGGGTAACATCTGGCACGGCGCGCGCTTTCCCCGGTGCCCGCACCGCACAATACTTGGGGATCGTACCTGGCACGCATCTGGCTTCCATGATTCCGGCGTCGGTCCCTGCGTGCTCCAACCCCGGCCAACCCCATGCGACGCTGCCGCGGCTTCACCTTCATCGAACTCGTGATCGCCCTGGTCGTGGGCGGCATACTGATCGGGATCTCCATCCGGGAGGTCGGTCAGGTGCAGCGCCGCATGTCGGTCACCCAGGGGATGCGCGCCTTCCAGTCGCTGCACGCCCGCGCCCGGGCGCATGCCATCGAGCGCGGCACCCTGGTGGCGCTCTTCCTGGACACGGCCGGCGACAGCGCCTTCATCTGGGATGCGGGCGGGGCGTTCGAGACGCTGCGCTTCCAGGAGTTCGGCGTGGACGTGAGCGCCAACCCCGCGGTGGTGCGGGTCTGCTTCACCCCGCGCGGATATGCCGACCCGGACTGCAACAGTTACGGCGCCGGCACCGTCCTCTCCTTCGCGCAGGGGACCAACACGCGCACGCTCGAGCTCCTCCCCATGGGACAGTTGATCCAATGAGCACTCCGGCCCCTGCCCCGTCCGGTCCCCGGGCCGGCTTCACGCTGGTCGAGGTGATGGTGGCGCTCGTCATCCTCGCCGTCGGCATCCTGGGGCTCGCCGCCACCACCATGTACGCGGTGCGCCAGACCACCTTCGGCGAGATCACCACCGAGCGCTCGGCAGCCCTGCAGTCGGTGCTCGAGCGGCTCCGGGCGATGGAGTTCGACTCGGTCCGCTCCGGCACCGACTCCGTCGGCACCTTCCAGGTCAACTGGCGTGTGGTGGAGGCGTCCCGCACCAAGATCGTCGAGGTGGTGACGCTCGGTCCGGGCCTCGCCTCGGCGCCCGGCGCGCCGCCCTCGCTCGCGCCCTCGGTGGCCGACACCTTCGTATACAGGATCCACCGGCCATGAATGACCGTCGCGGCTTCACCCTGATCGAACTCCTGGTGGTGGCGGTGCTGGGAAGCCTGGTGGTGCTGGCCGCCTACCAGGTGCTCATCACCAACCAGCGGGCCTACGCCATCCAGAACATCAAGGTGCTCTCGCAGCAGTCCTCCCGGGGTGCCATGGATGTGCTCTTCGGGGAACTGCGCGAGGTGAGCGCGGCCGGCGGGGACGTGCTGGAGATCGACGATTCCGAGCTTCGGGTCCGGGTCATGCGCGGGCTGGGGGTGGCGTGCAACGTCGATCTGGGCGGCACCGCCCCTCGCCTCACCGTGCTCATGGTGGCGCAGGCCTTCCAGGCCGGGGACTCGGTGTTCGTCTTCGCCGACAACGACGACAACCGCTCCGCCGACGATACCTGGCTGCGCGTGCGCGTCACGGCGTCCGACTCCACGGCAACGTGCGGCACCGAGCCGGCACACACCCTGGACTTCGGGGGGCAGATGGCTCCCTTCGTGGCGGACTCGGTCCGGAGCGGAGCTCCGGTGCGTGCCTTCACCCGCTTCACCTACGGGCTCACGACCTACAACGGCCAGACCTTCCTGGGCCGTCGAGAGGGGAACGGGGACTGGGTCCCCCTGGTGGGTCCGCTGCGGGATGCGGACACGGGCGCCGCGGGCGTGAGCTTCGAGTACTACGACCGGGATGGGAATACCACCAGCAACGTGTCCGAGGTTCGCCGCATTCAGGTGACCGTCCGCACCTGGTCCGCCTTCGTGGATGATCAAGGCCAGCGGGTGCTGGACACGCTCTCCGCGAGCATATACACCAGGAACTGACGGCGGCGCGACGCGCCGCCGCGAGGAGTCCGACCATGAACCAGGCACAGAGCACACTCGAGCGGCCGGGACCGCGCCGGGGGGGCTTCGCCCTCCCGGTGGCGGTCTTCGCCCTCGTCATCGTGGGCGTCCTCGTCACCGGGGGCGTGTACATGGCCCGCCAGGAGACCCGGATCGGGGTGGCGAGCAAGAAGGGGACGGAGGCGTTCTACCTGGCCGAGCGCGGGATCGCCGAGGTGCTGGAACGGTGGGACGCGTCGGTCATGGGCACGCTGCCGGTCTTCGGGGACACGCTTCTCACCGGCACGACGTCCGACGGGAACTGGCGTGTGAACGTGGTCAAGCTCTCGCAGCGGAACTACTTCCTGGACGCCACCGGGTCGGTGAGCGAGGGCGGTCCGCTGCTCTCCGGCGCCACGCGCCGCAACAGCACGACAGGTGATTGCCAACGATTCTTACGAGGAAGTCGGTCTTTGTGCACGCTGGATCAGAGGGCTCCTCTCCGGTCACCCTGCGGCGAATATCGGTGTAGTCGTGCCGCAGTTTGAACTCT
>JAVVFC010000293.1:0-2585 GCA_032250975.1 Longimicrobiales bacterium | reverse complement strand
GTGCAGCACAGGCTTGGGGCTGAGATTGACCGACGGGTCGAGGAACTTCTCGATCAGGAAACCGAGCGCGTCCGCTTCGACGAGCGTCGGGATCTGATTCCGGAACTTGAACTTGTCGAGCACCTCCTGAACGTTCGGGGAGAACCCGTCGAGGTAGGCCTCGAAGTCTGACTTCAGCTGCTGGCGGCGCGCGCGCTGGACGGCGGGCGGCAGTACTTCACGCGGGCCTACGACTACGGCTTCTCCAAGAGTGCCGAGGAGGCGCTGGCGATGTGGCCGCGCGAGGCGCTGCTGCGGGACGTTGTGTGGGTGATCCGCTCCTTCCGCCCGCAGGTGATCGTCTCGGTCTTCTCGGGCACCCCTGCGGACGGCCACGGACAGCACCAGGCGGCCGGCCTCATGGCGGTCGAGGGCTTCCATGCCGCGGCCGATCCGGAGCGCTTCCCGGAACTCGCCGATCACGGGGTACGGCCCTGGCAGGCGGCCAAGCTCTTCCGGCGGCCCCGGGGTGGGGAGCCGACCCACACGTTGGCGACCGGGGATTTCGATCCTCTGCTGGGGCGCTCGCACTTCCAGCTGGCCATGGAAAGCCGCTCGCAGCACCGCTCCCAGGACATGGGCGTGGCGCAGACGCCGGGGGGGCGCACCACGGGTCTGGTGCTGGTGGCCACGGCCCCGGGGGTCGAGGATGACGGTGCGGGGTTCTTCGCCGGCGTGGACACCACGCTGGCGGCGGGCGCCGAGGCGCTGGACGGGCCGGTGGCGGCGGCGGTGCGGGACGGGGTGGCCCGCTGGCGGGGGGCGCTTGCCCAGGCCGGTACGGCGCTCAACGCCCGCGATCCCTGGGGGGCGGCCGAGCCCCTGGCGGAGGGACTGCGACGGCTGCGCGCCGGAGCCACCGCCGCCGCGAAGGGGGCCCCGGGCACCGAGCTGGCACGGGCGCTGGAGCGCCGGGTCGTGGACGCCGAGGCGGCGCTGCTGGCCGCGGCGGGAGTGACGCTGCGTGTGCGGGCCGAGGACGACCTGGTGGTTCCGGGCGAGACGGTCGAGGTGACGCTGGAGCTGTGGAACGGCGGGCCCTGGGCCCTGAGCGAGGTGCGTCCCGCCCTGGCGCTTCCGGAGGGGTGGTCGTCGGAGCCGGTGACGCTGGAGGGCGGCGAGGACTTCTCCCCCTTCTTCGGCCGCGGGGCTCCCCCCTCCGCACTGGGCGTGGACGGCACCCTGGCGCCGGGGGCGCTGGCCCGCTGGCGCTACCGGGTCCGGGTCCCGGAGGACGCGGGGTCCTCGCGGCTGTACTTCCGCGCCCGTCCGCGCGCAGGGGAGATGTACCGCTGGCCGGAGGAGGCCAGTTCGTGGGCTCTTCCCAAGGACCCGCCCCCGGTGCACGGCCGGGTGGAGCTGGTGCTGCGGGCCGGCGGGGAGGCGGCGCGCGTGCGCGCGGCGCGGGAGGCCCGCTACGTGGGCGTGGACAAGGCTCTGGGGGAGTTCGAGCGGCCCCTGCTGGTGGTGCCCGCGGTGAGCGTGGCCACCGAGACCGCCTCCATGGTCTGGCCCGCCGGGCTGGATGAGACCCGTGAGGTACGCGTGGTGCTTGAGGGGTACGCGGCCGCCGGCGTGGAGGGCCGGGTTGCGCTCTCGGCGCCGGCCGGCTGGGCGGTGGAGCCGGCGTCCCAGCCGTTCCGCATGCCGGGCCCCGGCGCCCAGCTCTCCGCCACCTTCCGGGTGCGCCCCGACGGCGCGGGCCCTGGACGCCACTCCTTCCGCGCGGTGGCCACGGCCGCCGACGGGCGGCGCTTCGAGGAGGGGGTCACCCTGATCGACTATCCACACATCGAGCGCACCGCCATGTTCGACCCGTCCACGCTGGAC
Source organism: Longimicrobiales bacterium (assembly GCA_032250975.1). Lineage (GTDB taxonomy): Bacteria > Gemmatimonadota > Gemmatimonadetes > Longimicrobiales > Gaopeijiaceae > Gaopeijia. The sequence continues at coordinate 716 of JAVVFC010000293.1, read as the reverse complement.
GTGTCGGTCTTCCCGGTGGCGGTTGCGCCGGTCACGGTGGGGTATCTGATGGGCTCCGGTGACGACGGCCTGCGCGCCCTGCGCCAGATGGGCGTGACCGTGCGGGAGGTCACGCCGGACGACCTGGAGACGAGCGTGCCGCCGGACGTGGACGTGCTGGTGCTGGGAATCCGGGTGTACGAGACGCAGGCGCGCGCGGCGGCCGTGAACGACCGCATCCTGGAGTTCGCGCGCGCCGGCGGGACGGTGGTGGTGCAGTACAACAAGCACGAATACCCGGCCGGGGGGTTCGCCCCCTACCCGGTGGAGATGACCCGCTCCGCTCCCCGGGTGACGGACGAGGGATCGCCGGTGGCGATCCTCGATCCGGCATCCCCGGTGATCACCGGGCCCAACCGTATCACCGAAGCGGATTTCGAGGGGTGGGTGCAGGAGCGGGGACTCTACTTCCTGTCGGGGTGGGAGCGCCCCTTCCGCCCCGTGCTCGCCTTTACCGACCCGGGGGAGCTCCCCGCGGAGGGCAGCCTGGTGGTGGCCCCCGTGGGCGCGGGCGCCTACGTCTATACCGGCATCTCCTTCTTCCGCCAGTTCCCCGCCGGGGTCCCGGGGGCGCACCGTCTCTTCGCCAACCTGGTTTCCCTGCGGGGTGCGGACCTGCGGGGAGGGAGTTGAGGCCTTAAGATCCGACCCCGGCACCGCCCGCCCCCGCCGCGGTC
>JAVVFC010000292.1:0-2592 GCA_032250975.1 Longimicrobiales bacterium | reverse complement strand
CGGGCAGCGGCCCCTGGGGCTCCTCGTCGGAGCGGGGCGGCACCTGCACCTGGCGGGCGGCGTCCAGCGGCGCCACCGGTCCGGGCTCGCTCCGGGGCGGCGCGGGCGCCGCGGGGGCGGGCGCGGCGGAGGCGCCGCCGCCGCACGCGGCCAGCGCCACGGCGAGCAGGAGGACGGAGAGGGCGGTGGGACGCGTGCGGCCTGGGTCGGTCATGGGACTCACGGTGGCGGCGGATCCGCTGGCGGGATCGCGGGTGAGGAGGTCTCGGGTGCGCATACGCCCGGATGATAGTGGATCGGGGTCGAAAGCGTTCCCTCCCGGGCGTCGGCCCGGGCACTGACCCGGACGGCGGCCGGGGTGCAGACCCGGACGTTGACCGGGGCCGGTCCGGGGGGCCATTGTGCCGGACGCCGAAGGTCCGTTGCACGCTGATGCCCCATCCGGAGTCCGCCATGCGTTCCGCCCCTGCACGCCCCCTGCGCCGCGCCCTGGCCCTGCTGCTGCTGGGCGCGGGCCTCGCCGCCCCCGGCCCCGTCTTCGCCCAGCCGCAGGAAGAAGCGTCCCCGGCCTGGACGCCGGCCTTCTCCATGCAGTTCCGCGGCGTGGGTGGCACCGCCATCTCGCCGGACGGGCGGTGGGTCGCGTTCACGGTCACCGACCCGCTCATGGAGGGGGAGCAGTCGGAGTACCGGACGCACGTCTGGGTGGCGGCGGCCGACGGCAGCGGCGCGCGGCAGTTCACGCGGGGCGACGAATCGGCGTCCAACCCCTCCTTCTCGCCGGACGGCACCCGGCTGCTCTTCACCAGCGCGCGCGAAGGTCGGAACCAGGTCTGGGCGCTCCCGCTGGCCGGCGGGGAGGCGTACCGGGTGACGGACGCGCCCGAGGGCGTGGGGTCGTACGCCCTCTCGCCCGACGGAAGCCACCTGGCCTACACCATGACCGACCCCGAGAGCGAGGCGTGGAAGGAGGCGAAGAAGGAGAAGCGCGACGTGATCGTCGCGGACACGGACTTCCGCAACGCCCACCTCTACCTGGGGCCCTTCGGGGACGGGCTGCAGGCCCACGCCCACCGGGTGACGGAGGGCGACTTCACGGTGACGGGGTGGGACTGGACGCCGGACGGGAGCGCGATCGTCTTCGCCCACCAGTCGGACCCGCGCATCAACACCGGCCGCCTGGACGGCGACCTCATGGTGGTGGACGTGCGCGCGCACGACGACGAAGGCGAACACACCTTCCCGGTGCGGACGCTGGTGGCGGGGGCCGGCGTGGAGAGTTCGCCGAGGGTCTCGCCCGACGGACGCCGGGTGGCGTACGTCTCCACGGGCGCGCAGCCCGAGCCGGTGGGGCTGGGCGACGTCTGGGTGGTGGCGCTGGCCGGGGGTGAGCCCCGCCGGCTGCACGACACCCACGACCGCAGCGGCGGGCTGCTGGACTGGCTCCCGGGCGGCGAGGCCGTTCTGGTGCTGGAGAGCATCGGGACCACCCGCCATCTGCAGCGCCTGCCGGTGGACGGCGGCCCGCCCGTGCCGGTCACGTCGGGCGCCGGGGTGGTGGGCGGTCCCGACTTCGCCTTCGACGCGGGGCGCATGGCGTTCACCTGGCAGACCCCGGACCAGCCCGCCGACGTGTACGTGAGCCCGCTGGACCGGTGGGCGCCCGCGCGCATCACGGAGGTGCACGCGGGGATCGAGCTGCCCGAGATGGGGCGCACCGAGCTGCTCACCTGGCGCTCCCAGGACGGGCGCTTCGAGATCGAGGGGCTGCTGACCTACCCGGTCGGCTACCGCCCCGGAGAGCGGGTGCCGCTGGTGCTGAACGTGCACGGCGGCCCGGCCGGGGTGTTCAGCCAGTCGTTCACGGGCTCGCCCTCGATCTACATGATCCAGACCTTCGCCGAGCAGGGGTACGCGGTGCTGCGCCCCAACCCGCGCGGCAGCACCGGCTACGGGAAGGAGTTCCGGTACGCCAACGTGCGCGACTGGGGCTTCGGCGACATGGACGACCTGATGGCCGGCGTGGACCACGTGATCGGGATGGGGGTGGGCGACCCGGACCGGCTGCTGCTCATGGGGTGGAGCTACGGCGGCTACATGACGTCGTTCGCGGTGACGCGCACCGACCGCTTCAAGGCGGCCAGCATGGGGGCCGGGCTCCCCAACCTGGTCTCCATGACCACCACCACCGACATCCAGGACTACCTGGTGGGGCACATGGACGCCGAGTTCTGGGAGGACTACGACGTCTACGAGCGGCATTCGGCCATCTACCGCATCGCCAACGTCACCACCCCCACCCAGGTGATCCACGGCCAGAACGACCTGCGCGTGCCCTTCACCCAGGGGCAGGAGTTCTACCGGGCGCTGCGGCGCCGGGGCGTGGACACCGAGATGCTGATCCTGCCGCGCACCCCACACGGGCCGCGCGAGCCCAAGCTGCTGATGGAGGTCACACCCCGCATCCTGGCGTGGTTCGAGCGGTACCTGCCCTCCGCGCCCAGCGTGACCGAGCCCGAGCAGGACGCCCCGGAGGGCGCCGACACGATCCGCCGGTGAAGGCGGGGGCGGTCACCGCGGCGGGGCGGGCGG
>JAVVFC010000291.1:0-2621 GCA_032250975.1 Longimicrobiales bacterium | reverse complement strand
GTCGAGCCGAAGAGCGCCATGAACCGCGTGATCGAGGCGCTCCACCTGGAGGAGCTGCCGCAGCTTCGCGCCGACTACCCCGACCTGACCTGGAGCTTCGAGGGCACGCAGGCCGAGATGCGCGAGTCCACGGAGGCGCTCCGGGGCGGGAGGGGTGTTCCGGGGGTGGAAGACGGGCCCGATGCGGGCCGGCGGCCGCCCCCCGGTCACGGCGGCCGCGGGCCCAACGTGGGGGGCCTCCGCCGCCCTTCGCAACGGCGCCCGCGGATTCCGCGGGTCCGGTCGGTCGGGTCGGTCGGGCCCGGTCGGTCCGCTTCCGGCCCGCACCCCCTTCAGCGCGTCCAGATCAGGATCACGCCGCATCCGGCGGCCCCGCCGCCGAAGCGCTCGATCTCGAGCTGCAGCTCGCGCGGGATGAAGAAGTGGGAGTTGTACACCTCCACCCCCAGGATGTCCTCCCTGGGCGGGAGGAACTCGTTGGCGTCGCCGGGGGCGGCGGGTTCGTCGCCCTCGACGTGGTCCCGGTTCCGCCACACCGTTCCGTTCACCAGGATGGAGGGGTTGCAGAGCCGTCGGCGCTGGTTGGGCGTCGGGGGGGCGTCGAACCCCCGCGCGGTGCCGACGATCCCCCGGCGCAACGCGGCCCCCGTACGCCGCATCAGGACCTCCCGCGTCCCGTCCACGATCACGCCCGGCGTGCCCCGGATCACATCGGTGAAGTTCGGGGTCGGGGCGGCCAGGATGCGGTCCCGATCGAGGAACTTGCCGAAGCCGCGCGCCGCCCGGTCGTAGAATCCGTAGATGAGGAGCCGCACGTCCTGCGCCTCCACGCTCACCTCGAGCCCCTCGAGGCTCAGGGGCTCGGGCTGGACGACCACGTTCCGGCGGATCAGCGTCCCGCGGTAGCGGATGGTGTCGACCGGCAGGCCGACGAAGCCCATGGCCACGACCTGGAGGGTGAAGTCGGTGCTGTCGGTGAGGGGGATGAACATGAAGGACCCATCGGCCTCCGTCAGCGTCTGCCCCACACGGTGCCGTCCGCCGCGATGAGCGCGATGCTGGCTTCGGGGATCCCCGCGCGCGACTCCACGTCCAGAACCCGCCCCGCGATCTGGGCGGCGGCGGGGGTGGGGAGGGCGGCGATCGAGAGAGCCGCCGTGATCGCCAGGGCGGCGAGCGGGCGGGGCGCAGGGGCGCGCATTCGGAGGCTGTGGGCCATGCCGACCTTTCTGCGGGAGGGCTGAAGGTGAAGGGTAGGCCACCCGCGGCGAAGCGCGCAACCGCTCCTCACCGTTCGCGTCGCCGACCCCATGGGCATCCCTTCACGCCGGGTCATACCCGGAGGGAGGTTGGAGGTCTCAACGCTTCGGGGGTGGGGAATGTCGCTTCAATCGCGGGCGTGAGCGGTCCAGGAAAAGGAGGCGGCCATCAATGATGCGATCATGAGACGAGCCCGGTCGGCGACCCGGGCAGGGACCCGGTCGGCGCCCGCGGAATCGGTGCCGCGCCGGGCCCACCCCATCCGTGCGCGTCCGGCCGCGGCCGGTTCGCGGACACGCGAGATGGCCCGCTGGATGTTCCACGCCCACCTCTGGATGGGGGTGCTGGTGTCGCTGGCGCTGGTCGTCCTCTGCGTCACCGGCATCCTGCTCAACCACAAGCGCGCGCTGGGCCTCATGCCCGACGTGGAGAACCCGGCCGCGCAGCCTGCCGTCCGCGCGCTGCCGCTGCACGAGCTGGTGGCGGCGGCCGGGGCGGCGCTCGCGCCGGCCGGCCCGGTCCCGGAAGTGGACCGGATGGACGTGCGCCCCGACGACGGGCTGGTGAAGGTCCGCTTCGACGACCGGGTGGTCACCGAGGTCACGCTCGATCTGGCCACGGGGGCGGTGCTGCACGTGGGGGAGCGCAACGACGTCTTTCTGGAGAAGCTCCACTCGGGCGAGATCCTGGGCGACCGGGGCGTGCTCGTGAGTGACGCCGTGGCCGTCCTGCTCACGCTGCTGCTGGTGAGCGGGTACTGGCTCTGGCTGTACCCGCGGAGGCGGATCTGATGCCCGGCGCCGGACTCCTGCTCGTGACGCACCTGGCCGCGCCCCTGGGCCTGCTCTGGCTCGGGCACGGGTACCGTCAGCGATCGTCCTCCGTCCGCGCGTGGTTCTGGGGCGGAGTCGTCGGATACCTCGCGTCGGTGGTGCTCGTGACCGCCGTGCTCCTCCTCCCCCCGGTCTTCTGGGGCGCGCCCGGGGGGGTCCGGTGGCGCCTGATCCAGTGGACGCCGCTCCTGCTGCCGCTGCTCACGGCCAGCGGCGCCGGGCTGTTCCGCCGGACGGGGGCGGCCGAGCCCGTGCGCGCACCCCGCCCCACCCGGCCCCGACCGCCTCACCCCTCCCGCAGCAGCGCCTCGAGCCCTTCGCGGTAGGTCGGGTAGCGGAGCCGGTAGCCGAGCGCCTCCCGCAGGCGGACGCTCCGCACGCGCCGGTCCTCGGCGTAGAAGCTCCGCGCCATGGGGGAGAGTCCCGCCTCGTCGAAGGGGACCGGGGGCGGCGGCGGCGGGAAACGAAATCCTTGCGCTTTTGTCGCGAGTGCCGCACGATCGTCCGGTGTGCGACCTTGGCCGCAGA
>JAVVFC010000290.1:0-2623 GCA_032250975.1 Longimicrobiales bacterium | reverse complement strand
GCCGAGGGTGGACGATCTCTGGAGCGACCTGAAGTACAGCGCGCGCATGCTGGTCAAGAATCCGGCCTTCACGGCGGCCGCGGTCCTCACGCTGGCGCTCGGGATCGGGCTCAACGCGGCCACCTTCTCGGCGATCCACGGGATCCTCCTGCGTCCGCTCCCGGGGGTGGAGGCGCCCGAGCGGCTCGTGCAGCTCTACCGGCGCTGGGGGGGGATCGAGTTCGGCTCCAACTCCGTGCCCCATTACCAGGACGTGCGCGACCGCACGGGGGACGTCTTCGAGAGCGTCTCGATCTGGCGGTTCGCCCCGATGGCGCTGGCGGCCGACGGCCAGACGGAGCGCGTCATGGGGATGCTGGTGAGCGCGGACTTCTTCCGCACCTACGGGGTGCCCCCCCACATGGGGCGCACCTTCATCCCCGGCGAGGAGGACGTGGGGCCGGGCGCCCACCCGGTGGTGGTGCTGGGGCACGCCTTCTGGGAGACGCGCTTCGGCGCCGACCCGGGGGTGGTCGGGCGCACGCTGATCCTGAACGGGCACTCCTTCGAGGTGGTGGGGGTGGCGCCGCCGGACTTCAAGGGACCGGCCAGCTTCGCGGCCGTCCCGCTCTACGTGCCCGTGATGATGCAGCGCGAGATCCTCCCGGGCTCGGACCTGCTCGAGGCCCGCGGGTGGAACTCGTTCACGATGGTGGGGCGACTGGGGGAAGGGGTGACGGTTGCGCGGGCGCAGGAGGCCATGGACGCGCTGTTGACGGGGCTGCGCGAGGAGTTTCCGGACGACTACGACAATCAGGTGGGCACGCGGCTGGTGCTGCAGAACGAGGCCGGCATCCACCCCATGTTCGCGCAGGCGAGCATGGCCATGGGGAGCGTGATGATGGCGGTGGTGGCCCTGCTGCTGCTGATCGCGTGCGTGAACGTGGCCAACCTCTTTCTGGCGCGCGCCCGCGACCGGCGCCGCGAGATGGCGGTGCGCCTGAGCCTGGGGGCCGGCCGAGGGCGGATCGTGCGCCAGCTGCTCACCGAGAGCGTCCTGTTCGCTGCGGTCGCCGGCGCGGGCGGCGTGGTGCTGGCCCGCTTCGCCACCCGCGCGCTCAACGCCTACCACCCGCCGATCGACGGCCCCTGGTCGTTCAGCGTCGAGCTGGACGGCACGGTCCTGCTCTTCACGGCGGGGATCTCGGTGCTGGCCGGCCTGCTGTTCGGCATGGTGCCGGCGCTGCAGGCCACCCGGCCGGATACCATGGCCGCGGTCAAGGGCGGGGGCGACGACCGCCCGGGGCGCTCCCGCGCCTCCTCGGCGCTGGTCGTCTTCCAGATGGCGCTCTCCCTCCTCCTGCTGGTGAGCGCGGGCCTCTTCATCCGGAGTCTGCAGGGCGCTACCGAGATCGATCCGGGCTTCACCGATCCCGCCAGCGTGGCCACGGCCTCGCTCGATCCCGCCATGCTCGGCTACGACGAGGCCGCCACGCGGGCCCTCCAGGACCGGCTGCTGGATCAGGTGGCCGCGCTCCCCGAGGTCTCCTCCGCCGGGTTGGTCGCCTGGCTCCCGCTGGGGCTGAGCAACAGCGACCGCGGGGTCGGCGTCCCCGGGTACGAGTTCGCCGAGGACGAGCGCCGGAGCATCGCCTACACCATGGCCACCGAGGGCTACCTGGAGACGATGGGGGTGCGCGTGCTCGAGGGCCGCACCTTCCGCCGGACCGACGACGAAGGGGGCGCCCCGGTCATGGTCGTCAACCAGCGCTTCGCCGAGCGCTTCTGGCCGGGGGAGTCGGCGCTGGGCAAGACCGTGGAGACCGCCGGGCGAAGCTGGCAGGTGGTGGGGGTGGTGGAGACCGGGAAGTATCAGTCGCTGGGCGAGGACCCCGCCCAGTTTATGTACTTCCCGCAGCGGCAGCTCTTCGACGCGGCGACCACCGTCGTGGCCCGCACGCAGGGGGACCCCGCCGCCGTCCTGGGCCGCATCCGGAGCCTGGTGCGCGAGATCGACCCCGACCTCCCGGTGTACGACCTGCGCTCCATGGAGGACCACATGGGCTTCGCGCTCCTCCCCGCGCGGCTGGCCGGGATCGTGCTCGGCCTCTTCGGCGTCCTGGGGCTCACGCTCGCCGCGGTCGGCATCTACGGCGTCATGGCCTACTCCGTCTCGCAGCGCCGGCGCGAGCTGGGCATCCGCATGGCGCTCGGCGCCCAGCGCACCCAGGTGGAGGGCATGGTGGTGCGGGAGGGGATGCGGCTCGCGGTGGCGGGCGCCGTCCTGGGCCTCGCGGGCGCCGTGGGTGCGGGCCGCCTGGTGCAGGGGATGCTCTACAACGTGAGCCCGCTCGATCCGCTCGCGTTCACCGTGGTCCCGCTCACCCTGCTTGCCGTCGCCGCCGCCGCCGTCTACCTCCCCGCGCGCCGCGCCGCCCGGGCCGACCCCGTGCGGGCGCTCAAGTCGGAGTAGGCGGCGCGGCGCGGGCGGGGCCCCCGGTGCGATCACGGCTGTACGGTCAGAAGATTCTCCGAGGTGGGGCCGGATCCCGTGTTCATCCCGGTCGCGGTAGGCGAGTTTGCGGTGGGGATTTCGCACAGTATCATCAGCGTGTTTCCCCGGTGACCGCGCCTGAATTCCTGC
>JAVVFC010000028.1:0-23014 GCA_032250975.1 Longimicrobiales bacterium | reverse complement strand
GGGGCACGCCAGAGGAGGCGCCAAAGGCGAGGAAGCCCCATCGTGCACTTTGAGTGGCTGGGACCTGCGCTCGAAACGGTCCCCACCATGCACCCCCGACATCCACACCCCCAGAAACCCCAAACCCCGCCCGAGGCCGTTACCTCAGACGGGGTTTGATCTTCTGCGAATGGAGCCAGCCGGGCTCGAACCGGCGACCCCCTGCTTGCAAAGCAGGTGCTCTCCCAACTGAGCTATGGCCCCGAGGGTCACAACGATACCGCGGACCTCGGGGGCCATCAAGGACGGGGGCGAGGGGACGGGCCTACCCGATCTCCTGCAGTCTCCGCCTCACGGCTCCCGCGACGAGGTTCGTAAAGGGCCCGACATCCTGGTCCACGCTGGCCGCCTCCAGAGTGGACATGTACCGGTCTCGCTCATCAACCCGAATCACCGTCCAGGGGTAGCCCCCCGACGCCAGCATCGCGTTCATGAGGAACCGCGCGACGCGCCCGTTCCCATCGGGAAAGGGGTGGATGTACCCCAGGAGCCAGTGGCCAAGCACGGCACGAACCGCGGGGTGCTCCTCCTGCGCCAGGAGGTCGAACAGCGCAGGCATGGCCTCGCGCACGTTCTCCGCACGCGGGGGGACATGCCGTGAGTCCCGGAGGTAGGCCGGGTTGGTACGGTAGCCAGCGAGTTGGGCCGACTCGAGGATCCCGGCCGTCACCGCTGGCTGGAAGAGCTCGCGGTACCAGGCCCGATGCTGGTCCCGGGCGACCCGCGCCGCCGAGGCCGGCTCCTCGAGAATGGCTGCGACTGCTTCCTTCACCCGTTGGAAGGCCAACCAGTACCCCCGCGCCGCCATGGCGTCTCGGCTCTCCCGGTCCTCCGGGTTTTCCTCGGGATTCCAGGCACCGGCTCGAACCCGCTCGATGAGCTGCGGCGTGACGCGATAGCCCTCGATGGAAAGGGAGTGGTACGCGTCTCGGTCATACATGGCCTCCACCCGCCTCAGGTAGTCTGCCGGCGCGGGAAAGGGGGGCGGGTCGGGAAACGACCACACCACCATGGTGCGCATGACTCCCCACATCCCCTGGAGCCGGGCCACGATGGGCGGGGTGGCCGACCGGATCTCGGGGAGCGGCCGGTTCCGGTCGAACGGGTCGACCTCACGGACTCGGTAGCCCGTTCGGGACATCGTGTCCGAGATCTCGTCGGCGATGGCCGGCCGACCGATCCGGCGAAGCCCGCCGGCGATCCGCCCCGCCACCACGCTGTGATCCCCGGGCAGGAGGAGAGCCAGCACGTCGGAGGCGTCCCTCACGGCCGAGAGGACGACCTGCGCTTCAACGGGACAGTTCTGATAGAAGGTCGGTTGGATGCGGACCAGGCACGCCGGGATGCTCAGCAGCCGCAGTCCCGACTTCTGGATCAGAAGGTCCTTTTCTGGGAACGGGTCTGCATGGTAGTCGAACAGGCTCGTCCCATGGGGCAGCTCGAGGGTGTTGTTCTGCCCCGCCGACGCGTGGACGACCACCTGGCGGGGCACCTCCGTGGCGTCGGCGTGCAGGAGGATGGAAAGCTCTGGCGAGAGGTGCCATTCCTCTCCGAAACGGGCGTCGCAGTAGCGCCGGCAGAATTCCCAGACGGATGCGTACCAGGCCGTCGTATCCCCGGGCCGGGCAGCGGGGTCCGTCGCCATCCACCAGCCCCGGATGATCGGGGCCAGGAAGCCCGCGGCCTTCAGTCGGTCCCGATGGGTTCGCGAGAGTTCCGATGACGCGAAGACCCGTCCCCCGCCCGCTTGAAGGTCGGCGAGGACCTTCAGCGATTCGGCGAGTCTCTGACTGGGGAGAGGCATGGTGTGGCCCTTCGTCGGACGGCGCCAGGCACGACAGCACGTCTCAGGCGTGGCGCCATCACACGTCCGTGGCGTGGCACAGTTACACGTATTTATCGTCGCGTCATTGCAAGTCTACGCTCCATGGCCTCACCCGACAACCTTGACGCGGACCTCCGGGGGGGGGACCGGTACCGACCCGGTCGCGGACCACGGCGGGACGCCCGCCGCCGCCCCCGGCACCGATTTCCCTGGCCTGCGCGCGGGCGGGGTTGCATGTTGTGCGCCCCGACGAATCCGGTTCGACCCCCAACGCCGAGGTACCCATGCGCGTGCTCGCCGGCCTCCGCAGCACGGCCGCCCCCGTCCGGGCGTCCGCCGTCCTGGCCCTGCTGGCCCTTCCGGCCCTTCCGGCCCTCTCGCCCGCCCCCGCGGCCGCGCAGGAGCGGCCCATGACCTTCCTGGACATGCAGTACATGGCCAACGCGGGGTCGTGGACGCCGTCGCCCGATGGCGCCTGGATGCTCTACACGGTCAGCACCCCGGACTGGATGGAGGACGAACGCCAGACGGACCTGCACGTGGTGCGCCTGGCCGAGGGCGTGCCCTCCTCGCGCCGGCTCACCTTCACGGAAGACGCCAACGAGACCCAGCCCCGCTGGGCCCCCGACGGGAGCTTCTTCGTGTTCGCCTCCAACCGCGACGCGGAGAACGCGCGAGCCGGCAGCCAGCTGTACATGATGCGCCTGGATGGGGGGGAGGCGCGGCGGATCACCGAGGCGGCGCGCGGCGTGTCCGGCTTCGACTTCTCCCCGGACGGGGCCTGGCTGGTCTTCCGGGCGGGGGAGAGCGGGCTGGAGCAGCTGCACGCCCTCCCGATGGCGACGCTCCGCAACGCCCTCGCTTCCGGGGACGCGGTCACGGCCGACGACGCGACCGCGCTCACCGACGAGCCCGCCGGCATCGGGCAGTGGGAGTTCTCGCCCGACGGCGCGGCCATCTGGTTCACCCGCCCCGACGCCTACGACGCCGACGAGAAGGAGCGCCGCGAGAAGGGCTTCACCGTGGACGTGAGGAACGCGGAGACGCCGGCGTCCAACCTGCACGTGCTGACGCTGGCCTCGCGCGAGGTGCGCCAGGTGACGTCCGACCCGGCGCTGAGCGTGGAGGGCTTCGAGATCTCGCCCGACGGCGCGTGGGTGGGCTACCGGGCGGGATCGATGGAGCGCTACGAGCGCAACATCACGGCCGAGCGGCTCTACCAGGACGTCTTCCTGCTCGAGGTGGCCACGGGCGCCGTCGAGCGCCTCACCGAGAACTACGAGGTGGGCGAGAGCAACCTCTCCTTCTCGCCCGACACGCGCTGGATCGCCTTCTCGGCGCCGGACGACATGACCCGCTACACCATGACCGAGAACCGGGTCTACCTGCGCGAGACGGCCGACCGGGGCGGGGCGTTCCGCAAGCTGGGCTCGGACTTCGACGGTTCGGTCTCGGTGGGCTTCTGGTCGGACGACGCCCGCACCATCTACTTCACCACCGGGGTGAAGGTCACCACCCAGCTGCACGCGCTGGACACGCGCACGGGCGCGGTGCGCCAGATCACCAACGAGCGCGCGGCGCTGAACGTGAACCGGGACGAGGACTCGGGCGTCTATCTGATCGGCTACTCCGACCCCGAGACGCCTCCGACCGTCTTCACGGTGCCGTCCCTGGACCGGGTGGCCGACCGGCGCAGCTGGACGCAGCTGGTGGACGTGAACCCCTGGGTGCGGGAGCTGGCGCTCGGGCGCGAGGTGGAGGTGGAGTGGAGGTCCTCGGACGGCAAGCGCGTGGGCGGGGTGCTGGTCTACCCGGCGGACTACCGCGAGGGGGAGCGCTACCCGCTGATCGTGGCCATCCACGGCGGGCCCGCCTCGGCCGACGTGCTGCGCTTCAACGGCGGCTACGGCGCCCAGGTCTACGCGGGCGCGGGCTACGCGGTGCTCAAACCCAACTACCGGGGCTCCACCAACTACGGCAACGCCCACCGCACGGACATCGTGGGCGACTACTTCACGCTGGGCTACGAGGACATCATCACCGGGGTGGATCACCTGATCGCCGAGGGGATCGTGGACCCGGACCGCATGGGGGTGCTGGGGTGGAGCGCCGGCGGGCACTGGTCCAACTGGATCCTGACGCAGACGGACCGCTTCAAGGCGATCTCGTCGGGCGCGGGCACCATGAACTGGATCAGCATGTACGCGCAGAGCGACGTGCAGCGGAACCGGCAGTTCTACGTGGGCGACGGCTTCCTGTACGAGGACTTCGACACCTACTTCGACCAGTCTCCGCTCAAGTACATCACCAATGCGAAGACGCCCACCATGATCCACGTGGTGGAGGGCGACCCGCGCGTGCCCAGCCCGCAGTCGGTGGAGCTGCACATGGCGCTCAAGAAGCTGGGCGTGCCCACCGAGCTCTTCATGTACCCGGGCCGGAGCCACGGTATCCCGGACGCCCGCAACCGCCTGGTGAAGTCGGTGAGCGAGATGGCGTGGATGGACTACTACGTGCGCGGCCTGGGCGAGAAGTTCGACTGGCAGATGGTGCTGGAGACGCTCGAGGAGGAGGCCCCGCGGCCGCCCGTCATCTCGCAGCAGGACGGCGCGGGGAACTGACCGGTCCGGGCCGCCCTCGCGCATGCGGCGCGCGGGGGCGCCGCCCGGCCCCGATGCGCGCGGGGCCCGTCGCCGGACGGTTCCGGCGGCGGGCCCGCCGCGCCGCTCGTTCGCCCGGACCGGGCGATCGGCTCAGGCTCAGGTGAAGCCGGTGGGGCCGCAGGCGCCGCCCGACGGCCCGCACCCGCCCCCGAAGGCGCCCGCGCCCGCGGTGCGCCCCCCGCCACCGCCGCTCCCGGCGATGACGTTCACGGCGGTGAAGGCGCGCTCGGTCCGCGCGGATCCGCACGAGGTGCACTCCCGCCCCTCGCCGGTGGCGTAGGCCGACATGGAGAGGCGCACCTCGTAGGTGGCGCCGCAGTCCTGGCAGGTGAAGTCGTATCGGGGCATACCGCCAAGCTGTAACGGCCGGGGCGCGCGTCAAGGCCCCCCGGGCGTCGCCACTTGCCGCGCGCGGCCCGCCGCCCCATCGTCGCGCCATGAAGCCGCCCGTCGTCGTCCTGCCGGGGATGACCGCCACCGAGCTGCGGGACGCCTACCCCACCGCGCCCGAGCCCCTCTGGGGCCTGCCGGGTCCCAAGGCGTACGAGCGGGTGGCGCTCCACCCCGACGACCTGCGCTACGAGCTGCGCGAGCCGGCGCAGGTGCGCCCGGGCGACGCGTTCTCGATCCCCTACCACGAACTGGTGCGCGAACTGCGCCACGACCTGACCGCGGACGCGGACCGGCCGCGCCCGGTCTTCCTCTTCCCCTACGACTGGCGGCGCCCGCTCGACGAGACGGTGGACGCGCTGGCGGAGTTCCTGCGCGAGGTGGCGGCGCGCACGGCGCTGCTGCGCCACTACCACCGGGATGGCTATGGAGAGGCGCCCCGGGTGGACCTGGTCGGCCACTCCATGGGCGGGCTGCTGGCGGCCGGCTACCTGGACCGGCTCGCTCGCGCAAAGGACGGCGGCGGGGGCGCCGCGCCGCTGGTGCCGGTGCGCCGGGTCGTGAGCCTGGGCACGCCCTTCGGGGGCTCCTTCGAAGCGGTGCTCCAGATCATCACCGGGACGGCGGCCCTGGGGGGGAGCGCGCCGTCCTCGCGGGAGCGGGAGACGGCGCGCGTGACGCCCGCGCTCTACCACCTGCTGCCGCGCTTTCCGGACGCGCTGCTGCGCACGGACGGCGCCCTGCCCGACACGCTCTTCGACGCGGCGCTCTGGCAGCGCGGTGTGGTGGCCTCCATCGCGGAGCACATGCGCCGCCACGGGCTGGACCCGGCCCCGCGCAAGGGGGCGCGCCTGCAGGCGGCCGAAGCGTTCCTGCAGCGGATGCTGGACGGGGCGGCGGCGTTCCGCGACCGGGTGGACGCGCTCACGCTCCCGGCGGCCGGGCTCACGGAGCGGGACTGGCTGGTGGTGGCGGGGGTGGGCGAGGAGACCCGCGTGCGCCTGCTGGTGGAGGGCCCGCCCGAAGACCCCTTCTTCGAGCTGCGCTCGCTGGAGCGACGGCAGGGCTACCCCGCGCGGGAGGGAGGGCCGCCCGAGACGGAGACCGGGGACGGCACGGTGCCCTTCGTTGGGGCGCTCCCCCCCTTCCTGCCGGCGGAGGCCGTGGTGGCGGTCTCGCCCGACGACTTCGGGTACTGGGAGATCCGGGACCGGATCCTGGGGCGCTTCACCACCCTGCACGCGCTGCTCCCGGCCATGAACCGGGTCATCAAGCTGTGCGGGGCCTTCCTGGGGGGCGAGGCCGGCACGCGCTCGCGCGCCCCCCGCGGGCTCAAGGCGCGCCGTCCGCCGGGGGTGGCGGAAGGGGCGTGGGACCCGCCACTCCGCTTCCACGCCGGGGGGGATTGAGGGGGAGGCCTGAGCCTCAGGTCCCGGGCGCCCCCGGCGCGCCATCGGCCCGGCCGCGCTCCAGGAAGTCGTCCGCCCCCTCGGGGAGCAGGAGCCCGTCGGCGATGGCGGCGATCTCCTCGGCCTCCTTCCAGCGCTGCTCCAGCTGCCAGAGTTCGCCCTCCAGCGCGCGGCGCTCGGCCTCTTCGTGCAGCGCCATCTCCAGCGCCAGGCGCGCGGGCCGGTCCAGCTTGGCGACCATGCCGGTGGCGTCGCCCAGGAACCCCTTCTTCCGCCAGGCGGAAGCCTGCCGCAGGAACGCCTCCGGGTGGCCGGCTTCCGCGATGCGCGCCACGGCGTCCTGTACCACCCGGGGCTTCCCGCCCCCGGCGTTGATGTGCGGCAGGATCTGCCCGGCGGTGCGCCGGGCGGCCTCGCCGGTGAAGACCTCGGTGCGCTTCCCCTTCTGCACGCGCACCCCCCACCCCTGCTCATCCAACGTCTCGATCAGGCGCGTCTTCTCCAGGTCCGGGCGCTTCAGCTTGAGGACCTCGCCCTCCGGCATGCGCAGCCGCGTGAGGGTGCGCCCGTTCCGGTAGAGGTTCACGAAGTTCCCGGTCTGCCCCAGGAGGGCGCCGGAGACGATCCCCGCCACGGCGGCCCCGGCCACGATGGTCCCGCCCACCACCACCACACCCGTGGTGATGAGGATCCTGCGCCGCCGGCGGCGCCCGAACTGGTCACCGTAGCGCCAGGCGGCGAACTCCTCGCGCAGCGGCGCCCCCACCCGCACCAGCGTGAGGCCCTCCGGGTGGCGGGCGAGCCCCATCTGCTCGGACTGGGCGCGCACGCGCGTGGCCCGGAAGAGGCGCTCGCACTCCTCGACCGCCTCCCACCGCTCCTCCAGGGGCGTGAGGTTCCAGCGCTCGCACCGGTGGCACACCACCCAGAGGCGGCCGCGGTGCGCGTCGAACGCCAGCCGGCGCCCCACGGGAAAGTGCTCCACCACCGGGTTCCGGCCCAGGTCCTTCTGGCAGAACATGCAGTTGACGTACATGGCATTCCTCTGGTCGGTGCGGCCCGGGGAAGATACGCTGTCCGGGTCCCGGTTGTTCACCCGTCCTACGGAGTCGCCCGCCATGCGATGCCGGACTCTCTTCGCCCTGCTCCTGAGCACGGCCCTTCTGCCCCGCCCCGCCACAGCCCAGTCCCCCGCCGAGGTGGCGCGCGCCCACCGCGAGGCGAACGAAGCCCGCATCCTGCGGGACTTCGCTGAGCTGCTCGCCTACCCCAACGTGGCACGCGACACCGGGAACATCCGCCGCACCGCGGACCACATCGCGGCGCGGCTCGGCGAGGTGGGGGTGGAGGCCCGCCTGCTGGAGCTGGAGCCGGAGGTCCCGCCCATCGTCTACGGCGAGCTCAGGGTGCCGGGCGCCACCCGCACGCTGGGGCTCTACGTGCACTACGACGGGCAGCCGGCCGACCCCGCCAACTGGACGCACGCCCCCTGGGAGCCCACCCTCTACTCCGCCTCCATGGAGGCCGGCGGGCTGCCCCTTCCGCTGCCCGCCGAGGGGGAGTCGGTGGACCCCGAGTGGCGCCTGTACGCCCGGTCCGCCGGGGACGACAAGGCCCCCATCGCCGCCCTGATTCCGGTGCTGGAGGCGTTCCGCGCGGCCGGGGTCCGGCCGACCTCGAACCTGGTGTTCTTCTTCGAGGGCGAGGAGGAGGCGGGCTCACCCAACCTCCACCGCTACCTGGAGCGGTATCGGGCGCTCGTCGATCCCGTCGACGTGTGGCTCTTCTTCGACGGGCCGGCCCACCAGAGCGGGCGCCCCCAGCTCACCTTCGGGGTGCGGGGGACGCTGGGCATGGAGGTCACCGTCTACGGCGCGACCCGCAACCTGCACTCCGGGCACTACGGCAACTGGGCGCCGGACACCCCCCTGGTGCTGGCCGACCTGCTGCGCTCCATGAAGGACCCCGACACCGGGGCGGTGCGGATCGAGGGGTGGTACGACACGGTGGAGCCGCTGGGGGACGAGGAGCGGGCGGCGCTCGAGGCCCTGCCCGGGATCGATGCGGCGCTGAAGCGCGAGATGGGCCTGCGCTGGACCGAGGGGGAGCCCGCCCCCCTCTCGGAGCGGCTCCTGCTCCCGGCGCTCACCGTGCGGGGCCTCACGGCGGGCAACACCGGCTCGCTCGCCCGCAACGTCATTCCCAACACGGCCACCGCCGCCCTCGGCATCCGCCTGGTGAAGGGGAACGACCCGGCCCGCATGCGGGAGCTGGTGGAGGCGCACATCCGCCGGCAGGGCTTCCACATCGTGCGCGAGGACCCGGACCTGGAGACCCGGCTGACGCATCCGAAGGTCGCGAAGGTGACCGGCGGGACCGGATATCCGGCCGCGCGCACCTCGATGGCCGACCCCTACGTGCGCGAGGTGATCGCCGCGGCGGGCGCGGCGGCGGACGCGGCCTTCGGCGAGGGGTCGCTGGTGCTCACGCCCGGGCTCGGGGGTTCGCTCCCCCTCTACCTGTTCAGCGACGGGCTGGGCAAGCCCTTCGTGAACGTGCCCGTCGCCAACCACGACAACAACCAGCACGCCCCGGACGAGAACCTGCGCATCGCCAACCTCTGGTACGCCATCGAGCTCTACGCCCAGCTGCTCACCATGCCGGCACGCGGGGTGAGCTGAGGGGGGGCGGGCTCGGGAGACGGGCTCGGGGGACGGGCCGCAGCGTATCCGCCGCTGGCAGCGTATCCGGACGCAGCGTATCCGGACGAAGCGTGTCACCCGGCCGGCCCGGAGGCGGCGCTCCGGGGACGGGCTCCGGAAGCGGGAACGCCTCCGGGGGGAGGTCCACGGCGGCGTCCGGAAGGGGGATGGGCGCGGGCACCGCGCCCGGTCCGGCGTTCAGGCGCTGCAGGATCAGGTCCCGCCGCCACGCCATCCGCCCCGCGTTCCGGGCGGGATTCGACGTGCGGGGGTGGGGGAGCGTGGCCGCCAGCGACGCCGCCTGCCATAGCGAGAGTCCGCCCGCCGACACGCCGAAGTAGGTCCGCGCCGCCGCCTCCACGCCGAACACGCCCGGCCCCCACTCCGCCACGTTCAGGTAGAGCTCCAGAATCCGGTCCTTGCCCAGGCGCCGCTCCAGCCGGCGGGCCACCACGAACTCCATGGCCTTGCGGGCCAGGCTCCGGTCCGTGCCGAAGTAGAGGTTCTTGGCCAGTTGCTGCGTGATCGTGCTCCGCCCCCGGAGCTCGCCGCGGTGCGTCCAGACGTAGCCCAGGGCCCGCGCCAGCGCCCCCAGGTCGGCCGGGCTCCACCACGTGAAGTGGTCGTCCCCGCTCCACCGCACCTCCTCGGCCAGGGAGGTCCAGTCGATCCCGCCGTGCTCTCGGAAGCGGTGGTCCTCGGCCACGATCACCGCCCGGATCATGCGCGGAGAGACCGCCTCCAGCGGGACCCAGCGCTGGCGGATCTCCAGCGCCTCCCCCGCGCGCCGGGCCTCTTCGATCCGTTGTTCCATGAGAGACGTGCGGACCGGATTCCGGGATCGCAGCGTCCACGGATAGGGGATCACCACGTACCAGAAGGCGGCCCCGAGCGCCATCACCGCCCCCAGGACCCCGAGGAGCGTCCGGCGGCGGATCGCCCTCAGGCGAATGCGCCCCCGTGGGGGAGATTCTCTCGGCTCCAGCGGCGCTTCGGACACGGGTGTGCGTGGGTGCAGGTGGGGTGCCGGTGCGCGGCGCGGGCCGCTCCTATCCCAGAATCCGCAAAAACCAGTCGACCGCGAACCCCACGAAGGCGACGAAGAGGATCAGCAGGATGAGCTCCTCCGGCGACGTCAGGATCCGCACCGCCCGGCCCCACGCCTCCTGGAGGGCCCCCGAAGAGCGCCGGGTGGGAAGGCCCCCCTGGCTCCGCGCGGCCGCCCGGTTGCGGCGGGACTCCAGAGAAGGCTCCGCGGCGCCCCTCCGCGCCATCCGGTCCGCATCCGGGCGCGCGGGCGCGGAGCGCCGCGGGGTCCGGTGTTCCTTGTCGCGTGTCCGCTTCATGATCCCCAATCTACGACGGAGTGCGCGGACGCACACGCGCCGAGCCCAGCGGCTACCCTTCGCCTGGGGGACAGCATAGACTGGTGAAGGATCCGGCAGGGTCCATCACGGCTTCCACCTGCGACCGCGGAGGCACGAATGCTCGGATGCTGGGGCTTCGAGCGGGTCCCGGAGCGCCATGGCCCGCCGCTGGCGGATCTGCCCGATCCGCCGGCGTGGCTCCATTCGGCGTTCCTGGTGCAGGTGCGGGACATCGCCCACGTGCCCCGGGTCGTGGCATGGGCGAAGGGGATGCGCGCGGCGCGACCGGCGGTGCCCCTGGGGCTCGTGCCCGGACGCTCGGAGGCTACCCGGCGCGCGCTCATGGACACGCCCTTCCCGTGGACGCTGGTCGTGCGACCCGAGACGTACCCGGGCGACTTCCCACCGGACGGCCGCCTGGAGCCGCTCCTGAAGGGTTCTCTGCCCCGGCGGATACTGTTGGTCTGGGAGCGGACGTATGGGCCGGCGGGCGAGGCGACGCCGATCCTGCTGGAGTTGGCCCTCCACGCGACCCACGGCCGGAACGCCCAGGGGGTCGCCAGTCGGCTGAGGATGAGCCGGCGGAAGCTCTACCGCCAGATGGTCGCCGTGGGCTATCCGCCGCCGGGGACGCTCCTACGCCAGGGGCGCGTTCTCGCGTACGACCTGCGGACGGCACAGGGCATGGACCCCAGCGACGCGCGGTGGGCGGGCGGATGGGGTTCGGCCGATGCCCTGGAGAAGGTCATCCGCCGTCTGGGGGACTGGCGGATCCGGGTGGAGGCGCTGTAGAGGCGCTTGTCAGAGCGAACCCCACGGCCGGTGGGACCCCGCCGAGGGTGTCACAAATCGGCGTGGATCTGTCTCAAATCGGGGGTGGTGGATGGGGCTTAAAGGGGGAAGTCTGCATAGACCGACCCGATCATGTCCAATGGACCACCCACAACCGAGGAGGAAAGATGTTCAAGAAGCTGACAGGGGTCTTGCTGGCTGTTGGAATCGTGACGGGGCTCCCGCACGGGCCGTCAGCTATCGCTGGGGAAGTCGTTGCTGCTCTCCCGCCGTGTGATCCTGGTGGCGGAAGCGTGAGTTGTTTCTGTATGGGTGACCCGTACCTCGGTGACCTCTGGTGCGAAAGCACCATCGTGCTGGTCCAGCCTGACTGCTTTAACGATCAGCACTGCAACCTTTGATCCGCCTGCGTGAGCCGAGACTCCGAGGGTCACAAAACATAAGTGGCCCTCGGAAGGCGGTGATCCACCTGTCGGGCTTGTTGGGGATAGCGGCCCTGATCGTGGCGTCGGCTTTTTCGACACAGGGTCCTGATGCCTCGCCTGTTTCCGTTTCTGTTGGGGAGCGCCTGCCTGCGCCCGTGACAGCCAACCTCGACGGGGTGGTACCGCAGAGGCGGTGTCGCGTTGCCTTTGTCGTGACTCCTGCGTGCAGGTTCTGCATCAGGCTGGCAGAGCGACCAGCAGCCACCGCTGACCATGTTGAGTGGCTCGTCCTTGGCGGTCGCGAGGTTCTGGATCAGTGGGTAGCGGCTGTCCCGTCAATTCGGTCGAACAGCTTCGCGCTGCTTCGAGACAGGCAACGCCGATTCCTCCGGGTGCCGGTGACTCCCGTGCGGATCATCCTCGACTCTGACGACACGGTCGTCGGCTACAGCGCTAGCCAGGCACTCCCCAACCCAGAAGAACTGGAGGTCGCTTGTTCCGACTCCTGATCTTCACGGTAGCCTGTAGTGTGTCGCTGTTGGCACCCGCCGTGGCCCAGACTCCGGCGGCCGGATGGAGCGAACCAGTTTTTGTGTCAGTCCTGGACATCAAGGATGGCGACCGGCCGTTCCGGGATGCGGTGTTCAGGGGAGACACCCTGTTTGTTCTCACCTACGAGGGCCAACTGCGGTCGGTCGTCGTAGGTGCCCATAAGGCGCTTGTCGATTTGGATCGATTCGCTGTGGATCGTCCCACCAGCTTATTCTGGCGGGATGGGGCATGGTGGGTCTGGGATCCGGTCAACGGTCGCATTCAGGCCGCAACCACTGATCGGGATGAAGTAGTGGTGGCTCGAAACCTCGAAGACCTCATAGCGGGAACCTACCGGGTCGATGGCCCCGCAAGATCCAACCATCTGGCCAGGCTGGGAGACCGCGGCGTGGTCATGGAACGTCGGGCCTACGCGCCCCAGCGGGAGTCGCTCACCACCGCAGGCTTCATCATTCAAGCGCGATTCGGTGCAGCCCCGGTGGAGGACACCTTGCTGCGCTTCGCCGCATGGTCGTTCAGCAAAGACAAGGACGGTCTGATCCTCTGCTGCGGAAATCCGGCCCTTTTTACACCGCAGGCCAACTGGGACGTGTTTGGAGAACGGTTCCTGTACTTCACCGACGGTGTGCAGGGGATGGTGCTTCGGAGAGATCTGGCGAGCGGTGATGTCGATTCCGTGGCTACTCCACTACCCGTGCCGGAGGAACTCGACGATGAGACCATGCTCAAGGTCGCCGTGCTCGTGTCTTCTGAAACCAGGGGGGAGTCTTTCAACGTCACGGCGTATCGAGAGCAGCTTGAGGCCAGGCGAGTCTTGCTGTCTAATGAGTTCGCGCGGCAGTTCCCAGTCCATACACAACTCTTCGCCTTGGACGATTCTCGGGCGTTGATCCGGCACTTCAGTCCGATGGGGACCATGGGTGGCTTGGCGGACGACTGGAGTCTCGTTTCCTTCCCGGCCGACCGAATTGTCCGGGTCTCTCTGCCGGGACTTGGTCGAGTGCTCGCGTTGAGCTTTCGCCAGGGCGTGCTCAGTATTGCGCACCAGCAGCTTCGCCGGGGGCGCTACGATCTGAGGATCTCCAGGTACCGCGTCAACGGCCCATGAAGGCGACTCAGTCCTCGCTCTGGTTCGCCTTGATCGCTGGCGTCGTGTCCCCGGCGGGCCTGACGGGTCAGACTGTAGCCACAGAAGTGTTCGCTGTGGGCGACGGCTCATCCGCCGTGGAGTTCGGCGCGGTCTCGGATGTCGTACAGCACGCGGAATCGGGGCGCGTCTTCGTCGCGGACGCCATGGATCGCTCGGTCACGGCACTGAGCCGGGACGGGGGAGTCGAGTTCTCCTTCGGTCGTCCTGGGCGGGGACCCGGCGAGTTCGCCAACGCCCTGGGCGGCCTTGCCATCGTGGACGGAAGCCTCGTGGTCGCAGACGGCACGACCCTCCAGCGCTTTACCCTCGATGGAGAATACGTGGATCGGATCCCGTTCAAGCCTGAGAACCGTGTCTCAGTGATTCTCACCCTCGATGGTGGGTCCGGATTCGTCCTGGTGGGCACGCGGGAGGCCTCTGCGGACGGTCAACACTTCGGGCTCTACATGCTCAGGGAAGGGGGTACGGTTCTCCTCGAACGCATCCCGTTCCAGCCGACCGCCGGGAGTCCGAAGGGGGAGCGGGTCTATTGGAGTGTGGCGGGCTCCCGCGTGCTCACCACGGAGCCCGACAGCTCAGCGGTCGTGCTCACCCATCCAGACGGCGGGGTCCCACTACGGGTGAGGGTTGGGAAGAGCGCCCGTACGTACCAGCGGGGCGATGTGCGAGCGCTGAAGGAGCGCCTGGATGCCCAGTGTGAGGCTTCGGCGATTCCGGGGCGCTGCCGAAGGGCTGCGGACGAAGCTCTCCTGGCCCTGGCCTCGAAGAGCGGGCCGGTCCCACCGCTCGGCGCCGTGGCCGGCGACGGAGAAGGCCGGTGGATCCTTGGGCGCGCGGACGGGCCGGGCGACCTCTTCTCGTCGACCTATCGTGAGTTCTCTCTCTTCGACCAGGACGCGTCGGTCGAAAGGAGGATCGTCGTTCCCAGGGACCTTCGACCCATGTCCTTTTCGGACGGTGTGATCTGGGGCGTGGTGCTGGGTCCGTTCGACGAACCCATCGTGGTGGGCTACAGGGTTGCGGACGCAGGCAAGCACCGGTCGGGGAGCTGAAGCGCTCTCCCCTGAGTCTCCGCTGGAGCGCCTCCTTCAGGGTGGGAGCGGACCTCCGCAGGGTGATGTCCAGGTCGGCCGCCACACCCTGGTGGAAGGTCATTGAGGATCACCAGGGCGACCTGGTTGCGTCAACGAGGACGGTCGCATCCATATCGCTCTCCCGATGGGCCTCCACCCGGGCATGGCTCCCGTGGAGGCGGACGGAGCCGAGCCCGGGGAGCGACATGCCCTGATCGTAGTCTTGACGCCGCGGCCGCCGTCCCGCGCGCGACGGGTCCCTCGAAGACCGGACCCTGGACCACAGTCACGAATGCTCGGATGCTGGGGCTTCGAGTGGATCCCGGAGTGCCTTCGCAGCCAGCGTGGGTCGATCCAACCGCGCCGGCTGCGAACGCCCTGATGATCCTGGCGATCGCGGGCGGCAAACACCGCGATAATCATGGACTTCGCCGCAACCTCCAAGCGCCCGCCGCCTCCGGGCTTCGATGGCCGTGCCCCCCCTACCCTACCCTGTCACCTTCCGCACCACCGCCCGGCCGATGAAGCGGATCCGGTCCCGCAGGGGGAGGCGGAGGAGGTTGGTCTTCACCACGCCCCGGGTGAAGAACGTGCGGCGCGCGTAGTCGATGGCCACGTCCACCACCACCGGGGACCCCCGCTCGGCGATCCCGCGCGCCCGGGTGAGGACCTCGGTGGTGTCGTCGTCCCGCTCCAGCGACAGGAACGCGCACCCCATTCCGCGGGCCAGGCTGCGCAGGTCGTACTCGGAGAGCGCGGACGCCACCTTGCGGTTCATGGCGGTGCCCTGGAACTGCGCGATCTGCGCCAGCTCGCGGTCCCGCAGCACCAGCACCACCACCCCGATCCCTTCCTGAGCGGCGGTGACGAGCTCCAGCCCCGTCATGAGGAAGGCGCCGTCCCCGGCCAGCGCCACCACCGGGTCGTCCGGGCACGCCAGCTTGGCGCCCAGCGCGGCCGGGACGGCGTACCCCATGCAGGAGTAGTCCACCGGCGCCAGAAACCTGCGCGGCTGGTCCAGCCGCAGGTGCTCCATGGCCAGGAACGTCCCGTTGCCGCTGTCGGTGGTGAAGATGGTGTCCGGCCCGAAGTGGCGCTGCACGGCCAGCAGCAGGTGCGCCGGGTTCACCCGTTCTCCGCCCGTCTGTCTGAGCCAGTCGCTCCACAGGGCGGCGTGGCCCTGCTGGATGCGCTGGCGCAGGTCAGGATCCCGCGGGCGGCGGGCCCCCTCCCCCAGGGCCTCGAGCAGCGCCGGCAGGAACCGCTCCGCAACGGCCGCAAGGGCGAGGCGCGCCGGGTAGTTGGCGTTCAGCACCCCCGGATCCACGTCCACGTGCAGCAGTTCGCCCGGCGGCTCCATCCCGTAGCTTCCGGTCGCCACCTCGCCGAAGCGGCACCCGACGGCGAGCGTCACGTCACACCCCCGGGCCACCTCGCGCACGAAGGGGGGCGCGGCGTCCCCGAAGCCGGGCCAGAGGAAGAGCGGGTGGCTCTCCGGCAGGATCCCCTTCCCCTGGAAGGTGGTGCTGAAGGGCGCCTCCAGCAGCTCCACCAGTCGGAGCGCGTCCGCGCGCGCGCCCAGCGCCCCGGCCCCCAGATAGACGAGCGGGCGCCCGGCGCCGCGCAGCAGGCGGGCGGCCTCCGCCACCGCCTCGGCGAAGCCCTCCGGCTCCGGGGGGGCCGCCGCCCCCCTTCCCCCGCCCCACGCACCGTCGCTCAGACACACCGCGCGCCCGGTCCAGCCCTCGTCCTCGGCACGCCGGTCCTCTCCGGGCCCGTCCTCGCGCGCCCCTTCGTGCCCAGCACCCCCCCCCGCCTCCACCCGGTGCGTGAACAGGTAGAGGTCGGCGGGGACCTCCACGAAGACGGGTCCGGGCGGGGCCGCGCGGGCCAGGGCGCACGCGGCGCGCAGGTCGCGCTCCAGGGCGCGTCCGTCCCGGGGCCGGAAGCGTCCCTTGGTGACCGCGGCCACCAGCGCGAACTGGTCCACGTCGTGCAACTGGTAGGCGCGCCCGGTGTCGCGCCGGATCCCGCACCCCAGGACGAGCATGGGGACGTTGTCCAGGTACGCCTCGGCGATCCCGGAGAGGGCATGTGTGAGCCCGGCGCCCGGAACCACGTTCACACACGCCATGCGCCCCGAGGCGCGCCAGGCGCCGTCGGCCATGAACGATGCGCTCTGCTCGTCCGTGACCAGAACGGGGCGCACCGCGGCACTCGCCCCCAGCGCGTCGTAGAGCTCGATGTTGTGGGTTCCGGGAATGCCGAACGTCCAGCGGATCCCCTCTTCTTCCAGCACACGCACCACGATCTCACCCCCGCTCCGTCTCATTGCAGCGCCTCCACGAGCTTCTCCGCCACCCGGTCGGCCAGCGCCATGACGGTCAGGTAGGGATTGATCTCCAGCGCGTCCGGAAAGAGCGAGATGTCGGCCACGCGCAGCCACGGGACGCCGTGCACCCGGCCCCAGGCGTCGGTGACCGAGTCGGCGGCCCCGCGCCCCATGCCGCAGCCGCCCATGAGGTGGGCGGCCGAGACCGAGGTGCGCCCGGGCAGGAAGTGGCGGGCGTCGATCCGCCGCTCCAGGACGTCCCGCTCGCCGGGCAGGAGGGTGGGCGGGTCGGCGAGCGGGGCGTGCACGCGGCGGGCCCCGGCGGCGAAGAAGATGCGGGCGGCGGCCCGGGTGGCGGCCGCCAGACGCTCGCGCACGCGCGGGGTGAAGCGGTAGTGGACCACCGGCGCTCCGGCCCGGTTCACCGCCACCCGGTTTCCGGCCACCGCGGCGTCGCACGCCAGCACCAGGATCATCTGCAGCCGGGGGAAGGCCTCCACGAAGTCCACCGTGTCGGCGCCCAGCCCGGTGAGGTTCTTGGCTGTGACGAAGGGAAAATACATGCACGTCTCAAGCACCCACCCCTCGGCCTCGCCCCGGTCCAGGTAGAAGCTCTTGGGGTGGCCCACGTCGTTGGTGATGGGGTGCGCGTGCTCCCCCACCAGGATGAAGGCCGGGTGGCAGGTAAAGCGCTCGCCCAGGCGGGGGAGCGACCGCCCGAGCCCCGAGCGCAGCAACAGGGCGGCGGAGCCCACCGATCCGCCGCACGAGACGATGTGCGCGGCGTGCACCCGGTACTCCCCGGGCGCCCACTCCGGATCGGTCCCCGGTCCCTGCGCGGGGCGGGGCGACACGGTGACGTGGGCCACGCCGCCCCCCGGGGCGGGCACCACCCGCCGGACCGCGGCGCGGGTGACCACCTCCACGCCGGCCGCCTCGGCGGCCGGGAGCTGCACCTCGTGCGTCCCCTGCTTGGCACCGTTCGGGCAGCCCAGGTTGCAGAGCGACGACCCCCGGCACCCGCGCAGATTCACGGGGAACTGCTCGGCGGCGTACCCCAGGGCGCGGCACCCCTCCACGAAGAGGTGGTTGTTCCGGTTGATCGCCTCGGGGGGGAGGAGGTGGACCCCGTTCTCGCGCGCGAACACCTCGGTCCGCAGCAGCAGGTCGTCGTGCTCCAGCCCGGGCACGCCCCAGCGCTCCACCACCCGGCGCGGGGGGGGCAGCGAGGTGCCGGTGTAGACCACCGTGGAGCCCCCGTAGCAGCGGCCGAACGCTAGCGTCATGGCTCCGTCCGCGGTGAGGAAGCCCGCGCCGTCCTGGTAGAGGGTGCGGGGCATCTCCACCTCGGAGCCGGTGAAGTCGCGGGGCGTGAGGCGCGGGCCCTGCTCCAGCACCAGCACGCGCCTGCCGGCGCGCGCCAGCGGGGCGAGGCGGCGGGCCACCGCACCACCTCCGGCGCCCGAGCCGACCACCAGCACGTCGCAGCGCTCCTCGCGCGGGGCGCCCGTCACCGGGCCGCCTCCCACCCTCGCGGGTCGGCGCGGTAGCCGACGCGGGCGCGCTCCGCCTCCTGTCCGTAGACCGCCAGCAGGGCGAGCGTGCGCACCCCCCACACGCCCCGCCGCAGCCGCAGCAGCGGGGCCCGCTCCAGCCGGCGCAGCACGCGCAGCCGTCGGGGAGGCGCGAGCCGCGGGAAGCGGACGCCGTAGCGGAGGAACGGCAGGAGGTCCAACAGCCGCAGAAAGACGCGCAGCTGCCGCCGTTCGGACGGCGTGCGCTCGGCCAGCGCCCCCTCCACCAGCGCTTCCGCGCGCACCCACGCCGCGCCGTCGAAGGCGGCCGCGCGCGGGACCACGGTCTCGACCACCGCGCGGAAGGGCGCGCGGACCGGGGCGAGCGTGGGGGACGGTTCCATCCCGCCAGAATCGGGGCCCCGGGCGACGGCGGCAAGCGGGCCCCTGCCGACGGCGGCGAGCGGGGGCCGGGTCGGCGGGCGTTGCCCCGGCTGGTATGTTTCCGTCTCTCAGGAGGCCGGGTCCGCCGCGCGCCGGCGGTGCGGGCCGGCCGCCCACCTCCGCACGCACGCTCTCATGGAACTGCTGGACGCCGCCTTCGCTGGACCCCTCGGCCCCCTCGTCATCTTCCTCCTGCGCCTCGTGGACGTCTCGCTGGCCACGGTGCGAATGCTCCTGGTGGTGCGCGGCAACCGCGCGCTCGGCCCCGTGATCGGCTTCTTCGAGGTCCTCTTCTGGCTGGTCGCGGCCGGGACCGCCATCCGGCACCTGAACTCGCCGCTCCACCTGGTGGGCTACGCCGGCGGCTTCGCGGCCGGGAACGTCCTGGGGCTCTGGATCGAGTCCCGCCTGGCCTTCGGCCTCGCCTCGCTGCAGATCTTCACCCCGCCCTCGGCCGCGGGGCTGGCCGATGCGCTGCGGGCCGAGGGGCTGGGCGCCACCGTCTTCACCGGCCAGGGGCGCGAAGGCCCGGTGCAGCTCGTCTACAGCGCGGTCAAGCGCCGCGCCCTCCCCCGCGCGCTGGCCGTGGTGAACCGGGAGGCGCCCGACGCCTTCGTCATGGTCGAGCAGCCGTCCGCCATCCACCGCGGGTGGATGTTCCCGGCGCGGCGGAAGTAGGCTTCCCCTCCCACGCCCCGGAGACGCCCACGCCATGCCTCTCCCAGCCTCTCGCCGTCCATCCCCGGCGGCCCTTTGCCGGGCCGCATTCGCCGCCACACTCACATCGGCCGCCGCCTGCGCCGCCCCCCCACCCGCGCTCGAGGTGGCCGGGATCGGCTACGCCGAGCGGGACCTGCTGGGGCTCACGCCCGCCCGCCGCCAGATATTGGCCGACCTCACGGCGCTCGGAGCGGCGGTGGCGCGTGGCGAGGTGGCGGCGGTGGGGGCGCCGCTGCTCGCGCGGCGCGCGGACGAGCGCCTCTGGGAGCGCGTCCAGGTGGAGCGCATCCTGCGGGAGGCGGGGGTCACCGACGAGCATCTGGCGGCCCGCTACGCCACCGCCCCGGAGCACCGACTCACGGTGCGCCACCTGATCGTGCTCTCCGACCGCAGCGAGACCGACGCCCGCCGCGGCGCTGCCCGGGCCAGGGCCGAAATGGCGCTCGCGCGCATCCGCGCCGGCGAGGCCTTCCCCCAGGTCGCGGCCGAGGTTTCTGAGGAGCCCGGCGCGGAGAGCCGTCAGGGGCTGCTCACGCCGGGCCGCCGCGGCGCCTGGGTGGACGAGTTCTGGGCCGCCGCCAGCGCCCTCGAGGTGGGCGAGGTGAGCGGGGTCGTGGAGACGCAGTACGGGTACCACGTCCTGCGGCTGGAGGGTCGCCAGGTGGTGCCTTTTGCCGAGGTGCGCGACCAGGCCGCCGACGAGGTCGCGCGCCAGCTGGGACGGGTCGAGCCCTCGACGGAGGGGGTGCCCCTCCCCGACGGCTTCGCGCTGGCCGCCGGACTCGACACCCTCAACGACCCGGGCGCCCGGGCCGCCACCTGGAACGGGGGGAGCGCCGCGCTGGAAGCGCTGCTCGACCACGCCGCCACCCTGGAGCCGGAGCGCTGGCGGGCGGTGCGCGAGGGCGCGCCGGGGAGCCGGCGGGAGGCCGCCGAGGCGGTGGCACGCCGGCGGGCCGTGCGCGCCGCGGCGGCGGCGCTGGGCCTCCCCGCTCCGGACGGGAACCGGGTGCGCGGGGAGCCGGAGGCGCAGACCCGGGAGGGGGAGGTTCGGGCCGCTCGCGTGGAGGCGTGGGCGGGCGATGCGCAGGCCTGGGCGGCGGAGGTGGAGGCGTGGGCGGCGGTCCTGGGGTTCCGGGCGGGCATGGCGGAGGAGGCCCTCAAGGAGGCCGCCCTCGCGGGGCTGAGCGCCACCGGCCAGGCCGCGGGCCTCACCCGTGACGCGGTCACCGCCCGGCGCGGGCTGCTCGAGCGCCACTTCGGGTCGGCCGTCCCCGGAACGCGGACGGCCGCCGGAGCGGATGCTCCGGCGGCCGTCGTTTGGTCGCTATCCGAACCTGGCGCGAAGGCCAACTCCGGCGCGAACAGCTAACCGCTCATGCGGCGCAGATGCCTCAGCGGCGATCGCTTGCCCGTGCCAGGTCGGACAGGATACTCGGAATAGACAAGGGATCACCTCCTTTTAGCGGTGGAACATCGGGCTGGTCGCCGGAACCTACACCCGCCGCGCCCCCGGGTTCAAGGGTGGCGTGCGATACCCCCCCGAACGGACCGGACGGGCCTGGTCAGGCGCGGTCGAGCGTCCAGCGCAGCAGCCACCACGCCGCCGCCAGCGCGGCCGCGATCCACACCACGCCCCAGAGCTGGGTGGGCACGCCGGTCAGTTCGGCCAGCATGGCGGCGTCGGAGCGGAGCTCGGGGCGGTCGAGGATGTCGCTCTTGATGTCCAGGATGGCGTAGAGTACCGAGGTGAGGCCGAGGCCGACCACCGTCGCCCGGCTCCACGCGGCCGGCAGGTAGCGGGCCGCCACCACCAGGGCGAAGCCGAAGAGCAGCCCGAAGCCGAACCCGAAGCCGCTGCGCACGTAGACGAGCGTGAGCGCCAGCACCACCCCGCCCACCCCCCCCAGCAACCAGCGCGGGGAGACGCGCCGCGTGTGGGCGCCCATGACCAGCAGCGCCCCCAGCCCCAGGCTGCCCAGGTATCCGGCCGAGAGGGTCACGAAGGGGATCCCGCCCCGGCCCCAGGTGGCGCCCCCCTGCATGGGGTTCAGGGTGATACTCACCACTTCGCCCCCGGTGGCCCAGATGGCGAGGGCGTGGCTGGCCTCGTGCAGGAGCACCACGAAGATCTTGAGCGGGTAGACCACCGGGGTGTACCAGAAGTACCAGAGCAGCGCGAAATACAGCAGGAACGCCCCGCCCAGGCGCAGCTGCCTCCGGGTGCGGGGCTTCACCGGGCGCTCACCTCACCTCGAGACCCATGAGGACCTCCCGGAACGACCACCCGTCGGTGGAGGCACCCAGCAGGCAGACCACCAGCGATCCGCCGCGCTCCGCGGAGGAGGCCATGCAGCGCAGCTCGGCCTCCTCGTCGGCGGTGCCGAGCCGGGTGTAGACCGAGCGGGAGGCCTCCCAGTCCGAGGATTCCTCCAGCACCGCGGCCCCCATCCCGTCCACCATCAGGCCCTGGAGCGCCTTCAGCGTGGCCCCGTCCATCGCCTGAGCGGCCTTGATGGCCATCACCATGAGCTGCGCCGTCTCCAGCACGTCCTGGAAGGCCCACATGTGCACGTTCTCGCTCCCCTCCCCCATCAGCGCCGCGACCTCCTCGGCGTCCATGAGCAGGAAGTCGGCCCCCGGCGACGGCAGCGAGAAGCCCAGCCCGTCGTGCCAGACGCGCTGTTCGTCGTAGGCCAGCCCGGCGCGCTCCTCGTCGGTGATCCGGACCTCGAGGAGCGGGTTCGGGGCCGGCTCCACACCCAGGTCGGGTCCGGCGCGCAGCCGGTAGGCGCCCAGCCCCGGCTGGAAGGAGGTGGCCTCGACCCGGTAGTCGCCGTCGGCGGGGAGGACGACCTCCAGGTAGGCGTCGGTGCCGCCCATGCCGTCGTCGTCCTCGGCCAGCAGGGCGCCGTCGGGACCGAACACCTTCAGGTAGGCGTCGAACCAGGCCGACTCCAGGACCAGCTCGACCCGGTCGCCGGCGGCGCCGCTCAAGGTGAAGGCATCCAGGAAGACGCCGTCCCCGAACACGTCCTCCTCGCTCAATTCCCCCTCCAGGTCGCTGCCGTAGGGGAGCGGCGCGGGCGCGGACGCGGCGTCGCCGAGCACGTCCATCCGGACCCGGTAGCGCCCGGCCGGATCGCCGTCCAGCGCGAACACCCGCAGCTCGGGGCGCTCGCCCGGCCCCACGCGCGCGAAGAGACGGGAGTCGGTGGCCGCGGGGAGGCCTTCGAAGTCGTCGTTCTCGGCCACCAGGATGAAGCGTCCCCCGCCCAGGACTCCCCACTCGAGGTAGGTGTCGAAGTCGGCCGACTCGGCGCGCACCGAGACCACCCCCTCGAACCCCTCGGGGAGGCGGAAGGCATCGTAGACGAACCCCTCCTCGTCCACCGCGTCCCCCTCCTCGAGCGCGCCCTCCACCCACTCCCCCACCGGGAGCAGACCCTGGGCGGCGGCCGGGGCGGGGGCGCCGGGCAGCCCCGGAACCGCAAGCAGCGCCGCCAGGGCGGCGAGAAGGAGGGTGGGCGAGGGCGTGCGGGCCATGTCGAGATCCCGGGGGTGGTGGGTGGAATCCTTGGGCATGCGCGGATGCGGGACGGAAAGTGGGGGGTGGG
>JAVVFC010000289.1:0-2668 GCA_032250975.1 Longimicrobiales bacterium | reverse complement strand
CTCGGTGAGCGCCGTCTCCAGTGCGCCGTCGCGGGCCGCCGTGGGGGTGCGCGCCACCAGCGCGTTGGCGTCGTAGTCCAGGTGCAGACGGAAGAGGCCGCCCCCCCCGGTGCGGATGCGCACCGAAGTGCCGTCGTGCAGGTCCAGGTCCCGGCAGACGTCGCGGAATCCGATCCGGAGCAGTGTGGGTCGCGTGAGGGGCGAAAAGCCCACCCGCTCGAGCACCTGGGTCCCCACGTCCGAGCAGAAGCGCTCCAGGGGGTCCCGGCTGCCGCCCTCGGCCGCGGCGCGCAGCAGGGCGGCAAGATGATCGAGCGTGGGCTCGTAGGCCCAGTCCACCACCACCAGCTCGCGGCTGAGGTCGAGCATCTTGACGTGCGCGCTGCCCAGGTCCACGGCCTCGGCGGAAGCGGCGTAGCGTCCCTCCAGCACCAGCGCCAGTCCGATGTCCTGGATGCGTCCGCCCGGCGGGTCCACCTCGTGCACGTCCCGGTACTGGACCACGGCGCGCGTGAGCGGGAGCTCACAGGCGCCGGGCACGTCCGCCATCCCCTCGGGGCGGCTCTCCAGGCTGGGCGTGGGATTCATGGGTGCGTCGGGCGCGGGTTGCGGGGGTGGATTCCCAGAATAATCAAATGTTTTCCGGCGGAGCAAGGATCACCGCACGCCCCACCACGACGCGCCCCGCTCACACCTGGTACGTCCGTGCCAGCGCCCGGAACGACTCGGCCTCCCCGGCCGCCCAGGCCTCGTCCCGGCCCAGCTCCCGTGCCAGGGTCCGCGCAACCCCGTCGGCCGCCTCGGCGGCGGCGCGCGCATCCAGGATGAGCGCCCGGGTGCGGCGTGAGAGCACGTCCTCCACGCGTCGGGCCATCTCGCGCCTCACAGCCCAGACCACCTCGACGCCCCGCACGGACAGGTCGGGGTGGATGGGCTCGCCCAGCTCCGGCTGCTCGCGCGCAAGCGCCTCCAGTTCGGGTGCGTCCGAGCCGTAGACGGCGAAGGGCCCGAAGCGATCCGCGTCCTGGTGATGTCCGTGAATGGGCAGTTCACGGGTCGGACAGGGCGCCGGGTCGAGCCCTGCCACCGGTGCCGCATGGTCCACGGTGTCCTCGGCCATCTTCCGGTAGGTGGTCCACTTGCCTCCCGTGATGGTGACCAGCCCGGAGGGCGACACCTGCAGCGTGTGGTCGCGCGAAAGCGACGCGGTGTCGTCGCCGTCGCCGGCCGCCACCAGCGGACGCAGCCCCGCGAAGGCGGAGCGGACGTCCGCCGGCTCGGGATCGCACGTCAGGTAGCGCGCCACGTGCCGGAGCACGTACTCCACCTCCTCCGCAAACGGTCGCGGCTCGTCCTCCACCTCCGTCACCGGCGTGTCCGTGGTCCCCACCAGCACGCGGTCGTGCCAGGGCACCGCGAAGAGCACCCGGCCGTCGTCGGTGTGCGGCACCATGATCGCCACGTCGCCCGGGTGGAAGCGGCGGTCCAGCACCAGGTGGATGCCCTGGCTGGCCGCGATCATGGTCCCGGCCGCGTCGTCGTCCATGCGGCGCACGCGGTCGGTGAAGACCCCGGTGGCGTTGATCACGCCGCGGGCGGGGATCTCGCGCACCTCATCCGTCTCGCGGTCCCGCGCACGCACCCCGCACACGAAGCCGGAGCGGTCCTTGAGGAGCGCCTCCACCGGGGCGTGGTTCACGACCACCGCCCCCTGCTCCCACGCCGTCCAGAGCAGGTGGATCAGCAGGCGGGCGTCGTCGAACTGTCCGTCGTGGTAGACCACCCCGCCCCGCAGCCCCTCCCGCTCGATGGTGGGCAGGCGCTCGAGGGTCTCCTCGCGCGAGAGCAGCCGCGAGGGCCCGAAGCCGTACCGCCCCGCGAGCGCGTCGTACACCTTGAGCCCGATCCCGTAGAACGGCGCCTCCCACCAGTCGTAGTTGGGCACCACGAACCCCAGTTCGTGCACCAGGTGGGGCGCGTTGCGCCGCAGGATGCCCCGCTCCCGCAGCGCATCCATGACCAGGGGGATGTTGCCCTGGCGCAGGTAGCGCACCCCGCCGTGCACCAGCTTGGTACTGCGCGAGGAGGTGCCCTGGCCGAAGTCGCGCGCCTCCAGCAGCAGCACGTCGTACCCGCGCGCGGCCGCGTCCACGGCCACACCGGCGCCGGTGGCGCCCCCGCCCACCACCACGAAGTCCCAGGGCTCGCGGCGCTCCCGCACGCGCTCCCACATGTCGCTCCGGTTCACCGCACTTTCCTCCTCCGTCGGTTGGTACCGGCCCGGCGGGAAGCCTGCCGTTGACTCGCCCCGCGGTGCCTTGATAGCTTTTTGAGCTTTGTCGGCAGTATTTCATCCAACCCGGGACGGTGATCTCCTTGGAAGTGACGGTTCAGGACAACGAGAGCCTCGAGCGGGCGCTCCGCCGCTTCAAGCGGAAGGTCCAGCGCTCCGGACTCTACTCCGAGCTCCGAAAGCGCCGGTACTACGAGAAGCCGAGCGCGCAGCGCAAGCGGAAGCGCGAGGCCGCGGTCCGCCGCGAGCGTCGGCGCATGCGCCGCACCGTGCGCCGCTGAGCGGTCCGCGCCCCCCGCGCGGCGCTCCGGCTCCGCCCTGACCCGGCGGCCCCCTCCCGGACGGAGGGGGCCGCCGGTTCGCATCCGGCTCACG
>JAVVFC010000288.1:0-2674 GCA_032250975.1 Longimicrobiales bacterium | reverse complement strand
ACCGTCCAGCCGGCGTCCTGGAAGCGGGTCACCCCGCCCACCAGACGGCTCAGCACGGTGGGCGACTCCCACTCCAGCAGGGCGTTCAACCCGGGCGCGTCCAGCGCGTCCAGGGTGTCGTACTGCAGGCGCGTGGCGGAGGCCTCCACCTCCCAGCGGAGCGCGCCGGGCAGCTGCCCGGCGACGGGGGCGACGCCGAGGGCGGGGAGGGCGGCGAGCGCCGGGAGGAGGGCGAGGAGTCTCCGGTATGCGCGGGGGGCACGGCGCACACGGCGGGCGGGGGCGGGCCCCGGCCGGGCCCACCCGGTCATCGAATCGGTCTCCGGCCCGGATTCCGCCCCGGGGGGCGGGGAAGGTTCAGGGCCCGCACGGCCGCGTCCAGCGCCTGGCCGGGCGGGGTGCCGGCCGCCAGGGCGCCGTCCAGCCGCCCGGGGAGTTGCGCCGCGACGTGCGCGGGGACGCGGTTCGCGACCACGGTCCCCATGAGGGCCTCGGCCTGGGGGACGTCCACCCCGCGGCGCACGATCTCGGTCAGGACCACCAGGGGCACCTCCAGCGACCCCGCCACCCCGTCCGGGCGCGCCCGCCAGAGGCGGAGCACCGCGTCGAGGGGGATGCCCTGGCGCACGGCCATGGCGGCGGCCACCACCTCTCCGGGGGCGGGGGCGGGGGCGGGGACCGGGGCGCCCGCGGCCGCGTCACCCGCCGCCCGGGCGCCCGCACCCCGCAGGGCGTTCCGCACGCTCCGGAAGTCGTCGGCCATCTCCTGCACCACGACGCGGATGCGCTCCGGCGCCACCCCCTTGGCGGCCCCCTCGAACACCTTGGAGCGGAGCGCGTCGATCGGGAGCGAGTCCCGCCGGGCGGCGGACAGCACGGGCTCGACGGCCGTCCACACGGCCGCATCGACGCGCGCCTCGGGGGGCGCCTGCCGCGCCGCGGCGGCGGGGAGGGCGGACGCCAGCAGGAGGGCGAGGACCGGGACCGGGTGGGACACCCTCACGCCCCCTGGGTGACGATCACCACGCTGTTCTGGCGTCCGAAGCCGTCGTCCACCTGCGAAACCGCCAGCGGGTCGGGACTCCATTCGAGGCCGTCCACCACGAAGGCGTACTGGTAGACGCCGGGGTCGAGCGGCAGGTCCACCATCCAGACCCCGTTCCCGCGCGCGTCGTCCAGGGGGACGCCCTGCTGGTCCCATGCCACGAAGTCGCCCGTCAGGTGCACCGAGCCGGCCTGGGGCGCCACGAACACGAAGCGGGTCACGACCTGCGCGGTCCCCGCTCCCGCCTGCGCGGGCCCCTCGCCCGGCTGCGCCGGCCCACCACTCCACGGCGCCGCCCAGAGCACCAGCGCCGCGGCGGCCCCCGCCAGCAGCGCGCCGGCGGGCGTGACCCGCACCGCGCGCGGGCGCAGCAGCCAGTCCAGGGCCCGGCGCCAGGCGGGTCGGCCCTCGCGCCGCACGCGCGCCATCACGCGCGCCGCGAAGCCCGGGGGCGCCCACTCCGGCGCCCGCACCGACTCCAGCAGCGCCCGCAGCCGCGCCTCCTCCCGGCGCGTGTCACCCTTCCGTGCAGGGCTCATTCCACCTCCTCCTCGAAGCAGGGGGCCAGCGCCACCCGCAGCGCGTCACGCCCCCGCTTCAGTCGCATCTTGACGGCCGAGGGCGACGCCCCGGTCCACTCCGAGATCTCGCTCACCGAGCGTCCTTCCAGGTACAGCAGCACCAGCGCCTCGCGCTGATCCGCGGGCAGCCCGTCCAGCGCCTCCCGCACCCGCTCCCGCGTCCACTCCCCCTCCGCCCGCTCCTCCGGCCCCGGGAGTGAGGACGGGATGCGCCCCAGCACCTCCTGGTCATGCACCACCGGCCGGCGCCCACGCCGGCGCACCGCACTTCGCAGCAGGTTGCTGACGATGCGGAAGAGCCAGCCGTCGAAGCGGCTGGGATCTCCGCACCGACCCAGGTTCCGGAACCCGCGCACGAAGCCCTCCTGCACCAGGTCCTCGGCGTCCGCGGGCGCGAAACCCATGTGGCGGGCATACGCCAGCATACGCCCCTGGTAGCGCTCCACCAGGAGCCCGTAGGCCTCCGCGTCGCCCCCGCGGGCGCGACGCACCAGGGCCTCGTCGGACGCCTCCGTCACCGCTCATCCATCCGGCGCTCCCCACCCGCGCGCTCGAGCACTCCCGAACCGCTCCCGGTTGAACACGCCCCGAAACGCCCGGCGGTCACACCGCGGTGCGCAGCATGACGAGGAGCATCTTGAACGCCTCCGGAGCCTCGAGCGCGTGGGGCACGCCGGCCGGAAGGTGCAGGATCTGGCCGGCGGGGACGGTGTGCCCCGCCCCGGCGATGCTGACCCGGGCGACGCCCTCCAGCACCAGCACCGAGGCGTCGTGGGGCGTGGAGTGCTCGCTCAGCCCCTGCCCGGCGTCGAAGGCGAAGAGGGTGAGCGTCCCGCCCGGGTTCCGGAGCAGAGTGCGGCTCACGACCGCGCCGGGCTGGACCTGGACCAGGGCTGCGAGCGCGGCGGGCGCCGAGACGGCCTCGTCGACGATGGTGGACATGGCGCGGATCCCTCGGTTCGGGGTTCGGGGCGGCGAACCCTGCACGATACGCCCGACGCCCGGGGACCGCCAAGCCCCCGCGGCGCGCGCGGCGCCGGACCCCCGG
>JAVVFC010000287.1:0-2678 GCA_032250975.1 Longimicrobiales bacterium | reverse complement strand
GTGATCGGCCGGGAGGTCTGCGCCGGGGCCGCATACCTCTGCGCGGGCCTGGACGAACGGGAGGCTGCGCGCGTGCTGCGCTGGGACGATGCCACGCCCGAGATCCAGGTGAACGTACCGCTGCCGCCCGCACCGGATCCCGCGAGCGCCCGTGCGCTGCAGGACGCCGCGGTGGCCGGAATCCTGGCGTGGCACGGACGTCCCTTTCCGCTGCGCGTGCGACGGGGCGCCGCATCGGGGCCGACTGACATCGAGGTGGAGTGGGTCGAGGCGCTGGAGGGGAACCAGCTCGGCCGCGCCGAGACCGAGTGGACGCGCGCCACCGACGGAACCATGGGCATGTGCGTCCGCCGCTTCACACTGGCGCTGCACAACCCCCTGCGGCCGGAGCGGGACCTGACGGCCCGCGAGGTGCAGCTCACGGCAGCGCACGAGATGGGGCACGCGCTGGGGCTACCGCACTCCGATTCATCCCGGGACCTGATGTACCCCTCCAACACCGCCACCGCCCTCTCGGCACGCGACTATCAGGCCATGTCCGCGCTCTACGGACTGCGCAACGGAGCCCAACTGGCGCCGGCACGGTAGCCGGTGCCGCGCGTCAGTCTTCGCGCTGCAGCCCGTAGCGCTCGATCTTCTTGTAGAGATTCGAGCGGGGCATCTCGACCGCGCGCGCGGTCTCCGAGACGTTCCAGTCGTGCTCGCGCAGGTTGTGCAGGATGTAGGCGCGCTCGGCACGCTCCTTGAACTCCGAGAATGTGGCGGCCTGGATGATCTCGCCGCCGACCGGAGCCGCACCCCCGGAGCCGGCGAGCACCTCCACGTCCCGCACCGTGATCTCCGGCCCCGACGCCAGGATGTGCAGACGTTCGACGGTGTTGCGCAGTTCGCGCACGTTCCCGGGCCACTCCATGGACTGCAGCCGCTCGAGTGCGTCCGCGCGGATCGCTCGCACGCGGCCCCGCCCCGCACCCGCCTCCTGAAGCGAGGAGAAGTGGCGCACCAGTGCGGGAATGTCCTCGCGGCGCTCCCGCAGGGGCGGGACGTGGATGGGGACGACGTTGAGACGGTAGTAGAGGTCCTCCCGGAAGCGGCCCGCCTCGATCTCCTCCGGAAGCTCCTTGTTGGTGGCCGCCACCACGCGCACGTCCACCTCCACCGCCCGGCTCCCCCCCACCCGCGTGATGACGCCCTCCTCCAGGGCCCGCAGCACCTTCGCCTGGGCGGCCAGCGACATGTCGCCCACCTCGTCCAGGAAGAGCGTGCCCTCGTGGGCCTGCTCGAACTTGCCGGGCCGATCCGCGACCGCGCCCGTGAAGGAGCCCTTGATGTGCCCGAACAGCTCCGACTCGATGAGTTCGGAGGGGATGGCCGCGCAGTTCACCTCGACGAAGGGGCGCTCCGCGCGGGGCGAGAGCCGGTGGATGGCGCGCGCCACCAGCTCCTTGCCGGTGCCGTTCTCGCCCGTGACCAGCACCCGGCCGTCGGTGGGAGCCACCCGCTCCAGTCGCTCCAGCACCTGGCGGATGGCCGCGCTCCCGCCCACGATCCGGTAGCGGGTCTCGACCTCGGTCTCCAGCGCCTCGACCTTGGCCGAGAGGCCCCGCAGTGCGAGGGCGTTCCTCAGCGTCAGCAGCAGCCGGTCCGAATCGAGCGGCTTCTCCAGAAAGTCGTAGGCGCCCCGGCGGGTGGCGTCCACCGCAGTGTCGATCGTTCCGTGCCCCGAGATCATCACCACCGGCGCGGTGGCGCCGGCCTCCCGCATGCGCTGCAGGACCTCCAGCCCGTCCAGTCCCGGCATCTTGACGTCAAGGAAGACCAGATCCGGCTCCGGCCCCGCCACCACCTCCAACGCCTCCATTCCGTCCGAGGCCAGGACGACCGTGTGCCCCTCGTACTCGAACAGCTGCTGGAGCGCCTCCCGGATGGACGCCTCGTCGTCGACGACCAGAATTCTGGCCACGCTCAACCCTCCGCCACGAGTATCAGACTGCCGCCCTCCACGTACGCCCGCACGATGCCCTCGGGGAGCGGTACCGCCAGCGCGTCCGAGGGCAGCCCCTCGAGAGGCCGACGCCCGAGCGCGGTCAGGATTCCGGGCACCAACCGACCGGGAAGTGGAACCCCCGAGGCCTCCGCCCGCACCACGTGAAGCGCCGCCACCCGACGCCCGAAGGGGAGCACCGCTCCCCGCATCTGGATGTTCACGGTATCGGGCAGGAAGCCGACCACCTCGCTCAAGCCGGGGAGCGAGGGAAAGGCGGAGAGTGCGACCCGGGCCGAGAGGTGGACTTCGTCCCCCCGCAGCGCGACCCCCGGCTCGCTAACCCCGGCCGGCAGCGCGCCCGGAAGGGAATAGCGGACCACCGAGGTCAGCTCGGTCCCCCCCAACTCCAGCCGGTTCGATCCCAGGCGGCCCGAGCGGAGGTCGTCCACACGCTCCAGGGTGGCGGTCCCCAGCGCGGGCGACGGCACCGGCGCCCCCACCCCCTCGGAGCCCCTCTCCACGAACCGCTCGAGGGCCGGAAAGACCCGATCCCCCCAGCGGAATCCGCCGTAGGCGGCCGCACCCAGCACGAGCAGGCCCAGCGCCGTCCTCAGGCACCCCCGTGCGCACCCCGGCCGGGGCATCCCCTACCCCTCCCCCGAGAGGCGGGCGCGCTGGAGCGTGGTGTACC
>JAVVFC010000286.1:0-2682 GCA_032250975.1 Longimicrobiales bacterium | reverse complement strand
CCTGCGCGCCGACCTCGAGGGGCGGCTGGACGCCCTCTCGGCCCTGCTGGACGGGGTGGGGGAGCGGGCGCCCGGGCGGCTGGCCGCGGAGCGCGACCGGCTGCGCCTGCAGATCCGCGAGCTGACCGACGGCGACGAGGTGGACGAGGACCGGCTGGCGCGCGAGATCGCCTACCTGGCTGAGAAGTGGGACGTCAACGAGGAGCTGGTGCGCTTCCGCTCCCACATCGAGCTCTTCCGGGAGACGCTCTCCGGAAACGGGGCCGAGGGGGTGGGCAAGCGCCTCGCCTTCGTGGTGCAGGAGATGCACCGCGAGGCCAACACGCTCGGCGCCAAGGCCAACGACGCCGGAATCACGCACGCCACGGTCGCCATGAAGGAGGAGATCGAGCGGCTGCGGGAGCAGGTGGAGAACGTGGAATGACAGGCGCGCCCCGGCCCGTGGTGCTGGCCGCCCCCAGCGGCACGGGCAAGACGACCATCGCCCACCGGCTTGTGGAGGAGGGGGACGGCTTCGTCTTCTCGGTCTCCGCCACCACGCGCCCGCCGCGTCCGGGCGAGGTGGACGGCCGGGATTACCACTTTCTGAGCCGCGAGGCCTTCGAGGCCATGGTGGCGCGTGGCGAGATGGCCGAGTGGGCCGAGGTGCACGGGCGCTTCTACGGGACGCCGCGGGAGAACCTGCGGGCGGCGGCGCGCGCCGGGAAGCACGCGGTGCTGGACATCGACGTCCAGGGTGCGGCCCAGATCCGCGAGACGGTGCCCGAAGCGGTGCGCGTCTTCGTCCTGCCCCCCTCGGGGCGCGAGATGCTGCGCCGCATCGGCGCGCGCGCCGCCGAGCGGCCGGAGGAGGTGGCCCGCCGGCTCCGCTCCGCGCTGCGCGAGCTCTCGCGCGCCGAGGAGTTCCACCACGTGGTGATCAACGACGACCTGGAGCGGGCGGTGGCCCGGGTCCGGGAGGTGGTGCACGACACCGGAGGCATGCGCCGCCCCGAGGACCTCGAGTCCCGGGTGCGGGCCCTCAGGGAAGAGATCCGGGAGATCCTCTCGGACGAATACGCCGACACGGCGCGGTAGCGCCGGGGAGAAGAGAACATGCGGGTTTTCACGCCGGACGAGGTGGCCAGGAACACCTACTCCAAGTACCTGGGCGTCCTGGTGGCGGCCAAGTACGCCCGGGAGCTGAACGCGCTCCCGCGCGAGGTGCTGCCGCTCGGTGAGGAGAAGAAGCTTACCACGCGCTCCATGGAGGCGCTCACCTCGGGCCAGATCGAATTCCGTCTGGTCAAGCGCCGGAAGCGGGAGGAGTAGCCCGCACCGGGCGCCGATCCGCCATGCCCGTCTCCGACGCGCCTCTCCGCCCCTGGCAGGGCCGCCGCGTGGTCCTCGGGGTCACGGGGGGGATCGCTGCGTACAAGACCGTCACCCTGGCCCGGCGCCTGACGCGTCTGGGTGCGGAGGTGGACGTGGTGCTCACGCGCGGCGCGCGCGAGTTCGTCACCCCGCTCTCCTTCGAGGGGGTCACGGGGCGGCCGGTGCAGACGGAGCTCTTCTCGGTGGAGGGGGCGGCCCGCCACATCCGCCTGGGAACCGAGGCGGAGGTGGTGTGCGTGGCGCCCGCCACCGCCGACTTCCTGGCGCGCGCGGCGGGCGGGAGGGCCGACGACCTGCTCGCCACCACGCTCCTGGTCACGCGGGCGCCGGTGCTCCTCTGTCCGGCCATGAACGACCGCATGTGGGGCCACGCCCAGGTGCGCGCCAACGCGCGCCACTGCCGGGAGGTGCTGGGCTACCGGGTGCTGGGCCCGGCCGAGGGCCCGCTCGCGGTGGGCGAGGCGGACGGCCCCGGACGCATGGTGGAGCCCGAGGAGATCGTGGAGCACGTGGGCCGGCTGCTCGGTGGGAGCGGCCCCCTGGCGGGCCGGCGCGTCCTGCTGACCTCGGGCCCCACCCGCGAGGCGCTCGATCCGGTGCGCTACCTGGGCAACCGATCGAGCGGCCGCATGGGCTTCGCGCTGGCGGCGGCGGCGTGGCGGCGGGGCGCCGAGGTGACGGTGGTGTCCGGGCCGACCGAGTTGCCGGCGCCCACCGGTGTCGAAGTGATCCCGGTCGAGACCGCGGGCGAGATGGACGCGGCCGTGCGCGAGCGGGTGGGGAGCGCCGACGTGGTGGTATACGCCGCGGCGGTGGGGGACTTCCGCCCCGCGGACCCCCTCCCGGGCAAGCGCAAGCGCGGCCGGGACGGCGAGGCCTGGTCGGTGGCGCTCACCGCCAACCCCGACATCGCGGCCGGGACCCGGTCCCTGCGGCGGCCGGGCGCGGTGGCGGTGGGCTTCGCGCTCGAGACCGAGGACCTGCTCGCCAACGCGGCCGCCAAGCGCGCGGCCAAGGGGTTCGACCTGGTGGTGGCCAACCCGGCCGGGGTCGAGGGGGCGGGCTTCGGCGCCGCCACCAACCGCGTCACGATCCTGGGCGAGGGGGAGCCCGAGGCGCTCCCGCTGCTCAGCAAGGAGGAGGTGGCGGACGCGGTGCTGGACCGCGTGGAAGCGCTGGTGGACGCCCGATGACGGCGCCCCCGGCCGTGGAGGAGGTCGCCCGCCTCCTCCGCCAGCGTATCGAGATGAAGCTCCCCCCGCTCGTGCTGGAGGAGGGGGGCGTGGAGGCGCTCCGGGAGGTGGTGCG
>JAVVFC010000285.1:0-2701 GCA_032250975.1 Longimicrobiales bacterium | reverse complement strand
TCAGGTGGATAGAGCGGCTGCCTCCTAAGCAGCAGGTCGCGCGTTCGAGTCGCGCCGGGGTCACTCCACTGCTCAGTCCCGCGGCAGGCCCTGGACGAGCAGTTCCACGACGGCGTCGGGGTTGTCGGCGTTGAGCCAGTGCCCGCCCTCCACCTCGTGCAGCGTGGCGCGCCCGGTGGCGGTGCCCGCGGCCCGGACGCGCGCCCGCGCCTCGTCGTCCAGCACCGAGGAGTTCCGTGCGCGCACGAAGTGGAGCGCGGGTCCGTGCGGGTGCTCCACGGCGCCCCAGGCGTCGGTGCGGAAGAAGTCCAGCAGGAGGGCCTCCATCTGATCGGGGTCCAGGCGCCAGCGATAACGGTCCCCCTCCGGAATCAGGTTGGTGGCCATCCACTGCGCCACCGGGCGCGCGACGCCGCGGGCCTCGAGCGCCTCCACACCGTCCTGGCGGGTGGGAAAGGGCCCGCCCACCCGGCGCAGGAGCCGGAGCATCTCCCAGGCGCTGCCCGCGGGGGGGCGTGCGTCGGGAGTGGAGTCGATGATCCAGACCTGCTCGACAGCGTGCCCGGGCTCGTCGCCGTAGAGCAGGGCCACCTTGCCACCGAAGGAGTGGCCCACCAGGACGGTGGGCCGGCCGGGCAGATGCGCGGACAGCACCCCAAGATCGCCGACGCAGGCGTCCAGGGTGTGCGGCGGGGCGAGGGGCGGCGAGTCCCCGTGACCGCGCAGGTCGGTCAGCACCGCGCCCCACTCGGGGCGCCGCTCGACCACCCGCCGCAGCACGGAGTTCCAGTTGCGCCCCGATCCGTAGATGCCGTGCAGGACCAGGAGCCAGCGCGTGGGTTCGGCGCCGGGCGCCCGGGCGAGCGTGTGGTGCAGCGGTGCGGAGTCCATGGGCAAGTCTACCCCCGCCCGGCGAGGCGGGGAACCACCCCGGTCCTGTGAGGCGGGGGGGGGAACTGGCCGGCGACCGGATCGGACCCTATTCTGCTGCCGGAACCCGCCCCCCGCTCCGTCACGGGCTCGCAATGCCATGCCGAACTCACGCCCGACGTTCCTGCTTCTGACCGCCGTGCTGGCTCTGGCGGCCCCGGCGTGCCGCCCCGAGCCCGTTGGGGAGGCGGAGTCCAATGCGGCCATCTCACGTCCGGACGGGGTGGAGGCGATCTCGCTGCTGGGTGAGCCCCTGACGGCGCCCGACCTTCCGGACGCGGTACGGGCGGCATTCCAGGAAAACCTCCTGGTGGCGCGCGCGGCCTACGACCTGGACCGGGCGGATGCGGACGCCATCATCTGGCTCGGTCGGCGTACAGCCTACCTGGGGCGCTACCGTGAGGCGATCGAGATCTACAGCCGGGGTCTGGTGCTGCACCCGGACGAGGCGCGGCTCCTGCGTCATCGCGGGCACCGCTGGATCACGGTGCGTGAGTTCGACCGGGCCATCGAGGACCTGAAGACGGCGGTGCGGCTGATCGAGGGCACCGAGGATCGGGTGGAGCCGGACGGCCTTCCCAACGCGGCCGGCATTCCCACCACGACGCTGCACTTCAACGTCTGGTACCACCTGGGGTTGGCGCACTATCTGAAGGGGGAATTCGAGCAGGCGCTGCTGGCCTGGCAGGCGTGTCTCGACGTGGCCCGTCACGACGACGCGCGGGTGGCGGCGACCTACTGGCTGCACACGACGCTGCGACGGCTGGGGCTGGAGGAACGCGCTCGGCAGCTGAGGATGGAGGTGGACCCCGCCACGGAGCTGCTGGAGAACGATGGCTACCTGGAAGTGCTGCTCCTGCACCGGGGCCTGCACACCGCGGACGAGGTGCTGGGTACGGCGGCGGACGTGGAGGTCGACCCGGTGGCGGCGCCGACCGTGGCCTACGGCGTGGCGATGTGGCACTGGCTGGAAGGGCGGCGGGAGGAGGGGTACCGCATGATGGAGCGGATAGTCCGGGACCGGGGGCAGTGGGCGGCCTTCGGGTACGTGGCCGCGGAAGCGGAGCTGGCGCGGGCGGCGGGGTGAGGGTGGGGGTCGGGCGCGCCGCACCGGACCCGCTCGGTCTGGGGCTGGGAGAGGCGTGGGAGGCGGTGCGACGGTGGCTTCCGCGCACGCCGCTCTACCGCCATCCGGCGCTGAGCGCCGCGGCGGAGCGCCCGGTGTACCTAAAGGTCGAGTCGCTGCAGGAGACCGGCTCCTTCAAGGTGCGGGGCGCCGTGGCCCGGCTGGCGGCGCTCACACCGGTCGAGCGGGCGCAGGGCGTGGTGGCGTGCTCGTCGGGGAACCACGGGCGGGCGGTGGCGTGGGCGGCGGAGCGCATGGGCACACCGGCGGTGGTGTGCGTCCCCGGCTGGGTGGATCCGGTCAAGCGGGAGGCCATCCGCGGTCACGGAGCCGAGGTACGCCTGGTGGGAGAGAGCTACGACGAGGCGGAGGCGGAGGCCGGGCGGCTGGCGCGGGAGACGGGCCGCGTGCTGGT
Organism: Longimicrobiales bacterium; assembly: GCA_032250975.1. Classification (GTDB taxonomy): domain Bacteria; phylum Gemmatimonadota; class Gemmatimonadetes; order Longimicrobiales; family Gaopeijiaceae; genus Gaopeijia. The sequence continues at coordinate 230 of JAVVFC010000285.1, read as the reverse complement.
GCACCCCTTCGACGATCCGCGCGTCGTCGCGGGCCAGGCGACCGTCGGGTTGGAGATCGCGGAGGTGCTGCCGGGTGCGATCCGGGTGCTGGTGCCACTCTCGGGCGGGGGCCTGGCCGGGGGGATCGCCTATGCGCTCGCCGGGGGCCCCGGTGCCGGGAGGACGGAGGTGGTCGCCGTTTCGGCCACCAACGCCCGCGTAATGCGCGCCAGCCTGGAGGCGGGATGCC
>JAVVFC010000284.1:0-2710 GCA_032250975.1 Longimicrobiales bacterium | reverse complement strand
ATCAGCGTCCCGTCGACGCGCTCCGGCGCGTACAGCTCGCGCCGCGGCAGGCCGTAGTCGATGATCAGCAACAGCCCGGCCTCGAGGGTCTCGGCGAGGGTGCGCGGCTCGGGGGGGTAGGCGAAGTAGGCGACGTCGCCCTCGAGGTGGGCGGTGGGCTCGCCATCGGTGACGACGATGATCTGGCGGTTGCCGGTCTTGTGGCGGCCGAGGAGGTGGCGGCCGCGATCCGGGCCGCAGGGGGAGAGGCCCTCGCCGTGGCCGGGGACGTGACGGCCGACGGGTTCCCCGACCGCCTGGTGGGGGCTGCGGTGGAAGCGTTCGGGCCTGCCATCGACGTGCTCGTCAACAACGCCGGCTACACCTGGGACGCCATGGCCCACAAGATGACCGACGCGCAGTGGGAGGCCATGTGGCGGGTGCACTGCACGGCCCCGTTTCGCCTGGTGCGGGCCGCGGCCCCGTACCTGCGCGACGCGGGCCAGCGGGATCTCGCCGCCGGCCGCCGGGTGCACCGGAAGATCGTCAACGTCAGCTCGGTGGCGGGCACCGACGGCAACCCCGGGCAGCTCAACTACGCCTCGGCCAAGGCCGCGGTGGTGGGATTCACCAAGACCCTGGCCAAGGAGTGGGGGCGGTTCGCCGTCAACGTCAACGCCGTGGCCTATGGCTGGATCGAGACCCGGCTCACCCAGCCCAAGGGGGAAGACACGGTGATCGACACCCCGGAGGGCGCCGTGGCCGTGGGAGTGCCCCAACAGCACCTGGACGCCTTCCGCGACCGAATCCCCCTGGGCCGCCCGGGCACCCCGGAAGAGGCCGCCGGGGTGCTGCTGTTCCTGGCTTCCCCCCTGTCGGACTACGTCTCGGGCCAGGTCCTCAAGGTGACCGGGGGCGCCTGACGGTCAGACCAAGGGACTCGGGGGTGCGGAGTGTCCTCCGCCGACCGCGGGCCGCCCGGCCACCTCCCCGCTTCCCTCAAGACCACACCTCGATCCGGTGGCCCTCGGGATCGCGAACATAGGTCACCCGGGCGCCCCAGAGAGCCTTCAACGCCGTCGGTTCGAGGCCCGCGGCCGCCAGTTCATCCCGTGCCGCCACCACGTCCGCCACCCGCAGGCTGAGGGTGACTCCCCTGCCCCCGGCGCTGGCGACGGTTGCCCGCCCGGCATCCGCCACGCTCACGCGAACCCCTTCGCCCAGGGCGAACTCGACGAACCAGTCGGTTTCGTGGGTGACGCGCAAGCCCAGAGCGCTCCGGTAGAACGTGACCGTCTCCTGCCACCTCGCGCAGTACAGGATCGTGTTGGCCGTGCGGATCTCCATGCTGGGTTCCTCGTCCCGCCCGGGCCGGCCGGGGGGAGTGACGGGTGGAACCGGGAGCTCGGCGGCGCCCCGGCGGCGCCCCGTTGATAGCAGGCCAGCCGGCGCCGGTCAACGGCACGTCCCTCCCGCGCGTCCTTCCCCGGGGCCGTTCTCGCCCTGCCGCGGGCGGCGGCGCCCCTTGACCCGCCGCGGAACCCCGCGGTAGAACCGCCGCACCTCCCAGGACCCAACCACCGGGCCCGTGCCCCCAGGGCCGGTCGCCTGACCCATAGGGAAGACCATGAGCCGTGGACTGCTCCTCGTGGACATCCAGAACGACTACTTCCCCGGCGGGGCGATGGAGCTGGTGGGGATGGATCGAGCCGCGGCGCGGGCCGCCGAGGCACTAAAGGCGTTCCGGGCGGAGAGCCTCCCCGTGTTCCACGTGCAGCACCTGGCCGCGCAGCCCGGCGCCGCGTTCTTCCTGCCCGGCACCCCCGGCGCCGAGATCCGTCCCCTGGTGGCGCCCCGCGACGGGGAGACAGTCGTACGAAAGCACTTTCCCAACAGTTTCCGGGGCACCCCCCTACTCGACCGGCTGCGGGACCGGGGCGTCACAGAGCTGACCCTGTGCGGGGCGATGAGCCACATGTGCATCGACGCCACCACGCGGGCGGCGTTCGACCTGGGCTTCTCCTGCACCGTGCGGGCCGATGCCTGCGCCACCCGGGATCTGGCGTTCGGGGGGGTGACCGTGCCCGCCGCCCAGGTACACGCGGCGTTCATGGCCGCCCTCGCCGCGGTCTACGCCAAGGTGTCCGGCGCCGATGGCTAGGGCATGCGGCGCGAGGCCCTGCCGGTGAGACGCTGGCGGTGCGCCGTGTTCGGCGCCGCCGCCCTGTGCCTGGCGGCCGCCGGGGCAGAGGCCCGGGGCGGCGCCGAGGACATGTACGCCGCGGTCGGCGACCGGGTGGTGCAGGTGCAGATCATCGACGTCTCCTCCGGGTCCCGTGCCGGACTGGGCTCGGGGTTCCTGGTGGACGCGGGAGGGGTGCTGGCCACCAATTACCACGTGATCGCGCACCTGGTGTACCGCCCCGCCCAGTACCGCGCCGAGTACCGCACCCGCGACGGACTCGGCGGCAGCCTGGAGTTGCTGGCCGTCGACGTGGTGCGCGACCTGGCCCTGCTCCGGGCCGCGACCCTTTCCGCCCCGCCGCTGGAGCTGGAGCCGGGGGAGGCGGCCCGGGGCGAGCGCCTGTTCTCCTTCGGCAACCCCCTGGACCTGGGCCTCACCGTGGTCGAAGGCACCTTCAACGGCTACCTGGAGCAGTCGCTGCTGCGCAAGATCCACTTCACCGGCTCCATCAACCCGGGGATGAGCGGCGGCCCCACCGTCAACGAG
>JAVVFC010000283.1:0-2714 GCA_032250975.1 Longimicrobiales bacterium | reverse complement strand
GCCCTCGTCGGCACGCACGTCGGTGAGGTTGAGGAAGTGGAGCTTGCCCCCCAGGAAGCCGGTGAGGGACTGCCCCTCGGAGATGTGGATCTGACCGGTCAGCAGGCGGTCCCCCAGCAGGCGGACCTGGACACGGCGGCGTTGCAGCGGCATGGGCGGCGTTCCTCGTGCGGGTGGTGGCGGGCGGGGACGTCTCCCCCTCCCCTTACATTACCGCCAGGGCACGCGCGGGCCACCCCGTAGCCCGGGGGCGACCGCATTGCGCCCGCCCCTCCCCACAGCCTATCACTCCCTGTGGCCCGGATCCGGAACCGCGGAAGCTGGATCCCGTGCCCGGGCCTTTCACCCACGCCTGAACCGCGATGTCGCTGCACAGAAAGGTCGTGCTCCTCTTCCTGGGAGTGGCAGTGCTGCCGCTCCTGGTCTTCGCATTGGTGGCGCGCGGGCAGAGCCTGGAGCTGGCGGGTCTGGCGGCCCGCGCGGAGGCCGCCAACGCGGTCGCGGACGTGGTGGCGCTCCTGGAGGAGGAGGCGGAGGAGGCCCGCCGGGGGCTGGCGGCGCTGGCGGTCACGCTCGGTGAGGGCGGGGGCGTCCCTGCACCCGATTCGCTCCTGATGGAGCGGATCCTCGCCGCGGGCTCCGGCCCGGCGCCGGCCGGGTTCGTGGGCATGGCGCTCGAGGACGCCTCCGGCGCGGTACGGGCCACCGCCGGACTCGCGACCGGATCGACCGCATGCGTGCGCGACCGCTTCAGCACACCGGTGTCGGTGCGGGTTCCACTCCCGGATGGAAGCGGCACGCTCGTCGGCACCTACCGGCCCGGCCTGGGCGCCGGCATCGCGCCGGTGGGCGCGGGGCTCCGGGTGTTCGACGGCGGGGGCGAGATCGTCCTCGCGGTTCCGTGTGCCCAGGCCGCGCTCCCGGTGCCCGCGGGCTTGAACGGCGAGGGTGGGGGTGCAGGCGCCGTGGACGGCCGGACTTGGACACCCGCCGGAATTCTGGAGGGCGACGGAGAGGGGCGCTTCCTGGCCTATGCCCGGGGCGACGCCCCCGGCTGGACGGCGGTGGCCGTGGGCACCACCCGGCTGCGGGCCCGGCTGGCCGCGCTCTTCCGGGCCTACTGGCTCTTCCTGGTCGGGCTGGCCGCCACCGCCGTCCTCGCCTTCGCGATCCTGGTCCGTCCGGTCACCGGGGCGCTGCACGACCTGACGCTGGCCGCCGAGCGGGTCGCGGGCGGCGACCTGCGCCCCTGGCTGCCCACCCCGCGGCGGGACGAGGTGGGGCGCCTTACGCTGGCCTTCGCCGAGATGACCGACCGCATGCGCGAGACGCTCGCCCACGCTGAAAAGACCGGCCGGCTCGCGCTGCTGGGCAAGCTGTCCGCCTATCTGGCGCACGAGATCCGCAACCCCCTGAGCTCGGTGCGCATGAACCTCCAGCGGCTGGACCGCTGGCGACGGGCGGGCGAGATCCCGGAGCGCTGCGGAACGGCCATCTCCACCAGCCTGGAGGAGACCGACCGCCTGACCGCGGCGGTGACCAACGTCCTCCAGCTGGCCCCCGGCAAGCCCCGCCCGCGCCAGCGGGTGGCGCTGCACGACCTGCTGCGGGAAGTCGAGTCCCTGCTCCGCCCGGAGCTGGGGCGCGGAGGGGTCACGGTGACGTGGGCGCTGGACGCCCACGGGCACGAGGTGCTCGGCGACACGGGCCAGCTCAAGGGCGTCTTCATCAACCTGCTCCTGAACGCCCTGCATGCCCAGCCCGACGGCGGCGCGGTGCACATTTCGTCCCGCCTCCACCCCGGCGGGGCGGGTGCCCCCGGACCCCTGGTGGAGGTGCGGGTGCGGGACTCGGGACCCGGCGTGCCTGCCGGGATCCGGGACCGGATCTTCGAGCCGTTCTTCACCACCCGGGAGCTGGGATCGGGCATCGGCCTGGCGGTGGCCAGCCAGGTGGTGCGCGACCACGGGGGAGCGATCTTCCTGGAGGAGCCGCACCGGCAGGACGAGGGCGCCGAGTTCGTGATCCTGCTGCCGCTGGCCGCCGCCGCCCCCGAGGAGGGCGCGGGTGAAATCCACCCCGGCGTCCCCCCCTGGCTCGCGGGCGAGGCGCCCTCCGCCGGCTGAAGCCCGGCGGGGCTCGATGGAAAATCTCTTTACATCCCCCCCCGCGGGTGTAAAGGCGCCGGGGGCCGATCGGCCGGGCCGGCACAACGCATGATCTCCGCAACATACTTCCCCGCATAGCGTTGTGGAATCCGGACCATTCTGGCCCGGACCGTGCAACTCCCCTCCTGCACAATGTCGGGCCTCCCCGCACCGGGGGCCCTGGTCGGCGGGGCCGGCCCAATCCACACCAACGGGTCCCGAGAGGGGACCGGAGGAGCAACCGATGGACCTCATGAAGCGCTTCTGGAACGACGAGTCCGGTCAGGGACTCACCGAGTACGCCGTGATCATCGCCCTGGTGTCCGTGGCGCTGATCCTGGTGCTGATCGCCTTCCGGGACGAGATCGCGCGCGTGTTCAACGACATCCGTGGCGAGCTGAACACGGCCGGCGTCACGCAGGCATCCACCGCGACCGGTACCTGACCCTGCGGACACGATGCGCCGGCCGGGTGCCGCTCCGCGGCACCCGGCCGGCACGTCGCGCCACCGCCACCCCACCCCCCTCCGACCTGCCGACCCCCATGTCCACCCTCGTCACCCTCAAG
>JAVVFC010000282.1:0-2746 GCA_032250975.1 Longimicrobiales bacterium | reverse complement strand
CCGCCGCCCCCCCCACCCCCGCGCCGCCGCCCCGGGTCAGCGAGGCGCGCTCGGCCCTGCGGGCCGCCGACCCCGAGCTGGCTGCGCGCTTTCGCCGCTATCAGGACGAACTGGACCTCTCCGAGCTGGACGCGGACGTTCTCACCGGTTCGCGCACCCTCTCGGACCTCTTCGAGGGCGCGCTGGCGGTCCACGCCGACCCGGCGGACGTCGGCGCGTGGGTGGTGAACGAGGTGGCGCGCTACCTGGACGCCGAAGCGCGGACGCCCCGCTTCGGCGGTGCCCAGCTCGGTGACCTCTTCGCGCGGGTGGCCGGGGGTGCCGTGACGCGTCGGGCCGCCAAGGACGTCCTGGCGGAAATGGCGGAGACGGGTGCCGACCCGATCACCATCATCGAGGCCCGCGGGCTGGCGCAGGTGTCGGACGCGGCGTCGCTGGAGCCGGTGGTGCAGGCCGTGCTGGAGGCGTTCGCCGACAAGGTTTCGGAGTACCGCGCCGGAAACCGGAACCTCTTCGGCCTCTTCATGGGTCAGGCCATGCGCCGCACCGGGGGAGCGGCCGATCCGGCGGTCCTCAAGGCGCTGCTCACCGACCGCCTGGAGGAGGGCTGAGATGTCTGTGCGCGTCCGCTTCCCCCCCTCTCCCACCGGGTACCTGCACGTGGGCGGGGCCCGCACCGCCCTCTTCAACTGGCTGCTGGCCCGCCGGTCGGGCGGTGTGCTGGTGCTCCGCATCGAGGACACCGACCGCGAGCGCTCCTCCGATGCGCACACCCGGGCCATCCTGGACGGAATGGCCTGGCTGGGGCTGGACTGGGACGAAGGCCCCTTCTTCCAGAGCGATGGGGTGGAGCGCCACCGCGCCCAGGCGCTCCGGCTGTTGGCGGAGGGGAAGGCCTACCGCGACTTCAGCGATCCGGCCGCCCTGCGCGAGGAGGCGGCGGCGCGCGGTGTCGGACACCCGAGCGTGCTGGCGCGTGAGAAGGCGGACGCCCTGGGTGCGGAGGAGGCCGAGGCGCGGGCCGCGGCCGGGGTGCCGCACGCGCTCAGGCTGCGCGTCGCGGACGGGACCACGTCGTGGAACGACCTGGTGCATGGTGAGATGACCTTCCGCAACGAGGATCTGGACGACCTGGTGATCCTGCGCGCGGACGGCTCTCCCATCTACAACCTGGCGGTGGTCTCGGACGACGCCGAGCAGCGCATCACGCACGTGATCCGGGGTGACGACCACCTCTCCAACACGCCCAAGCAGGTCCTGCTCTACCGGGCCCTGGGCCTGCCCGTGCCCGTCTTCGGGCACGTGCCCATGATCCTGGGGCCGGACGGCAAGCGCCTCTCCAAGCGGCACGGCGCCACCGCGGTCGGGGACTATGCGCATGCGGGGATCCTGCCGGATGCCATGGTCAACTTCCTGGCGCTGCTGGGATGGAACCCGGGCGACGAGCGCGAGGTCATGACGCGCGCCGAACTCGTCGCGGCCTTCTCCATGGATCGCGTGCAGAGGAAGAGCGCCGTCTTCGACACCGAGAAGCTCGCCTGGCTGAATGGCCAGTACCTGGCGCGGACTCCGGCGTCCGAGCTGCTCCCGCTTCTCCGCCGACGCCTGGGCGAGGAGGATCCGCCCCTCCTGCCGCCGGGCACCGATCTGGCGCGGAGTGCGCCGGCCGATTGGCCCGCGGAGACGCGGGGCCCCTGGGAGGCGGCGCTGGTGGACCTGCTCAAGCCCCGTGCGCGCACGGTGGTGGAGATGGCGCGGCAGGCGGAGCCCTTTCTGAGCGCGGGCGTGCGGGACTACGAGGAAGAGGCGGTGGCCCGGCACTGGGCGCGGGATCCGGCGGCGGTGCGGGTGCGGCTGGAGCGGATCGAATCCCGGCTCGGCGCGGTGGCCTGGGATGAGGCCGCGCTCGAGGACGCCGTGCGCACCCTTGCGGAGGAGGAAGGGGTGGGGGCCGGTAAGCTCATACACCCCCTGCGGTTGGCTTTGACGGGGCGTGCAAGCAGCCCGGGGATCTTCGAGGTGCTGGTCCTGCTCGGGCGTGCGCGGACGCTGGAGCGCCTGGCCGCGGCCCGGAAACATCTGGCGCGGGCCGCCCCCTGAGCGGCTTGACACCCCGGAGAATCCGGTAGTAGTGTGGATTCTCGGTCGTGGCCTTCGAGACGTCGGGCGGGGGTCGCAGCGCTTCCCACCTCATGGTCTCTCCTCCCCACCGTACAAGGGGGAGGCCGGCATCCCGAGCCGGAGCCCACCCTCGCAGGGAGTCCAGGATGCCTCCAGCCCTGAACGAAATCGAACGTCGCATCCTTGACTTCATGGTTTCGTACCTCCGGGAGAACACCTACCAGCCCTCGATCCGCGAGATCGGGGAGCGGTTCGGAATCAAGAGCACCAAGACGGTCTCGGAGCACCTGCAGGCGTTGGCCGACAAGGGGTTCGTGGAGCGTGACCCGTCCCGTTCGAGGGGCGTGAAGATCCTGGGGATGGCGGACCCGGCCGAGGGGGTGTCCGTGCCCGTACTCTCCCGGCTCCCCGACGACGGCCTCGCGCCCGGGGCGGGATCCGTCGAGACCCGCTATCTGCTCGACCGCCGCCTGGTGGGGGCGACGGGTGCGTTCCTGGTCCAGGCGCACGGTGAGGAAGCCGCGGCGCTCGGTGTCGAGGCCGGGGACTACCTGCTGCTGGAGCCCTCCTCCCTGGAGGAGCTCGCGGACGGGTGCGTGGTGGCGGCCCGGCCCGGTGGCAGCGC
>JAVVFC010000281.1:0-2751 GCA_032250975.1 Longimicrobiales bacterium | reverse complement strand
CGGCGCCGCACGCCGACCGAGGTGTCGACCCCCCGCACCCAGAGGACGACGGCGGCTCCGACGAGGAGCGCCGCGGCCGGGATCCAGTACGCCGCGAACCACGCCAGCGACGTCGCCCACGGGCCGTACCCGGCCATGTCGGAGTAGGTGTAGGCCGGGAGCTGTCCGAAGCGGAGCATCAGGCTCCGGATCTTGAGCGGGCCCCAGATGAAGGTGTTGAGCAGGATCAGCCCCACGACCACGAAGTAGCCGAGGAAGCGGTTGTTGACGAGCGCCTGTACGAGGAGCGCCAGCACGGCCAGGAAGAGGAAGCCCAGGAAGTCCAGAACGAGCATCTCCCGGATCCAGACACTTCCCTCCAGGTCGGTAAAGCCGCTCAGCAGCTGGGCCGCCACCCCCATCGCCACGCCGACCAGCTGCAGGGCGAGCAGGATGCCCGCCATGGCGAGAAGCTTCCCCACGGCGGTGGTCCAGATGGGGTGGGGGAGCGCGTCGTGGATCTGGTCCAGGCGCGCCGAGCGCTCCTTCCACACCAGGTCGCCCGTGTAGAGGACGAGCACGATGAGGGTGAACAGGTACATGGTGCCCTGGATCACCCCTACGAGTTGATAGGTCACGGGCCACGTGGTGAGCCCGAAGAAGGTCTCGGTCTGCGCCAGCGCGAAGCCCACGTTCAGGAGCGCCAGCAGCACGATCACGCGGAAGGGTACGCTCCGCAGGATTCCCGCCATGTCGACGCGCGCCTGGCTGAGCATCTGCCGCAGGTGCGTGCGCAGGTCGGTGCGGGGTGCCACCGCCGGAAGGCGGGGTGCGGCGGCGACCGCCGGGCGAACCCCCCCGGCCCCGTCGGGATCCCGCTCCCCGGCCCCGTTGCGGGCCCGCTCCCCCGTCCGTGCGCGCCCGCGCGCCCGAGCCAGCGCCCCGCGCACCCGCCTGGCCGCGCGGTCCAGCACGTCGTCCTCCACGGTGAAGCGGAACGCCGTAACGCCCGCGACCAGCACCGCGATCCCCACCCCCACCCAGATCATCCGGTTCAGCAGCAGATCTCCGCCCAGGGCGAGCGACTGCGTGTTCCGCTCCGCCACGGTCCAGTATCGTGTCAGCTCCTGGTAGCTGCCGATGGCGAAGGCGTCCAGCAGGACGCCGGTGCGCGCGTTGTCCAGGTCCTGCAGGACCACCCCGGCGACGGAGTAGGCGACCAGGAGGCCGATCGCCCCGACGAACGTTGCCGCCGTCTTCCGCGTCAGCGCAGCCACGGCGAAGATGACGGCCGCGATGATGAAGGTGTTGGGGAGCGTGAAGGCGACGAAGCCGTCCAGGTGCGCTCCCCACGCGATGGGCCCCACGCGTTCGGGGTCGACCCAGGGCGCCATGGCCCCCGCCACGATCGCGGCCGCGCCCGCCAGCTGGGGCACCAGCGAGACGGTGTACGCCCCGAAGAAGCGGCCCAGCAGGTAGGGCGTCTTGCGGAGTGGTGTGGTGTAGATGAGTTCCTGCGAGCGGTGGTTCACGTCGCGCAGCGCCGAGGCCTGCACGAAGGCGGTGATGAGGAGCAGCCCCAGCGCGGACAGATATCCGTAATAGGACTGGACCACGAAGGGGGCGTTCTTGTGCAGGTTGTCGAAGGACTGCCCGATGGTGACGTTGTCGCTCGAGACCGCCCCGAAGACGAGGAGCGCCATGATGGCGCTCAGCACGTAGAGGAGCGGCTGGCGGAGCCAATGCCGGAGTTCGAAGAGGTAGACCGCCCGGAACATGGACATGGCTCAGGCGACCTCTTCCGGACGGCCCGTCGGCTCGCGGGGGGGCGCACCGCCCGCCGGACCCCGTTCGTCGTGGATCCGGGTGAAGAAGACGTCTTCGAGCGTAACGTCCGCCGGGCGGAAGCCATCCCCCGGCGCCGCTTCCGCGAGGACGTGCACCACCGGCTTGCCCGCCACCAGCTTGCTGGAGATGACCAGGTGGTCCTGCTCCAGCGCGGCCAGCTCGGACTTCTCCACCCGCTTCTCCCACACCCGGCCCGTCAGGGCCCCGATCGCATGGTCCGGGCTGCCCGCGAAGCGCACCTCACCCTGGTGGAGGATCGCCATGCGCGTGCAGAGCTCGCGCACGTCTTCGACGATGTGGGTGGAGAGGATCACCACCCGGTCCTCGCCGATCTCGGCCAGCAGGTTGTAGAAGCGGTTGCGCTCGCCCGGGTCCAGACCGGCGGTGGGCTCGTCCACGATCAGGAGGCGCGGGTCGCCGATGAGCGCCTGCGCGATACCGAAGCGCTGGCGCATCCCCCCGGAGAAGCCTGACAGGTCCTTCTTCCGGTCGGCCCAGAGGTTCACCCGGTGCAGGAGCGCCTCCACCAGCTCCCGCCGCTCCCCTCCCGCGGAGACGCCCTTGAGCAGGGCCAGGTGGTCGAGCATGTGGATCGCCGAGGTGCGCGGATAGACTCCGAACTCCTGAGGCAGGTACCCCAGCAGGCGCCGCACCGCGTCCTTCTGGCTGAGCATGTCGATGGCGCCGAGGGAAGCCGAGCCGGTGTCCGCGTCCTGGAGGGTGGCCAGGATCCGCATGAACGTCGACTTCCCCGCGCCGTTGGGGCCCAGCAGCCCGAACATCCCTGGCGGGATCTCGAGGGAGACGCTCCGCAGCGCCTGCACGCCATTGGGGTAGGTCTTGGAGAGGTTCCGGACCGAGAGATGCATGGTGGAGATTCGCTGGAGGAGAGGGCGTCACCGGGACCCGGCGTGCCTGCACTAC
>JAVVFC010000280.1:0-2771 GCA_032250975.1 Longimicrobiales bacterium | reverse complement strand
CGGCCAGCGCATCGCCCAGCCGGGCGGGGGCGAAGAAGGCGTACGCGACGCGGGCGGGGAGCGAGGGGTTGGGCCGGTCGTTGCCCGGCGCGGCGTCCACGGCTCAGCCTCCCGCCAGGCCCGTCCGGCTGACCGTCCGCACGGTCATGTCCATGGGGTAGGGCGCCGCGTCCACGTCCATCACCCCGGTGAGTTCCGAATGGGCCTCCTGGGAATGGAGCACGCCTCGCGCCACGTCCCACAGGAAGTGGCCGCGCACCGTTCCGGTCATGTCCTGCAGCACCGACATCCCCGCGGTGGCCCCCTCGAGCGTGCGGGTCACATTGCCGGCGAGGTCCACGCGGAGCAGGCTCCGGCCCGCCACCACCGTGTCCCCGACCACGGTGTAGGTCATGACGGTGCGCGCGACCACCGAGCCCGGCCCCTCTTCGGCCTGGTAGGCGATGGTGTCGGTCCATGCCATGCCGGGCGCGGGCCGGGCGTCCGGAAGGCGGGGAAAGAAGCTGTGCGCCATCTCGGTGGGGCCCAGCAGACTGGCGGCCGCGCTCGAGACCTCGGGGGTGGAGACCACGGTGGCGCGCCCCCGGCTGTCCAGGTCGAAGACCAGCGGACCCTCCACGTCGGCCGCGGTCATGCGCTGGGGCGGAGCGACCGGATTGGTCAGGCTGGCGTCCAGTTCCCGGAAGGTGGCCGAGACGCGCACCCCTGCCGGAGCCGGTTCGAACTGCACGTCCAGCACCGCGCGGCTCACCGCGGTCACGTCCATGGTCTGCCCCCCGACGTCGACCGTGATCACGGCGGTGTCGCCCTGCAGATAGGCCAGCGCCCCGCCCGCCGCCGGCGCGAAGGACAGCGTGGGAGCGGACCCGCCCCCCGTCCCCGGGCCGCCGGCGCAGGCTCCCGCGACGAGCAGCGTGGCCAGAGAAACGACGCGCGCGCGACCGGCCGCGACGGACAGGGGCAACAGGGTGGTGCGCTTCATGACCAGGACTCCTGAGCGTGGGTCTGCCGGGATCCCTCCGGACCCGGCCCGGTACGGTAGGCTACGGTGACCGCGCGGGAAAGCTTCCCGCTTGGCCGCCGCCCGGGGCTCTCGTTATCGTCAGGGTCCCTTCCGACCCGACCGTTGCGAGGCACATCATGGGATTCAGAACCAACCCCGACCGGATCCTGGACAACATCGACCGCTCCCGGAACCGGGACGACGACGGCCTCCGCGGGTCGGACCGCCAGGCCTCGGGGCGGGAGTTGGACACCTCCGTCCCGGACGGGGACGCCACCACCCCCGAGCGGGCGAAGCGCGTGTTCGCGGCGGTCGAACGGGCGTACGTGAAGTGCGCGCAGAGCGCCGTGCTGGGGCCGCTGGCCCAGCGCTTCCAGGCGGTGGGCGACATCGCGGCCCACCAGGCGCGGGGAGACGTGAGCGTGGCGGTGCGCTACCTGGATCACGAGCGCCCCGAGGACTTCGGGATGGCGCCCTTCGAGATCGGTCCCGACGACCTGGTGGAGGCCCGCAAGGAGACCCGCACCACGCGCCCGGACGTGAACGCGATGAGGGTGCTGCGCCGGGAGCTGCGCGCCGGGGTGCTCGCCGCGTACAAGAAGCTGGAGCCCCGTGTGCGGGACGCCATCCGGGAGCGGGCCGACCTGGGCCACGTCGAGATCCAGGTCACGGTCGATCTCCGCGCGGTGGAGTAGCGCCTGGAGCCTGAGGGCATCCTCCTCGTCTTCCTGGACGGGGTGGGGGTGGGTCCGGACGAGGCCGCCCACAATCCCTTTCTGAGCGCGCGCCTCCCGGTGCTGCGCTCGCTGCTGGGGGGCGCGGTCCCCACCACCCGGATGCCGGCGCGGGCACACTCCGGGGAGCGCGAGGCCGCCTCCGCCCCGCTCGACGCCGGGCTCGGGGTGGCGGGTCTTCCCCAGAGCGGGACCGGGCAGGCCTCCCTGCTGACCGGACGCAACGCCGCGCAGCACTTCGGTCACCACTTCGGCCCCTGGGTTCCCGTGCGGCTCCGCCCCCTGGTGGAGTCGGAGAGTGTGCTGCGGCGGGCGGTGGCCGCGGGGATCCCCACCGCCTTCGCCAACGCCTATCCGGCCGGGTGGCCGGGGCCGGGCGGATCCCGGCGGGTGGCGGGCCCGCCGCTGGCGGCGCGGGGCGCGGGGCTGCTGAACCGCGACCACCGGCACCTCGCGCGGGGGGAGGCGGTCGCCACCGAGATCGACAACCACGGGTGGCGCCACCGCCTGGGATTCGCCGCCCTGCCGGAGGTGGCCCCGCAGGCGGCAGGGCGGACGCTCGGGCGCATCGCCGCGCGCCACCGGCTCACGCTCTGGGCCCACTACGCCACCGACACCGCGGGCCACCGCGGCGGCATGGCGGGCGCGCGCGCAGCCCTCGAGCGGGTGGACACCTTCCTGGGCGGGGTGCTGGAGACCCTTCCCCGGGGCCACCTCCTGATGCTCGTCTCCGACCACGGCAACATCGAGGACGTGCGAGGCGGCCACACCCGCAACCCGGCGCTCACCCTGCTGGCGGGCCCGGAGGCGGTGGAGCGGAGCCGGACGCTCGAGACCCTGCTCGACCCCGCGCCCCGCATCCTGGAGTGGCTCGGGGCCTGAACGGCGGCCGCCCGCGCGCAGGCTGCTGTGGCAGCGCGTCCCGCCCCGACATTTCCACGCCCCGCGCCGCCCCGGAGCTTGGGGCATGTCCGACGCTTCCGACTCCCGTCTGCTCGGCGCCCTCCTGGTCTCGGCCGGCGCGTTGAGCCCCG
>JAVVFC010000027.1:0-23031 GCA_032250975.1 Longimicrobiales bacterium | reverse complement strand
CGTAGAGAGTATGGTCTCGTCGGCCCTTGCGAAGGCGCCGGCGTCGCAACTTTAGAACGTTATAAGCCATTGCGTAGGCGGGAGTTCTGTACGGATCTGGCCGCGCCATACCAATATGGGTATATTTGAGAATGAGTGAGGGCGGTGCGAAGCCGGTGTACTGGGTGGGATCTGCCCGGTCGGACCTTCGGGGGTTCCCCGATGAGGTCAGGACGGATATGGGCTTTGCACTCTGGGTGGCCCAGCAGGGTGACAAGCCTACACAAGCCAAGCCTCTGAAGGGAGTCGTTTCAGGCGCTGGTGTACTGGAGTTGGTAGAGCGGCACGATGGCGAGACGTACCGGGTCGTGTACACGGTCCGGTTCAAGGATGCGCTCTATGTCCTCCATTCGTTTCAGAAGAAGTCGAAGCGCGGGATCAAGACCCCGAAGCACGATATCGACGTAATACGGGAAAGGCTGAAGGCGGCCGAAGCGCACTACGGGGAGCGTTGACCATGGCAGAGCACAAGATCGAAGAGGGCAGCGGCAATGTCTTTGCCGACCTGGGGCTCAAGGATGCGGAGGAGCTCGAGAGCAAGGCCCAGCTGGCGCATCGCATTGGTGAGATCGTACGTGGTCGTCACCTCACGCAGGCGGAAGCAGCGGAGGTGCTTGGGGCAACTCAGCCGATGGTCTCGCGACTCCTGAACGGACAACTGCACGGCTTCTCACTGGAGCGACTGGTTCGGTTCCTCAATGCACTGGACCGCGACGTGGAGATTGTGGTGCGGCGTCGGCCCCGAAGCCGTGATCACGGACGGACGAGGGTGCGTGTGGCTGGGTAGGCGGCCGAGGTCGATGCAACGCCCGATAACAATCAGTCTCAGCTCGCGCCCGCGTTGCGGTCGCGGCCCTGCGGGACATCCGCTCTGCGGTCACGCCGCTTGCGATGCGCAAGCGTCGCGCCCTCCGGCGGACGTCTGAGACTTTGAACGTTACGCGAAAGGAGCTTGAGATGACCGATGTCACGACCGGTCCTCTGTTCGTTCATTCCTGGATGAACGGCGCGAACGTGATTCTCATGCAACACCAGCCCGGGATACCGACATGCTGGCACTCTCCAGACTGATACTGGGCCTCTCGAGCGTGGTCGGCGGTGTTGTCGCCCTCCTTTCAGGCGACTTCGGGATCGTGTTGGCAGCTTTGGGGCTCGCAGTTCTGGGGTTCATCCCAGTATCTATCCTTCTCATGCCCGGCCTCCTGGTGTTCGGTGGTCTCGCCACAGCTCTGGGAGACCGAGTTACGAACGCGACGTCAGGTCCAGCACTTTGGGTGGCTGCCGTGCTGGGAACGGCCAACAGCAGCATCATCCAAATAGTCTGGCTCTTCGCATGCCTCTTCGTGCTGGGCAACGCCACCGACGGAAGCACTCCGCCGTGGGCGGCTGGACTCCTGGTCATTGGCGCTGCATACGGCGTATGGGAGTGGCTGGCGATGAAGGATCTACAAGCGGGCAACACGGCGTCCGCTATCCAGCGGTCGCATTTCGCGGTCGGCCTGACTCTGTTCTACCTTACTCTCATGATGGCCCCGGACGCGATGCTGCTTGCGCTGGTACTCCTCGTTGGGTCTCAGTTCTCCGCGATTCCCCGTATGGTCGAGTTGGAGCGATTGAGGTCGTCGTTGGAGCCACCTGGGCTCCACCATGGATAGTAGTGAGATTCTTGGAACTGATGGTGCGAGCGGCCGTGGCGCCCCCTTCGCGTAACCCTGGAACGTTAGCCGAAATGGCAGGGAACAGAGTGGAAAAGGGGTCCCGAAGATTGAAAGCATGACTGTACATGTGTAGATTGCGACTGTACAGTCAACCGGAGGGATCGATGCCCAAGGATACAAAAGTCGTTCGCAAGAACATGCGCCTCCGCCAAGACCTCATCGACCGAGCCCGTCGAGTGCTTGGGACCAAGACCGAGACCGAGACGGTGGAGCAGGCACTCGAACTAGTGACGTTCCGCAACGAGGTGGCAGAGGGTATCCGTCGGATCGCGGGATCTGGGAGCCTTGGCGACATCTACGCCGAAGAGGCGTGAATGGCCCGGTATGTGATCGACACGAATGTCTACGTGGCCGCTGACCGGGACCTGTCGTGGGCTGAAGAGCTCGAACGCTTCTCCACGGCCTATCTCCCGTTCATCCATTTCCACGCGGTAGTGGCACAGGAGTTACTTGCCGGCGCCATTGATCAAAGACGGGAGAAGCTCGTTGAGGACAGCCTCGTCCAACCCTTTGAACGGCGGGGAAGAGTCCTCGTCCCGAGCTTTGCAGCTTGGAAGGGCGCAGGACGGATTCTGTCCCACCTCGTCCAACGAAAGCTGATGAGCCCGGGGGGCTTCAAGCGATCATTTCTCAACGATTGCGTGCTGGCTGCTTCCTGCCGGGAGGTCGGAGCCACATTGGTGACGCTGAACCGAGAGGATTTTGACCTCATCGGGAAAGTGATGCGGTTCGAGTTCACCGAGCCGTGGCCGGAGTAGGTCCGGGACACGTTCGGGGTGTACGCTGCTGGACCGGAGTCGGGGTCAGGGGAGCGGGAAGGCTGCCACTTCGTCTAAACAAGAACGTTATCTGCAACCGCGAGATGATCCTGATCCAATGAAGGTTTTGGGAGAATGTCCCTGAAGCTGCCCCGGGGTGCGGACGCAGAAGTGCCTCGCTTGAAGGTGGTGGCGTATCTTCTCTCTCCCTCGCACCCCGTCGGGAGCGCCAAGGCCCGGTACTTTGCGTCCCGGGGTTACAGTGCTGAGGAACCTGAAGTGTTCGAGGACGCCCTGGCTGAGATCGCTCAGAGGGGAACGGTGGAGTCAACGCAAGCGATCGAATGGGGTACGAAGTACGTCGTGGTGGGCAGCCTCACAGCGCCTGATGGCGATCCGATTGAGTTGGCCACAGTATGGATAGTGCGGGGCGACGCCCATCCGGTGCTCGTCACGGCCTACCCTTGGCGCGGGCAGGACAAATGAAGGAATTAGACGCGGTTGTGTTGCGGCGTCCCCTCCCCGATTTCGGGCTAGTGGAAGGAGACGTGGGAGCTGTGGTGCATGTCCATGCCCCAGACGCCGTCGAGGTCGAATTCGTGACTGGCGAGGGAACCACGCTGGCCGTAGCCACGCTGCGAGCCGACGACCTGCGCCCCATCGACGCGCACGAACTCCTCCACGTGCGTACCGTTGCCCATCGGTAGGTACGAGGTGATGGCACCTGGGGGGGAGGGAATCGGGAGCGTCCTCCAGGCGTGCGACTGCAGATATCAGAAGGGTTGCCGCTTCCGTTCGCTGCGCTCACTCCACTGATAGCACGGCGCCCGTGAGGCGCCGCGCCGGCAACCCCTGAACGGTTATTGGACATGCCTACTGGAGGTGATGTGAGAGCGATGTCCGGGGCGGGAGCGGGTAGGTGCCCAAATGTGCTCTGCGCCCTTCTGGGATCCCTCATGATCCAAGTGGGATGCTCGTCAGATGGGGTGCCGAGTGTGGCAACGCATCCTGTCTGGGAAGTGGATCCAGAGGCCCTCGTTTCTATTGGAGTAACGGATGGAGACGCTCCGTACCTGTTCGAGGACGTCGCTGCGGCCAGACTGCTCCGGGATGGGCGTATCGCCGTCGCGGATCGCGGCCGGCGGATAGGAAATCCAAACGGGGTCGATCTCGGAGTGGAGTAACGTGGCTAGCGTGGCGAGGCGAGATCGGGCGGTGTAGGCCGGGGCTGGCGGTGCTCCTTGGTGCCCCCGCCGGGGCCTGGACGGCAGCGGAGTGAGCGGATGCGCACGAGCGTCGAGATGATGCGTGGATGGGCGGCGGGTGCGCAGGCGGCGGCTGAGCCGGGGTCCCGTGGTGTTTCAGGCGCTCCAGGTCCCGTCGTCGCCAGGGAGGCTCTGATCGAAGGAATCGCGACCGGTTGCCGAAGCGCCCCCTTGGTCCCAGGGCGAGGGCGGATCGAGGGCGAGTAACTCGGTCTGCGGCGGGCCACGTGCGGGCGCGACGTGCGGTGGATGCTCCGGGATACGGAGGTGTCGGAGGAGGGGTCGCACGACGGCCGGGTCGGTGAGGAACGCGAGGATGCGCATCTGCCCATGGCAGCTCGGACACCGCAGGGGGTACACCTCGTAGACACGGGCGAGGAGCTGGGCCCAGCGACGGCGCGGGCCGCGGTCGGCGCCGTGGGCGCATGGGGCGTCGGGTAGGGGGCGGTCGAGGTCGGGCCCGGAGCCGGGGTCGAGTTCGTCCGGTTCGTCACGCCCGTAACGCGTCGCTTCCCTCCGCCACTTCGCGTTCGGGGCGAAGACGCCGTGGTAGCGGCGGCGGTGGACACGCGGCGGAGGAATCAGGCGCGCGCGACGGTCGCGGAGATCGAGGGGGCTGACACGGACCGCCGTGCGTCCGTCGTGCGCGGGCCGGGGTAGCTCGTAGATCAGCCGGGCGTCCGAAGAATGGAGCGGCACCCGAGACGACTCGGACCGAAGGGTGGATCATGAGGCGAACGCCGCGGCCGTGGATCAGGACCTGCCGCAGAAGCTGCTGGTGAGGGAGGATCGGGACGGGCGCGTCTTCGTCACCTACAACGATCCGCACTACCTCCGGGAGCGGCACGGAATCGAGGGACGGGACGACATCCTCACGACGATTTCAAACGCCCTCAGCACCCTCGCCACCGGCGAGGCGCGGTAGCCGGCTCCCGACAGCGAAGGCCCTGGTAGATCAGGGCATCTCCGATTGCCGGGAACTGGTGGGGTGTCTCCGAGGTTCTGCCGCTGTTCAGCGGCGGATGGAATCGGGCGCCGCCGCGAGGCCGCCGGTGCTGGCCAGACCCGTGAGCGTTCCGTCGGACCCGTCGATGGTGACCAGGCTCAGCGCCCCGGCAAGGGTATAGGCGGCCGCCGCGGGAACCTCCACCACAGGCTGGCCCCGGCTGCGGACGCTGTCCAGGACGGCTCCTGGAATGCGTCCCTCCTCCACGAGGTGCGCATGGACGGGAGTCCCCGGAGGCACGCCCGGGGCGCCAGGCCATGCGAAGTGGACCGCCTGAGGCGCCTGGGCATCAAGGTGTCGCTGGCCACCGTCTACAACACCTTGCACCAGTTCGTGGAAGCCGGCCTCCTGAGCGAGCTGGTGATCGAGCCGTCGCACGTCTATTTCGACACGAATGTCGCGCCGCATCACCATTTCTACAATCGGGCGACCGGCGCGTTGATCGATATCGACGACAGCGACGTCGACATCTCGCGCTTCCCCGAGCCGCCCGGCGGCGCGCGGGTGACCGGCCGTCACGTGGTCTTCTATATCGAGGGCTGAAGCGCCCGCCGGCATGCTTCGTCCGTCCATCGGCGTTCGTGAAGAACCCCGCGTTCAGGCCCGCGCCCTGCCGCCGAGCTACGCCCTCGCCTGGATCAAGCTCATCGCCGCCCATCCCGACCCGGTGGAAAGAGAGGTGGCGTGAGGGCGGCGGGATTGCCCCGCTTTTCCCTCTCCTCGCCGGGGAGAGGGCAGGGTGAGGGGCGCATTGTATTTGGAATATGCTCTAGATGACGGCAATCGCCTCGACCTCGACCAGAAACTCGGGATCGGCCAACCCGGCGCAGACCACGAGGGTGTTGGCCGGGGGCCTTTCGGGATCGAAATACTGGCCGCCCAGGTCCCGGCCGGCCTGGGCGTTTTCGGTGCCCACCACATAGATGGTGGCCTTCACGATATCGGCGAAACTTGCGCCCCCTTCGGCCAGCACCGCTGCCAGATTCTCCATCGCCTTGTGCCCCTGGGCCCAGAAGTCGCCGCGTCCGACGAGCTTGCCCTCGGCGTCGCCGGCAACCTGCCCTGCGCAAAAGATGAAGCGCCGCGGCCCTTCAATCTGGATGCCGTGGGCATACCGGCTGAAGGGGGTGTGCAGGCTGTCAGGGTTCAAGGCGGTGCGTTGCATCCTGGCGGACGCGCCGGCCGATTGCGGCTGCATGGCCGAGCCCGCGGTTCGCTCGGGACTTCCCCCCGCCGCGCGGCTGGCGATCGCGCCCAGCGCTCCACCGCCGAAAAGGAGCGTGCCTCTCTTCAGCAGGCTCCTCCGGCCCGATCGGTGCTCATTGTCTGTCATCCCGGCCTCCTCTCCTTGCCATCTCCGCATCCGCCGCCATTGTCTGCCATCGCCCGGTGCAAAGGTCCACCGGCCGGACCGCGAAACGCACCACCCGAGACGAGGCCGCTTCGCCTCCCGGCGGCGAGACAGGGACGGGGATTGTGATGTCCGTCCACCGAATACACCAAATCACCCCTCCTCGAAAAAGATCCGCACACGCAGGTTGCCACGCTGTGTGACGTTGCAGGGCATGCCGGGGCAGGGCAAATCGGTCCATGGTTGCATGTTTGACATATTTCGTGCATCTGGTAAACTGGCGTTGTAACGAATGAATGCGTGTAATAGATATAATGTCCCAGGATTTGCCTATAATTTCTAGGAGTAAACCATGATCAGAAGTGCATCCCGCCGGTCACCTGCAAACAGGTCTTCCCAAATCAATCTTCTCCGGAACTGGCGGCATGCGCTTCTGGTCGCAATCATGGGTTTGATAGCGGCCCCTTCTTTTGCCCAGTCTGCAGCGGATGCTGATTTCGTGGTCGACCGGGCCCGCGCTCAGGCCATCGTCGGCAACCTGCGGAAAATCACGACAGACAATGGAGTTGAGGAGCTTAAATCCGTCTCACTCGGTGGCATTGAACAGTGGATTTCCGTGCGTGGGCGTAACCGTGAGAACCCCATTCTGCTTTTCATCCACGGCGGGCCCGCAGTTCCGGAAATGCCGGCAAGCTGGTTCTATCAGGCGTCGTGGGAAGATTATTTCACTGTGGTGCAGTGGGACCAGCGAGGTGCCGGGAAGACCATGGCGTCGTCGGACCCCGAAACCCTGGCGCAGGATTTGAGTGTCGAGCAATTTGTATCCGACGCCGAGGAACTGGTCGCTTATTTGCGGCAGGCCTACGGCAAGGAGAAAATCTTTGTCCTCGGCCATAGCTGGGGCAGCATCATTGGCCTCAAACTGGCCTTGCGTCATCCTGACTGGCTTCATGCCTACGTTGGCATGGGACAGGCTATCGACTTTCAGGAAAATGAACGGCTCGGGACCGAATTTGCCCTCCAAGCGGCGGCGAAAGCCGGTAACCAGGAAGCGCTGGCGGAACTGCGATCCATCCTCCCCTATCCCGAGCCGGACAAGCCGCTGATTGTGGAGAAGATCCTTGTGCAGCGTATATGGCTGACCCACTTCGGCGGGCTGGTCTGGAACCGCAGTGATTTTTCCTTCCAGGAAGACGCGGCGGTGCTGTCGCCTGATTACAGCAGGCTAGATATCGCGGCCAGCGGCTACGCGGGTATTACGGCGATGACGCTCCTCCCTGAACTGGTGAACCTGTCTTTCCTTGATGTGACTGAGGTGGACTGCCCGGTGTTTATCTTTGCGGGCGAGCATGATTTTGCGACCTCGAGCGACCTTGCACGGCGGTGGTTTGCTGCCCTGCAGGCACCCAAGAAGCAATTGGTCTCCTTTTCTGGGGTATCGCACGAGCTTCAGTTTGAAGCGCCAGGAAAACTGCTGTTCCATCTCGTCGCTGACGTCAGGCCGCTTGCTGTCGCGGCCGGTGACGGCGCGCCGGCGCAATAAGCATGCCGCCGGGTAACCGTCTCGAGGCGTTGAAAGGCGATCGCGCCGGTCACCACAGCATCCGCATCAACCAGCGTTGGCGGGTGTGTTTCCGGTGGGAGCGCGGGGCTGTCCGGGATTTCTTCCTCTCTGCGTCATTCTCGCGCCGCAGGCGCGGGAATCCATCTGCGCCGGCCACCTGCGCCGTGTCGAGGGACGTGGTTTCTCCGGGTGCGGCAAGCGCCTGGCCGTGCAACGCCGGTGCAGGAGACGGGAGGACCGATGGATTCCCGCGCCTGCGGCGGATAGGAAATCCAAACATTGATTCCTGGGTCCTGTCCGGGAGGGTTAATGCAGGATCGGGTGCGGAAAGTGGAGATGATCCCCGAGGAGAAAACGCCCGACCTGTAGCAAACTCTACAGGGAGGGCGATATGGCCCAGAGTATGGTGGAAGGTCCTTCCGGGTGGGAGACTCAAGAGGTGGAAAGCGAGCTCGGATGTGAGTTCGTGGCTCGGAGTTCCGCCCCGGCGGCACCGGATGTACTGGAACGGTAATCACCTGACACCCGGCCGGAGCCGGAGCGTGGTTCAGGTATCTTCGGCGGCCACCTCCTTGGTTGCGAGCGTCTTGGCGGCCTTGCGGGCCTTGGGCAGGCCGGCCTTGAAGACGCGGTAGGGCGTCTTTCCGTCCATACCCCGTCCCCGGTGGGGGCGGTTGCGGCCGTAGGTTTCGAGGTAGGCGTCGAGGTCCGTCTGCACCTCCTCGATCCACTCGTACCAGGTGGTGCGGCCCTTCACGCGCAGAGGCTCATCGAGCAGGGTGCGGTGGAAGCGCTGACCCGGATGCCGTGCTCGTCGAAGACGGGGAGCACGTCGTTGTTGAGGACCTGGACGGCCGTCAGGGGCAGTGTGCTCGTATAGAGTCGTCCCCAGACGTAGCGGCTGTAGCAGTCGAGGACGCCCTGGAGGTAGACCTTTCCCACGCCTTTCAGGGTGCCGACGAAGAAGGTGTCCACGGCCACGAGGTCGCCGGGGTGGTGGACCTCGATGTGCCGGTCACGGAACGCAGGATCGAAGCGCTCCAGCGCCCGGATCTGCTCGTCGGTGAGCTTCAGCTTGCGACCCTTGGCTGTCTCCTCGAGCCGCAGCAGGCGCTCGTGCTTCGTGCTGAGCCCCCGTGGCGGCCCCAGACACCGCGAACGCCGCCTGAGCTCACCTGGATGCCCCTGAGCATCAGTTCGTCAGCGACACGTTGGGCGCCCTGGGCCGGGTGTTCGAGGCAGCGGCCGAGGATCGCCTTCTCGATCTCGTCGCTGACCCGGTTCGGGTGCAGCCCCCTGGCGCCTGGATGTAGGAGGCTCAGCTTCCGGCGTGCTATCTTCTCTGCCTGAACGGTGGTCATCTCTCCCTCCATCTCAGCACGGACTTGGTGTTGAGAAGGTCCCGTCCCGAGGCACCACAAGGGTGAGCTTTTTGGGGATAGACGGGCCGGTGGGGGCGACGCCTCACAACGAAATGTCGCCGCCTGCGCTCACTACGTTCGCTCCGGGGAACACGGCGCCCCTGACGCCATCCTTGTGGTCATCGAGTCCGACCCAGAAGGTGGGGGTACGATGGGACGTGTACAGAGGAGGACTCGTTGAAGACCTGCCGAATCGGAATGTCGTGCCTGCTCCTCGGGACCGTAATCGCCGGGGCGTGCGGCACGCCTTCGGCTTCTCCAGGGGGACAGGTTGCTGAACCGGCCCTTCGTGAGTCCCTGTTGCTGAGCGCGGCGCCGGGACCCACAGACCGCTCGTGCAACATCCCCCGCTCGGATCTGTTGCCCGCCGATGAACTGGTCGACTCCGCCGCGGTGATGACGGCGCTCCGTGACATCGAGTCGTCCACGGTTCTGCTGTCCATCGGTTTCGACGGTTTTGGCGCGCCGGAGTTCGTGCGTGTCCTCGAGGCGGAGGGCGAGCAGGCGGAGCAGCTGGCCGAAATCGCACGGCGCGAATCGCGCCAGCAGCCGGACGAACCGAGAGAGCGCACCTGGCGCCTGAAGCTGGAGAGCGGGCCCGATGCCCGGATCCGCGCCGGATACACGGAAGTCTGCTCGCCGGTGCTCCTGAATCCGGACGCGATTTCGCGAGCGCTTTCGGCCAGCCGGGTCCGTGGGACCGGGCAGGTCGTCGCCCAATACCAGGTCGGGCCGGACGGGCGCGTACTCGCGTCGCGGGTGGCCCGGACCTCGGGGGATCGGACGATGGACCGGGTGGCCCTCGAAGTCGGGGAGGAGCTGAGGTTCATGCCGGGGTTGCTGGACGGCATCCCGTCCATCCTCTGGGTCCAGATTCCGATCAATTTCGGCCGGTCCCGCTGAGTCGTCCCCGGTGACGGATGGTCGGTGTCCGGACATATGGTCTCCAACAGGGGGGAACGATGCAACGACCGTCCACATGGGGGTACGCCCTGGCGCTCCTGGGCGCGCTCGGCCTGGGGGGTCCCCGGACGCTGTCGGCTCAGGAGGATCCGCCAGGCCCCCGTTCGGCGGCCGTGCTCGGCGGGGTCGGCAACTCGTTCGGATGGCTGGGGGCGCAGGCGGAGTTCTTCTTCCACGAGACGCGCCTGTCTGGATTCCTGGGATTCGGCTATGCCCCACCCGACGTCGCGGACAGTGGGGACCCGGCCTTTGCCGGCGGTGTGCGTGGATTCACGCGGGGGGAGAAGCATCGGGGCTTTCTGGAACTGTCCGTCTCGACGGTGCTGCGCGAGACGGGGTTCTCGCTGACCTCCGAGGGGTTGTCCGTGGTGGACTCCAACCGATACGGGCCCGGACTTCAGATCGGCTACCTCTACACGGCGGGGTGGGGCTTCACGGCCCTGACATCGGCGGGAGTGGGATACGCGTTCGGCGTGTCGGAGGAAGCGGACAAGAACCCGGTGGCCCCGCTCCTGGGACTCGGGCTCGGCTTCACCTGGCGGTAGGGACTCCCCCCCGGCTCCGCCCGCTCAGCCCCCCAGCCGCCGGCTGATCCAGGCGGTGCGGTAGGCGGCGGTGCCGACGGTGCCCAGGGCAACCAGCCCCAGCACCCAGATCAGGAAGCCGCCGGGGGCGCCGTCGCTGATGCGGGGCGCCCACGAGGGGTCGAGCAGGCCGCCGAAGCCCACCAGCAGCAGGCGCTCGGCGCGCTGCATGACGCCGGCGGTGCAGAGGACGCCCTCCACCTCGCCCCGGGCCCGCGCATAGCTGACGATGAGCGAGCCGCCCAGGCCACCCACCACCAGCACCAGCGCCAGCGGGTCGGCCGCGTACCAGACGGCCAGCCCGACGAAGGCCCCGAACTCCGCGAAGCGGTCCAGGGTGGAGTCCAGGAAGGCCCCCCTTGGTCCGGCGATCCCCCGGGCGCGCGCGATGCGGCCGTCCAGGGAGTCGGCCACCCCCCCCATGAGCACTCCCCACCCTCCGAGCGCCATGTGCCCGTACGCGAAGGCCACGCCTCCGGCCACCCCGAAAGCCACCCCGAGCAGGTTGAAGAACGTGGGCGACAGCCGGAGCGCCAGCGAGACGGCCACCACCGGGTGGATGAACCAGTAGAACCACGCGCGCACGAAGGGGCCCAGGATGAACTTCCCGCGGCGGCCCGTCTCGAGCGGGTCCTCGCGCCGGAAGCCACCCGTGAGCAGGAAGACGGGCATGGTCCCGAGCGCCACGCCGACGAGGGTGACGAGCACGACGAAGTCGGTTCTCACGAAGGGGTCTCCCGGTCGGCCGGCGCTCCCCGCCCGTGGCGGAGCACCCGGAGGACCTTGGGCCAGAGGAGGAGGAGGGGCCAGCGGCGCTCCGCCGGCGTGAGCTCGATGGTCAGGCCGGTGCGGCGCTCCGCCTTGCGCTGCGCGTAGGTCAGCCAGTCGTTGAAGGTCAGCATGTGCTTCCCCCAGCGCGCCGTGACGCGGAGCTTGGACACCAGGAAGTAGGCGCGCAGCCGCAGGCGCCGCCCGCGCCCGGGCGGACGGACCGGCCGGTAGCCCTCGCGGGGGTTCCCCGCCAGCACCCCGCGCGCGCGCCCCGCCTCGAGCACGCCGGTGAAGGTCTCGCGCAGCCATTCCCGCTGCGCCTCCCACACCTCGCGCACCCGCTCCCGGCTCTCGGGGCGGATCTCCCCGGCGAAGGAGACGGTGAGCATGCCGAGCGTGAAGTCGTCGGGCCCGAAGGGGGCCTCCAGAAAGGGCGCCGCCCAGCGGAGCGTGTCCAGGCGGGCTTCCGCCAGGGCCGCCTCGAGCCGTTCCGCCCGGTTGTCCGAGGCGGTCCACACCGCCTCCACGTGCTGAGCCAGCCGTCCCTTCATGAAGTGGTCCCGCGCGTGGGGCCCGAGCGCGCGCAGGAGCTGATCCCACGAGATCACCAGGCACTTCGCAACGCGCCCCTCCGCCTCCGGCGGCTGGAAGTCGGTCACGTAGGGGGGCAGGACGTGGCCCAGCAGGTCCATGAGCCACGGGGCCCGGCGCACGTACCCGGCCGCCCGCATGGCGCGGTGGTAGTCGCGGTAGCGCTCCACCACCACCAGCAGGTCCCAGGCCGAGTGCATCCCGGGGGAGGAGCGGTGCAGCTGCGAGCCGTAGAGCAGGACGGCCGAGACGCTCGCGCCGCCCGCGCCCACCAGTGCCCGCGCGAAGTCCCGGGCGGGATGGGGCACCCGGTCCGAGAGGGGGCGGCCCTCGAGGTGCTCGGTCACGGGGCCGGGGGTACGGGGGCGCGCAGGGCGGCGAGGGAGGCCTGCATGCGCGCGCGCATCCGGTCGATGAAGGCGTCCACCTCCGCCAGGGGCGCTCCGGGCGGGGGCGCCGGGAAGGGGCCGTCCACGCGCGCGGCGCCCCGTACCCCGCTCACCCCCGAGCGGAAGTCCTGCGCGCGCGCGCACTGCCAGTAGCCGTCCGCGGTCAGCATCCACACCTCCCACTGGCGGGCGCCGAGGATGGCGCGCAGGCCGTTCCGCTTGAAGGTGCCGATCGCGCCGGTGCGCGTCCGGCCGCCCTCGGGGTAGATCGCGACCGGGACCGGCGAGGCGGCGGCGGTGGCGCCCAGCCGCTCCAGCAGGCCCCTGGACGTTGCCGTGGGATCCACCGTGGGGTATTGATACAGGCGGATCATGTGCGAGATTAGCGGTTTCCCGTTCGCGTACCGGGAGCGCGTGACGATGCGCGGGTACGTGGGCCGGAGCGCCTTGACCACCAGTGGGATGTCGAGCAGGGACTGGTGGTTCATGAGAACCAGCACCCCCTCGCCGCCCGGGATGCGCGGGGGGTCCGGGATGCGCGCGCCGCCCACGCGGCGAACGATGACAATCATCAGATCGGCCATGAACTGCTGCCACCGGGCCAGGATCCGGTGGCGGCGGCTCGGCAGGAGACGAAGCAGCAGCACCACTCCGACCCGTTGGACCAGATCCGTGAGGATCAGCGCCACCGCCGCGACCCCCAGGGTCACGGTCCCGCGAACTTTCATGTGGCGCTCCGGGTTGAAAGTGTGACATTTTCCGGACGGGCCGGGGACGGACCCGGCAACCGCTTTCACGGGGCGAAGGCTAATGGCAGATCACAAGACACTTCAAGACGCGGGCCCGAGCCGAGACCAGGAGGCCCGCGAGGGCGCCGCGTCCAACCGGATCCGGAACGTGCCCGAAAACCCGAGTATCGCCGAGGTGGAAGCGTACGGGGCGATCGACCCCATGGACTACGACTACACCAACTTCTACTTCGGCGCCGGCACCGACGCCTTCGCCATGCTGGAGCCCTTCCGGGAGTGGTACGCCCAGGTCCATCCGCGCGGCTACTACCAGTATGAGCTCCCCATGGTCTCCGCGCCCGCCACGCGGGTGGACGTGCGCGACACCAAGACCGGCGACATTCGCAGGAACCTGGTGAACTTCGCCTCCTACAACTACCTGGGGCTCTCGTACCGCCCCGAGGTCAAGGAGGCCATCAAGGCGGCGGTGGACGTGTACGGGGGCGGGTCCTCCGGCTCGCCCATCCTCTCGGGCATGACCGACCTCCTGAGCCAGCTCACCACCCGGGTGGCGGCGTTCAAGGGCAAGGAGGACGCCCTCATCTTCCCCACCGGCTACAGCGCCAACCTGGGGGTGATCGCGGGGCTGATGCGCTCCGGAGACCTGATCGTGGCCGATCAGTACGCCCACGCCTCGATCGTGGACGGGATGATCCTCTCCAAGGCCACCAGCCGCTTCTTCCGCCACAACCGGCCCGACGACCTCGACCGCAAGCTCTCGCGCTTCGAGGGCAAGAAGCTGGTGATCGTGGAGGGCGTCTACTCCATGGACGGCGACATTCCGCCGCTGCCCGAAATCGTGGAGGTGGCGCGCCGGCACGACGCCCGCATCCTGATCGACGAGGCGCACTCCACCTTCGTGTTCGGCGAGCGCGGCCGGGGCGTGGCCGAGCACTTCGGGCTGGACGACGAGATCGACCTGCACATCGGCACCTTCTCCAAGAGCCTGGGCGGCCAGGGCGGCTTCCTGGCGGGTTCCCGGGCGCTGATCGACTACCTGCGGGGCTTCTCGCGCTCGCGCTTCTTCTCGTGCGCGCTGGCGCCTACCGTCACCGCCGGGATCCTGAAGGCGCTGGAGCTGGCCGAGGCCGAGCCCGAGCTCCGCACCCGGCTCTGGGAGAACGTGCGCTTCATGCAGACGCACCTGGCCGAGTTGGGCGTGGACATCGGCGACTCCACGTCGCAGGTGATCCCCGTCATGGTGAGGAACGACGCGCTCATCTTCCAGCTGGGCGAGGAGCTGCTGCGCGAGGGCGTCTTCATCAACCCGGTCAAGTACCCGGCGGTCGGCAAGCACAAGTCCCGCTTCCGGATGTCTGTCTCCGCCGCGCACACGCGCGCGGAGCTCGAGGAGGGGGCCGAGATCATCGCCCGCGTGCTCCGGCGCCACGACATCATCGCCCGATGAGACCCTCACCGGAAGTCCCGAGCATGAAGGTCACGCGATACGGGTTCGACTGTTGCGTGGGCGCGTTCTCGGAGATGAGCACCCGGGACGCGCGCGCCATCCTGCCGGCGCATCTTCAGCCCGTGGAGGCGCATCACGAGCGGAGCGTCATGTCGGTGCTCGCGTTCCGCTTCACCGAGAGCGTGGTTGGCGCCTACGACGAGCTGGTGATGGCCATCATCACGCCGCCGCAGGTGGAGATCGGCAAGCCGCTCCCCAAGGCGGCCTTCTTCCCCTTCATGGTGGCCACCAGCACCCGGGCCGCTCGCGAGCACGCCATCGAGCGCTGGTGCCTGCCCCACATCATGCGCGACATGGACTTCGAGTGGGACGAGTCCGACGACGCCATGACGGTCAAGGTCTCGTCCGGCGGACAGCTGGCGGTGGAGCTCCGGGTCACGGCGCACGAGTTCCATCCCACCGTGAACCCGTACCACTGCTTCACGGTGGGCGAATCGGTGGGGGAGGATGGGCGCTTCAAGGTCAACATCTTCATGGACGCGCCTCACTCCGCGCACGAGGAGGAGGCCGGCGAGCTCGTCTTCTACCCGCACGAGATGACCTCCATGATCACGCTGGAGGACGTGGCCTCCTACCCGTTCCGGGAGGAGTGGTACCGCGCCGGCGTGCAGACCTTCGAGGAGCTGGAGCGCATCTGAGCTCCGTCCGCGACCGCAGGGCCTTCATCATCGCCAACCCGGCGTCGGGCCGGGGGCGGGGCGCACGCCGCCTGGCCGCCTACCGGGAGCTGCTCGCCGCCCACCTGCCGGGGGCTCCGGTGGCGACCACGCGCCACCCGGGCCACGAGCGGGCGCTCGCCGACGAGGCGCTGGCCGCGGGCTGCGATCTGCTGGTGGCGATCGGGGGCGACGGCACCTGGAGCCACGTGGCCGACCGGATCGTGGCGTCGGGTCGCGGCGAGGTCGCGCTGGGGATCCTTCCCTCGGGGACCGGCAACGACTTCGGGCGGAACCTTCGCCTGCGGTACCGGGATCCGGCCGACGCCGTGCGGCGCCTGGTGGACGGGGTGCCGCGCCCGGTGGACGTGGGCCGCGTCGTCACCGCCAGCCGGCCCGCCGAACCGGGTAAGCTGGAATCGGACGGGGCCCGCCCGCGCCACTTCCTCAACGTGATCGGGGTCGGCTTCGACGTGGCGGTGGTGGTCGCGGCCGCCGACGCCCGCTTCCTGCGCGGCGAGGTGTTGTACAAGGTGACCGCCCTGCAGCAGCTCTTCCGCTTTCACGGCACCCGGGTGCGGGTGGTGGACGAGAGCGCCTGGAGCACGGAGGGCCGGCACCTGATGATCACGCTCACCAACGGCGCCTACTTCGGTGGGGGCTTCCCCATCGCCCCCGGCGCCCGCGTGGACGACGGCCTTCTGCACGCCTGCCTGATCGGGGACGCCCGGCCCCTGCGCCGCATGGCCCTCTTCTCGCGGGCCGGACGCGGCCGCCACGAGGGCGAGCCGGAGGTGGTGACGCGCACGGCGCGAGGCTTCACCCTCACGCTGGAGGGTCCCGTCCACTTCGAGGCGGACGGCGACCTCTACCGAACGGACGGCCCCGAACTGGCCGTGGAGCTGCTGCCGGGGGCGCTGCAGATGATCCGCGATCGGGAGGGCTGAGGGGCGCCGCCGGTTCGCGGTGCCCCGTCTGACGGGAGGGGCCGCTCCCGAATGACGGGACCACTCCCGACGGGCGTGGCCGCTCCCGGCTCGCGGGGGTGGTGCCAGCGCGCCGACGTCGCTACTTTGCTTCGCAAAGCCCACCGCGGGGCAGCGGCGACGCGTCGGGTGCGGCGCGTCGGGCGCCGCCGCCCCCTCCCTGCCGATGCCTCAGCCCCTTCCCGCGCCATGAGCGAGCCCATCCCCCGCATCGGACCCGAGCGACATCCGCTGGCGCTGCACGACCGGGCCATGGAGAACCTGCACTTCATACGCAGGACCATGGAGCGTTCCGGTGCGTTCACCGCCGTGTCGGGTGGGGCGCTGGTGCTCATGGGGGGCGTGGCGCTGGTGGCGTGGGGACTGACGCGGGGGGCGTCGCCGGGGGCGTGGGTGGCGATCTGGATGGCGGCCGCCGCCGTGGCGATGCTGCTGGGCATCACCGCGACCGTGCTCAAGGCGCGCCGCATGGGCGAGCCGGTCCTGCGGGGACCCGGATGGAAGTTCCTGGTCGGGGCGCTGCCCGCGCTCCTGGTCGGAGGCGTCCTTACCCTTCCGCTGCTCAGGGCCGGTGAGGCGGACCTGCTTCCCGCCGTCTGGCTGCTGCTGTACGGCACGGCCATCATGAGCGGCGGCGCCTTCTCGGTCCCCGCCATCCCGGCCATGGGCGCCTGCTTCCTGGCGCTGGGGGCGGCCTCGCTGATCGCGCCCACGGCCTGGGGCGGCGTGATGATGGCGGCGGGCTTCGGCGGGCTTCACATCGTCTTCGGACTCCTCATCTCCAGGAGGCATGGTGGCTGAGCGGCAACAGGTTCCGTCCGACGGCGCGCGCACACCGGACGCGCTGGCGGCCTCCACGCGCCGGCTCTGGAGCGTGGGCGGCCGGGAGCAGGACGCGGGTCCGCTGGAGCTGGACCGCCTCATCCACGAGCGGGTCCGGCTGGGCATCGTGAGCGCCCTGGCGGTGAACGGCGCCCTCGGCTTCAACGACCTCAAGGCCATCCTGGGCCTGACCGACGGCAACCTCTCGGCACACGCCCGCAAGCTCGAGGAAGCCGGCTACGTCGCCTGCGCCAAGTCGTTCGAGGGACGCACGCCGCGCACCGAATACACCCTCACCCGCGAGGGCCGCCGCGAGTTGACGGCGTACCTGGAGCACATGGAAGCGCTCATCCACGCCACCCGCTCGGGAGGCCGGCGATGAGCCGGGTGGGCGCCGGCCTGCACGTGGCCATCATCATGGACGGGAACGGGCGCTGGGCCCGCAGCCGGGGGCTGTCGCGCACCCGCGGTCACCGTGAGGGCGCGGCCGCCGTGCGGCGCGTGGTCGAGGCCGCGCCCGCGCTCGGCATCGGCACGCTGACCCTCTACGCCTTTTCGGCCGACAACTGGAAGCGCCCCCGCCCCGAGGTGAACGCCCTCATGCGGCTGCTGCACCGCTACCTGCGGACCGAGACGGCCGAGCTGGTGGAGCAGGGGGTGCGGGTGACGCTGCTCGGACGGCGGGACCGCCTCCCCTCCCGGGTGCTGCGGGCCGCCGAGACGGCCGAGTCCGCCACCGCGGATGGGAACGCGCTCGACCTGCGCCTCGCCATCGACTACTCGGCGCGGGACGCGCTGGTGCGGGCCGCGGAGCTGCTGCGCGGCAGCGGCGACCCGATCTGCCCTGACCGCTTCTCCGAGGCGCTGGGAGCGGCCATGCACGCCTCCGGCGGCGTCCGGGACGTGGACCTGCTGATCCGGACCAGCGGCGAGGAGCGGCTGAGCGATTTCCTGCTGTGGGAGTGCGCCTACGCCGAGTTCGTCTTCACCCCCACCCTCTGGCCGGACTTCGGGGGTGACGATCTGCGGCGCGCGGTGGAGACCTTTCACGGCCGGGACCGGCGCTACGGTGGCCTTTCGGAGGCCGAGACGCGGGCGGCCGCCGGGTGATCCGCCGGGGGATCCGCCTTTGAGGCCCCTGCACGTCTGCCGGGTGGAGGCCCGCAGCTACGAGCTGGACAGCTTCGGGCACCTGAACCACGCCGTATTCCTGAACTACTTCGAGCACGCGCGCTTCCAGACGCTGGCCGCGGGCGGCTTTCCTCCCGACGCCATCACGGCGCGCGACGAGGGGGTGCACGTGGTACGGGTGGAGGTGGACTACCGCCGTGAGGTGAGGCTCGGCGATGCGCTGGAGATCGCCACCTCGCTTGCGGCCATCCGCACCTCGAGCCTGACGCTGCGCCAGGTGGCCTACCGGGCGGGCGACCCGGAGCACGTGCATGCCGAGGCCCTGGTGGTGGCGGTGTGGATCGGCCCGGACGGACGCCCCATGCGGATTCCCGCCGACGCGCGCAGGGCTCTGGAAGACCACGCTTGACAGCATCGGGCTCCTCTGGGGATCGTCCATGCATGGTCCGCCTCGAGGAATCCGCTCCCGTTTCCGATCCGCACACGGGATTCGTCGGTGTCGACGTGGTGGACCTCGACCGGCATCGCACAGCGGATCGCACGCGCGACGCACGCTTCATGGAGCGCGTCTTCACCGAAGCCGAGCGGGATCGGATCCTCTCGGCCGAGCACCCCGAGGTCGAGGTCTGGATGCTCTGGGCCGCCAAGGAAGCGGCCTACAAGGTGGTGTCCAAGCTGCAGGGGGCACCGCCGGTGTTCCGGCATCGGGCCTTCGAGGTCATCGGTGAGCCCGACACGGCGGACGCGGGTGTGCGCTGCCCGGGTGTGGACCCGGACCCGGTTCCCGTGCGGGTGGGTCTGAGCACCCAGACGCACGCCGACCGCGTGATGGCCCACGCCTGGGACGACCCCTCCTCGGTGGTGCTGGTCTCGCACGCCACCGTGGCGCAGGCCATCGCCGACCTGGGGGTCGGCGAACCGCTGGAGTCATGGCAGGCCGAACGCTTCTCGGCCATCGAAGGTGAGGCCCTGCACGGATTGGCCTCCGCGCTCGTGCGCCTGATGGCGCGGCGCGAGGCGGCGGCGCTGCTCGAGGTCTCCGAGTCGCGGCTGGCCATCGTCTGCCCGCCCGGGCACGCCGGACTCCGCCCCCCCTACCTGCTGCTGGACGGAGCGCGCGTACCGGGTGCGGACGTCTCGCTGTCGCACGACGGGTCGCACCTGGCGTGGGCGTTGCGGGTGCCCTGGACCCCCTGATCGGAGCGGCGTCCCGCTTGACACCCGGGGGCCGATCGGGGAGCGTTGGCGGCATGAACGATCGTGATCGGCTGATGCAGCTCCTGGTGGAGCGATCGGTGCGCCTGGGGGACTTCGTGCTCGCCAGCGGCACGCGCTCGGATTACTACGTGGATGCCCGCCGCACCACCATGAGCGCCGAGGGACAGTACCTGACCGGACGAGTGGGCCTGGCCGCCTACCAGGCGTCCGGCCTGAACGCCTCCCACGTCGGGGGGCTCACCATGGGCGCCGATCCGGTGGCGTACGCCATGGCGCGCGAGAGCTTCGTGGCGGGGTGTCCCCTGGAGGCCTTCTCGGTGCGCAAGGCGGCCAAGGCGCACGGGACCGGGCAACGCATCGAGGGCGGCCTTCCGGAAGGGTCGCACTGTCTGGTGGTAGAGGACTCCATGACCACCGGCGGGAGCGCCCTGGCAGCCATCGAGGCGCTCGAGGCGTACGGGGCCTCGGTGGTGGGCGTCCTGACCCTGGTGGACCGGGAGGAGGGCGGCCGGAAGCGCCTGGAGGCGGCCGGCTACCCGCTGGTCGCGGTCTTCACGGGCGCCGAACTGCTGGCCCGGGCGCGCGCCCGGAGGCCCGGCGCCCGCGGGGTACCACCCGGGGGCGCGTAGCACCGCCCGGGGACGCGTAGCATCGCCGGGGCCGGCTCAGTCCAGCAGGCGCAGCGGCATCACCAGGCAGAGGTAGTCCAGGGCTTCCTCGCCCTCCGCCACCGAGGGCTCGATGGTGGCGGCCCGCTCGGGCGCCTTGAAGGTCATGCGCACCTCGTCGGACGGCATGTAGCGAAGCACCTCGAGCAGGTAGGTGGCGTTGAAGCCGATCTCGAGCGGCTCGCCGCTGTAGGTGAGCGCGAGTTCGTCGTGCCCTTCGCCCAGGTCGGGGGTGAGCACGTTCAGGTGCATGCGGTCGGCCTCGAGCGTCATGCGGATCCGGTGGGTCTGGTCGCTGGCCACCACCGCCATCCGCCGTACGGCGGCCTCGAGCGGCCGCTTCTCCACCACGGCCACCTTGTCGTTGTCCTTCGGGATCACCTGCTCGTAGTTGGGATAGGTGCCTTCGATCAGCCGGGTGTACACCTCCACGCCATCGGAGCGGAACCCCAGATGGTTGCGCCGCACACCACCCTCCGAACCGGCGTCCCACGCCACCTGGATGGCCTCCGCGTCCCGGAAGAGGCGCTGCACCTGCTGCAGCGCACCCGGCGGCACGATGAAGCTGATGCTGGTCTCGGACGCGGCATCGCTCGGAATCGCCATGCGCGCCAGCCGGTGGCCGTTGGTGGCCACCATGCGCATGATACCTTCGCGGACCTCCCAGAGCACGCCGTTCAGGATGGGGCGGCTCTCCTCGGTCGAGACCGCGAAGGCGGCGTGGTGGATCAGGCGCTGCAGGTCGCTCCCCGCCACCTGCATACCACCGCCGAAGTCCACCACCGGGAGCGTCGGAAACTCCTCCGCGGGCAGCCCGTTCAGCTTGAAGCGCGCCTGTCCGCAGGCCAGCTCGATCTGATCGGCGCGCGTGCTCACCTGTACCGGGTGATCGGCCAGCTCGCGGGTGATCTCCTGGAGCTTCTTCCCGGGCGCCGTCAGCGTGCCGGCTTCGGCCACGTCGGCGGGAATCCGCACGCGGATGGAGACGTCCAGGTCCGTTCCACTCATCCAGACCCCGTCGTCGTCGGTCTGGAGGAGGATGTTGGAGAGCACCGGGAGGGTGGTCTTGGACGGGATGCTGGCCGACACCGCTGCCAACCCCTGGTGGAGGTTCTGCCGGGTCACCGTGAATCGCATGGGGGATCGGGCTCCGTTGAGTCGGTGTGGGGAGGTGGGGCGGGGCCGGACCCGCGCCGCGTTGCTAATCTCTTTTCAAGAAGAATAGAAAAAAAGAAGTAGTAGAGGGTGTGGAGATGTGGAAGGAGGGGCGGCGACGGGGGCGAAGCCGTTCCGGGGTCGGTGGTTGGGCGGGTGAAGGTGGGTGTGGAGGTGGGTGTGGAGTCTGTGGAGGAAGACGGCCGTGCGCCACCGGCAGTGTGGACGGGTGTGGAGGATGGGGGGGTTGTCCACAATCAGTCCACACCTGATGTGGAGTGTCCGGCATTCAGCAGTCGCCGGCGCAGCGCATCGACCCGGTTCCGCAGCGTGGCGTCCGTCTCGAGCTCTCCCTGCACCTTGCGGATGGAGTGGATGACGGTGGAGTGGTCGCGCCCGCCGAAGAGGTCTCCGATCTGCACCAGGGGGAGGTCCAGCAGCTCCTTGACCAGGAACATCGCCACCTGACGGGGCACGGTGACGTCCCGGGTGCGGCGCTTGGAAGTGAGCGCATCGGGACGCACCTGCCAGACCTCCGCGACCACCCGCCGGATCTCCTGGGGCGTGAGGTGGGCGGTGGGATCGTCCTCCACGCGCTCGCGGAGCAGGGCGTCGAGTGCCTCCCGGGCCAGGGCGACGTTCACCTCGCGGTGCGTAAGCGAAGAAAGCGCGAGCAGCTTGATGACCGCCCCCTCGAGTTCGCGCACCGACGCGGTGCAGGAGCGGGCGATGAAGTCCAGCACCTCGTCGTCCATGACCAGGCTGTCATCGTCGGCCTTCTTTCGCAGGATGGCGACCCGGGTCTCGTAATCGGGCGGCTTGATGTCGGCCACCAGACCCCATTCGAAGCGGCTCACCAGGCGCTCCTCCAGCCCGGGGAGTTCCTTGGGCGGACGGTCGCTGGTCACGATGATCTGCTTCTGGGCGTCGTAGAGCGCGTTGAAGGTGTGGAAGAACTCCTCCTGGGTGCGGTCCTTGCCTTCCAGGAAGTGGATGTCGTCGACCAGAAGCAGGTCCATGACCCGGTAGCGGCGCCGGAACTCGGCGGTCTTGCCCTCCTGGATGGCGTTCACGAGCTCGTTCATGAACTGCTCGGACGAGACGTAGACGATCCGGCTGCCCGGACGGCTCTGCAGGATGTGGTTGCCGATGGCGTGCATGAGGTGGGTCTTGCCCAGCCCCACGCCGCCGTAGAGGAAGAGCGGGTTGTACATGCGGGCGGGCTTCTCGGCCACGGCCCGGGAGGCTGCCGCCGCCAGTTGATTGTTGTTGCCGACCACGAAGCGGTCGAAGGTGTAGCGCGTGTTGAGGGTGTGCTCGGCGTCCGCTTCCGCGGAGCCGGCGGCCCGGCCGTGCCGCGATCCGGCCGTGCGGGAGGCGGGTGCACTCCCCGGTCCGGTGCCGGGCGCCGAAACGGAACCCCCCGGAACGGGTGCGCCCGGCCCGGCGGATCCCAGGGCCAGCTCCATGGAGACCAGATCGTTCCGGTCCGGGTCGGCGGCGTGCAGCACCAGGGTCAGCGGGCGGCCCATGACGCGCTCCGCCACCTCCTCCAGCACGGGACGGAAGCGGTCCTCGATCATCTCCTGATGAAAGGGGCTGGCGGCCTCGACCTCCAGGCTCTCCCCGGAGAGGCCCACCCCGCGGGAACTCGCGAGCCAGGTATGGAAGCTCTGCTCGGGAAGGACCGGACGGGTGGCTTCCAGGATCCGGTTCCAG
>JAVVFC010000279.1:0-2804 GCA_032250975.1 Longimicrobiales bacterium | reverse complement strand
ACCCACCACCGGCCATCAGACTGGCGCCGTGTCGACGAACTGTTCGACGCACTGCTGGATGCGCCCGTGGCGGAGCGCGCGGCCCGGCTGCGCCAGCTGGCGGGCGACGACCGGGGGCTCGTGGAACGGGTGGCCCGCCTGCTCACCGTGGAGGCGGAGTTGGAAGGGTTCCTGGAACACGACCCGCCCGCGCTCCCCACCGAGCTCGCCTCCGCGCTGGCTCCCCCCGGCCCCGGCGGTCCCGCCCTGGACCCGGGCGAGCGTGTGGGCCGATACCGGATCGCCGGCGTGCTGGGGCGTGGAGGGACCAGCACCGTCTACCTGGCCGAGCGGGCCGACGGGACCTTCGAGCAGCAGGTCGCGCTCAAGCTGCTGCACCCGCAACACTCCGGAGACGACCTCGCCCATCGCCTGCGGACCGAACAGCAGATCCTGGCAACGCTCTCTCACCCCAATCTGGCCAAGGTCTTCGACGGCGGTGTCACCGGGGACGGCCGCCCCTACCTGGTGGTGGAGCTGGTCGAGGGACTCCCCCTCACCCGCCACGCGGACGAGCGAGGCCTCACCGTCGCCGAACGTCTGCGTCTCTTCGTGCAGGTGGCCCGCGCCGTGCAGTATGCCCACCGCAGCCTGGTGGTGCACAGGGACCTGAAGCCGTCCAACATCCTGGTCACCGCGGACGGTCATGTGAAGCTGCTGGACTTCGGAGTGGCCAAGCTGATCGACCCGCACGGCGAGCCGCCCGACGACCAGGCCACCGTGACCCGGTGGATGACCCCCCGCTACGCCGCGCCCGAACAGATCCTGGGGCAGCCGGCGACCACCGCCACCGACGTACACGCCCTGGGCGTGATCCTCTACGAACTCCTCTCGGGCCGGCATCCGTACGCCGTGGACTCCGAGAGCCGCTTCGGAGTGGAGCGCGCAATCTGCGAGTCCGATCCCGTGCCGCCCTCGGCGACGGCGCGGTCGGAAGGTGGGGAGGCTGCCGCAGGTCTGCGGGGCCAGGATCCGGCCGGTCTGGCCCGGACCCTGGGTGGGGACCTCGACGCGGTGGTGCTGAAGGCGCTGCGCAAGGAGCCCGACGCCCGCTACGGATCGGCCGAGGCGATGGCCGCGGACGTGGTCCGGTTCCTGGAAGGATTTCCTGTGGAAGCCCGAGACGGCGCCACGGCGTACCGGGCCCGCAAGTTCATCCGGCGACACCGGGCCGCCACCGTGGGGGCGGTCGCCTTCGTGGCGCTGCTGGCGTCCGGCGTGGCGTCGCTGACCGTCCAACAGGCCGCAACCGTCCGGGAGCGGGACCGGGCCAGCGCGGCGGCGGCAACCGCGGAGCGGGAGGCGGCCAACGCCCAGGCCACCCTCGATTTTCTGGCGGACGTGTTCCGCGGTCGGAACCCGGGTCAGGGACCCAACGACACCATCACCGCGCTCGAGCTGGTCGAATGGGCGCGCGAGCGCGCCCCGGTCGAACTGCAGGACCGCCCGGAGGTGCGGGCGCAGTTGCTACTGGTGCTGGGCAGCGCCTATGACAACCTGGGCCATCCCGAGCGGGCCCAGGAGGTGATGCGTGCCGCCATCGACCTGCGTCGTGAGGTGTATGGGCCCACCAGCGAAGAGGTGGAGGAGGCCCTGCGGCACCTCTCCGCGAGCTTCCGGTTGGCGCGGGATTTCGAGAGTGCCCTGGCACCCCAGGTGGAGGCCGTCGAGATCCTCCGGCGCCGCGATCCACCCCGGGACGCCTGTCTGGCGGGGGCGCTGCTTGCCCTCGGAAGCATCTACCGGGACCTGGGTGACCTCGATACCGCCGGCGTCCATGTCCGGGAGGCGCTCGAGGTCATGGCGGCAGCGCCGGAGCGTGACGAGGCGACCTACGTCTCCGCGCTGCTCACTCTGGCGTACCTCCGGCGGGCCACGGGCGATCTTGACCGGGCCGAAGCCCTCTACCGCGAGGGGATTCCCCGGCTGCGCGCCCTGCAGGGCGACGGTGGACAGGACCTGCCCACGGCCCTGAACAACCTCGCGTACCTGCTGCGGGTCAAGGATGACTATGTGGGTGCGGACAGCCTCTATCGCGAGGCGCTTGTGCGGGCGACCGAGCGCTGGGGCCGGGGGCACCCCTCCGTCGCCGTGGTCGCCAACAACCTTGGAGGCGTGCTCTCGCTGCAGGGGCGGGTCGCGGCGGCTGACTCGTTGAGTGTCGCGACCCTGGTGGCGGTCCGGAACCACTGGCAGCGCGACGACTGGCGGGTGGGGCAGGCCGCCGCATCGCTGGGACGGCTCCGGCTCCTGGTGGGGTGGACCGCCGAGGCCGAGGATCCCCTGCGCGAAGCGGTCGGCATCTACACGCGCGAGTTGGGACGGGAGCACGAGTGGACCCGGATTACGGAAGCGGAGCTGGGCGTACAGCGCATTCTTGCTGGGCGGCCCGAGGAAGGCCGTCGGGCACTGGAACGATGCCTGGCCCTGATGGTCGATTGGGCCCGTAGCGAGAATGGGATCTCCCAGGCGGGGCTGCTGCGGGTGTCCTCGATGATCTATCTGCTCGAGGAGGTGAGGCTGGAGGACGACGCGGCCCGCTTCCGGGCGCTCCTGCCTGAAGACTGGGACGGTCTCTGAAGGGGGGGGCGCGGGGCGGATCCGCCCCGGACCGCCCCCTCAACCTCCGTCCGGCCTCCGGTCGTAGCTGATGTCCGGCTCGAAGAAGCGGTTCAGGGCCAGGCTGGTCGCGACGCGGATCTTGTTCCGGGTGCCCACCACTTTGAGCAGGTAGGCGATCCGGTAGATCGCCCAGGCGGGCGCCC
>JAVVFC010000278.1:0-2869 GCA_032250975.1 Longimicrobiales bacterium | reverse complement strand
GGCTACCGGGAGGCCCTCGTGGAGATGGCCCCGGGGCATGGCGAGGGCCACAACTCCGGGCAGGCGGTGAACATCGTGGCCGCCCTCGCCGTCAAGGAGATCATGGAGCGGGAGGGGATCGACGGCGCGCTCCTCATCTGGCCCGGCGTCGCCGAGGAGCAGGTGGCTTCCAAGGCCTTCTTCGTGCGTGAAGGCGTCTTCGACGACGTGGACGTGAACCTCTTCACCCACGTGAGCTCCAACTTCGGAATGAGCTGGGGGCAGGCGGGGGGCAACGCGCTCTGGTCGGTCCAGTTCCGCTTCCAGGGAGAGACCGCCCACTCCGCCGGCTCTCCCTGGCGGGGCCGTTCCGCGCTGGACGCCGTGATGCTGATGGCGCAGGCGTGGGAGTTCAAGCGCGAACACCTGCGTCCGGCGGCCCGCTCGCACTACATCATCGTGGACGGGGGCGATCAGCCCAACGTGGTGCCCCAGACGGCCACCATCTGGTTCTACTTCCGCGAGCGGGACTACGAGCTCACCAAGGAGCAGTACGACGCCGCCGTGAAGATGGCCGAGGGCGCCGCGCTGATGACCGGGACCG
The DNA here is from genome assembly GCA_032250975.1 of Longimicrobiales bacterium. GTDB lineage: Bacteria > Gemmatimonadota > Gemmatimonadetes > Longimicrobiales > Gaopeijiaceae > Gaopeijia. Next base: position 2,286 of record JAVVFC010000278.1, on the reverse strand, counting down.
AGGTCGATACCATCCAGACCGTGGGCTCAGCGTGGGGCCGGCACTTCAGCAAGCCGGTGGCGGAGGCCACCTACGCCAACATCCAGAAGGTGGGGCTACCGGAGTGGGACGAGCGGGACCAGACGCTGGCCCGGGCGCTGCAGCGGGAACTGGGGGTGGACGAGGAGGGGCTCGCCACCGAGATCCCCGAACTGGCCGGCCCGGTCGATCTCTCCAGGTCCCTGGGCGGGGGGTCCGACGACATCGGGGACGTCTCCTGGAACATGCCCACGGTCACGCTCCGCTACCCCTCCAACATCCCCGGCGGCCCGGGGCACAACTGGGCCAACGGGATCTCCATGGCCACGCCCATCGCCCACAAGGGTGGCGTGGCCGGCGCCCGCGTCCAGGCCATGACGCTCCTCGACCTGTTCCTCGACGGCACCACGGTGGCCGCGGCGTGGGACTACTTCAACGACGTCCAGACCGCCGAGACCGCCTACATCCCGTTCATCTCCGAGACCGACCAGCCGGCCATCTGGCTCAATCAGGAGCTCATGGAGCGGTGGCGACCCCGCATGCGCGAGTTCTACTACGATCCCTCCCGCTACACCACCTACCTGGAGCAACTGGGGATCGAGTACCCCACCGTCCGCGAGCAGCCGATCACGGAGGACGGACCCGCGCCCGACGGAGCGGATCGACCGGGCGGGGGCTGATTCTTCGCCCTTGCCCCGCCGCCGCGGCCGGGTGAGTGATGGAAGGGTATCCCGACGTCAGGAGGCCCTCCCATGAGCAACACCCGGAACCGCCCCGAGACGCTGCGTCTGCGGGGCATCGCACCGTCCCTCACGGTGGACGACCTGGCCGCCAGTCTGCGCTGGTACTGCGACGTGTTGGGATTCCACCGCAAGCAGCTCTGGGAGGACGACGGCCGCACGCTCGGAGCCGAGCTGGTGGCGGGCTCGCAGTCGCTGCTGCTCTCGCAGGACGACGGCGCTCGCGGTCGCGACCGGGTGAAGGGTGTGGGCATGCGCCTCTACCTGGAGACCACTCAGAACGTGGATGACCTGGCCGAGCGCGTGCGCGCCGCGGGTGGCACGCTCGAGACCGAACCGGAGGACCGTCCCTGGGGTGCCCGCACCTTCGACCTGGTGGACCCGGACGGATTCCTGCTCACGGTCTCCTCCCCCTACAGCTGAGGCGCCCCCAGCCGGGTGGGCAGGCCGCCGCCCGCCCTCAGGCGTGCGGCAGCGGGAGTCAGAAGCGCGCCAGCGGCAGGGTGAGGAGCGGGACCGTCCGCTGACCCTGTGCCAGGGGGGACGCCCCGCCGTCGTCGTCGGCGCCCACGATGCCGCCCACCACCACGCCTGTGAGGAGGAGCAGGGAATCGACCCAGCGGGGCGTTTCAACCACCCGCCCCAGGAGCAGGCCGGCGCCGAAGCCGGCCACCAGTCCGACGCCCATCCCGTATCCGGCGCCGGAGTCCGTGGCCCCGATCCACGCCCCCGCCGCCGTGCCGCCCACCAGCAGCGAGAGGCTGGCCACGTCGCAGAAGTCCCCGTCACGGGCGGCGCCGATGGTCGCGAGCGGGCACCCCAACAGCGGGTAGATGCCCAGCAGGCCGCCCACCCCACCAGCGATCCCTCCCACGACGGCGCCACCCACCGACCCGCCGTCGCCGTCCTGCGCCCGGACGGGAAGCGCCGTGAACGAGGTGGCGGCCAGGAGCGCGAGCAGGGTCGGGAGCGGGCGTGGCATGGCGGATCGGGGTCGGATCGGGCGAGGAGAACTCCCGCGCCGGGGCACGGCGCGGGACCGGTACGGTACGGGAATGATACCGCAAGGTACAATACGGCGAAGAATGGTCCGGCAAGGCCCGGAGCGGCGGGGGACGGTGCCGCGGGCCGGAGCGGCGGGGAACGGTGCGGCAGGCCAGTGCGGCGGGGAATGGTGCCGGGAGCCGGAGCGGCGGGGAACGGTGCGGCAGGGTGCCTCGAGCCACCGTACCTCCGGGGAACGGTGCCGCGAATGGAGGCGGGTCACCTGCTGCTGTCGCCACGCGCACGGCCCGCACCCGCCTCAGCCTGGTGCTTCTGGGTGGGCCGGGTTCGCATAGCTGGCGGCATCCGGCTGGTACGCGAACTCCGCCGCCGTCCGTGCGAGCCGGCCCCGGCCGTCCGCCGGTAGCGAATCGAACAAACGTAGCATACCCGCAGGACGCGTGGTGCCTTCGCTACCTATACGGTCGTCAATCGACCAACGGATTCGACGGCTGCAGGACGCGTGTTCACTTGACTACCCATA
>JAVVFC010000277.1:0-2954 GCA_032250975.1 Longimicrobiales bacterium | reverse complement strand
CCTCCTCTCCACCCGCCCCCCCCTGGGCCCCGGCCGGAGACCCGGCACCCGCTCCGGCCGCCATGGCGACGACCACGGCCCGCAGGAGCCGAGGCCCCCGGCCGGCGATGAAGGTACGGACGCAGGGGATCACGGCGCACCGCCCCCGCCGCCGCGATTCAGGCGCAGGAAGTACTGCCGCACCAGCGCGCGCGCGGCGGGCGGGAGCCGGTTCAGGGTCTCGGCGTCCGGGAGCCGGAAGCGCGAGAGGCCCAACGCGGCATCCGTGAGCGGCGGGGGGGCGACCGCCTCGAAGGCCCCGGGGGCGAGCGCCTCCCGCTCGGTGGACTCCTCCTCGCGCTCCAGTCCACGGCCGGCGTCCAGCAGGCGGTGGAAGAGGCGCTCCTGGCGCGCCCGCGTCTCCGCGTCCAGGCGTCCCCCCGCCAGGGCCTGGGCCAGCGCCTGGGCCTCCCGGGCGAACGCCTCCACATCGCCCAGCGGCCCGTCCTCCCCCTCCTGGCGCGCCATCTCACCCAGATCGGAGGCGACCTGTTCCTGCCCTGCCGCCAACTGCTCCATCATCTCCTGCATGGCCTGGGGGGAGAGCTGCATGGGCACCATCTGGGCGGCCTGATTGTTCACCTCCGCCTGCTGCTGCGCCATCTGCTCCATGCGCTCCATCATCTCCTCGGGCGTCGGCTGCCCGGTGGCGCCCCCTTCCTCGAGGGCGCGGGCGGCGTCGAGGGCCGAACGCGCCACCTGGTTGAGCGCCTCCACGGCCGTCTCGGCCGCCGCCTGCGGGGGCGGACGCCCGCGTCCGGGCTGGTCGAGGCTCGCGAATGCCTCCTCCATCGACGTCATGGCCTCCCCCATCCGGCGCGAGAGGTCACGGGCGTCCGCCCCCGCCATGCGGGCCGCCAGGGCAAGGTTCTCGGCCAGGGCTCGGATCCCCTGCTGCACCGCGGCCAGGTCGCCCCGGAGGCCCGCCATCTGATCACGTGTGGCACCCTCCATCGCCTCGCGTGCCCGGGCCTGTTCCCGCGCGAGGGCGAGCGCGTCCTGCGCCGTCCGCCCCAGCGCCTGCTGGAAGGCGTCCGCCCGCTCGGCCATGAGCTGCTGCTGCGCCTGCTGCAGCTCCTGCGCTGCCGCCTCCATGCGCTCGGCGGCCGCCTGGGCCGACCCGGCCGCATCGCGTGGACTGCGCTCGGCAGCCCGGGCCGCCTGCTCCATGGCGGACTCCGCCTGACGGGCGGACGCGCGCGCGCTTTCCAACCCCGCCTCGGCACGGTCCTCGCCCAGCGCGGCCAGGCGCTCCGCCAGCTGCTCCATTCGCTCCTGGAGCGCCCGGGTCTCCTGCGCGAGCGCATCCTGCTGCACGGCCCGCCCCTCGCCCCGCTCCTCCTCGGCCATGCTCTCCGCCAGCGCCCGCTGGGTCTCCGCCAGCTCCTGCGCCTCGCCGGCCGCGCTCCGGAACTCCTGCTCCACTGCGGCGCGGCGGGCCCGCTCGAGCGCCTCTTCGAGCTGCTGGCGCAGGCGCTCCTGCCCCTCCGCCAGCGCGTCGAGCGCCTCGCGGGTGTCCTCCCCTCCCCCGGCTTCCATACGCGCCAGCAGCTCCTCGAGCCGCTCCTGGAGCGCCTCGCCGCCCATCTCCTGCAGCAGCGCCTGGAGCTCGCGCAGGTCGTCGGCCAGCTCGGTGTCGGCGGCCCCGGCCTCCTGCAGCGTGCGCGCCAGTTCGCTCAGACCGGCCTGCAGGGAGTCGGCCCGGGCACCCAACGCGGCCTGGTCGGCCAATGCCTGCCGCACCGCCTCCTGCTGCTGGAAGGAGGGGGACGCCTCGTCGCCCGCGCTCGACTCCGCCCCGGTGCGGTCCGGGGCGCGGGCCGCCCGGTCCCGGGCGCGCATCTCCTCCGCCGAGCGGGCCGCCTCTCCTCGTAGTGACTCCAACTCCTCGGCGGCCGCCGCCAGCTCCTCCTGGGCCCGACGACGCAGCGCCTCCGCGGACGGCATGCGCAACGTGTGCACGGGCGTGCGGCCACTCTGTCCGACGGGATGCACGTCGCGGACACGGGCGTAGTAGAGGACCCGGTCCCCGGGGAGCAACCCCCACTCCGACACGTCCAGCACGGGGCGAACAAGGAGGGAGGGACTCCCGTCGAGCGTCACCGCCTGAGTACGGGCCGGGAGCGTGTCACCGAGCGCGGTCACCCGCCACGCCACCAGCTCCAGCGTGCGCAGGCCGTGGTCGTCCTCCGCCTCCAGGACCAGGGGCTGACGCAGAGTCGCGGGGAGCAGCGTGTCCGGCGCAGGCACCACGATGCGGATCCGCGGGGCCGAGTCGGGCACCAACGTCACCCGCAGCAGCGCGGGCAGGAGGGAGGCGGGCTCGCCGGCGTCGTCCAGGAAGCGCCAGCCGTACTCTCCGCCGCGCTCCGGCGTCCATCCTCCGCGGAAGGTGGACCCTTCGGGGACGAGGGTGGCCACCACCGCATCGTCGGCGGTGATCTCCGCGAGCGAGACCGGGCGGCTCGCCCGCCCCTCTATCTCGACGGCCGTGCCCACGGGCACCACCAGCGGGGGGATGTCTCCCCTGTATACCTCCGGAGGGCGCTCAAGGTAGGGTGGAAACGAGAGCCCCACTGTGACGTCCGTGACCAGCAGCGGGTCCACCGGGGTAAGGCGATAGGAGGGCGACTCCGCGCCATCGGGCGCGACCACCCGATAGGAGATGGGCGCCCGCACGGATTCGAAGACGTACGCGGCCGAATCCCCCCGGACCGGAAGCTCGAGGGTGCGCGCCACGTCTCCCGCGACCTGCCAGTGCACCACCACCCCATCCCGCAGGGGCGCACGCACGAACACCCGGACCTCGCTCCCGCGCCGGACCTCGGCGTCGCCCGGACGCACCGCGAGCGGCGGTAGGCCGGTCCCGGAGAGGACGGTGGCGGGCGCGACCAGGCCACGCCACGCCGCCCACC
>JAVVFC010000276.1:0-2978 GCA_032250975.1 Longimicrobiales bacterium | reverse complement strand
CCCGCCCCGGATCCGGCCAGCAGGCCCGCCATCCGCCCGGCCTCGGTCAGACGCCCCGGCAGTCCCGGGCGGGACCACCAGTTCGCCGCCACGTGGAGTCCCGCTGGAAGCCGCACGTCGGCGAGCGCGCTCCAGCTGACGTCCCAGGCGGGCATCCGCTCCCGCTCCACCGCGAGCGCCCGCGCGCCGTGTCCGGTGCAGATCCGGAACTCCTCCACCGCCCGCGCCGCCAGTCCGGCGTCGTCCATCTCCACCACCTCCGGGTGACGGGCGCCCCCCAGGTAGGCGGTGTACAGGTTCCGGCGGCCGAAGAGGCTGTCGTTGAACGTCACCCCCCGCAGCGCGAGCGCGGATTCGGTGAAGGCGACCTGGAAGCCCAGCCCGCGGAGCCCGGTGTCGGCATCGAGGTGCACCACCGCCAGCGGATTGTAGCGCAGGCGCGCGACCGCCGCCGAGGCTTCCGGCGCTACCTCTCGCAGCAGCGCCGACGTCACCGGGGCCGGCGTGGTCAGCACCACGGCTCGCGCGTGCACGACCCCGTCCGCCAGTTCCACGGCCCATCCCTCCCCATCCCGCCGGAGCCCGCGCACCGGTGAGCTCAGCCGGAGGCGCGCGCCCAGCCGGTCGGCCAGGGCGCGGGGGAGCGCCTGCATGCCGTCCTTGAAGGTACACGCCGGCGGCGGATCCACCCGCCCCCCCCGGCGCAGGAGCGGCAGGGTCAGGGAGCGCCGCACCCCGAACTCCCGGAGCACGTGGATGAGCGAGAGGCCGACGCGCATGTCGGCCGGGTCGGATCCGTACAGCCCGCCGTAGAGCGGTGCCACCACGGTCTCGTATACCTCACGCCCCACCTTGCGGGTGAAGAAGTCGGCCACCCGCTCCTGCGGGTCGGCCCCCGCGGTGAAGGGCTCGAGGGCCAGACGCAGCTTCGCCCACGGGCTCACGATGTCCGAGGCCAGGAAGGCCCGCGCCGAGAAGGGGACCTTCCGCAGGCGGCCGGCGCGATAGACGAACAGATCGAGGTCGCCCGGGGCCTCCACCACCTGATCGGAGAGCCCCAGCGCCTCGACCAGACTCCGCACCCCCGCGGTCAGGCGCGCCCGCTGCGGACCCCAGTCCAGCATGCGCCCCTCCACTTCGGCACTGCGGATCACGCCGCCCGGCTCGGAGCGCGCCTCCAGCACCCGGAAATCCGCGCCGCGCCGCCCCAGCTCCCAGCCCAGGGCGAGCCCCGTGATCCCGCCGCCGACGACCGCGATCACGCGCCCGGCCTCAGGACGCCACCAGGTAGGGGCTGGGCGGCACCTCCCGGTGCCCGTTCGTGCACCAGGTCCGTCCGCCCGGCCGGCAGCGGCACCGCCCCAGCACGCCGCCCGCGCCCGGGTCGTCCGCCAGCACCTCCTCCAGCAGGTCGGCCAGGTAGCGCGCCAGATCGGGGTGGTCGTGGGGAACCGGCACCCGGTGGAACTCCTTGCCCAACCCCTCCACGAACTCCCGCAACTCGTGGTCGAGTTCGGCCAGAGTCTCGGACTGCTCCTTCATGAACGAGATCGGCGCCACCACCAGCCGCCGCTCGCGGAGCTCGGGGATGCGCGCTTCGTTGTCGGGCTGGGTCCAGGGAATTCCACGGTTGGCGTGGTTCTGGAAGCCCACCGTCCAACGCTTCGCGCCGAGCACTTCCGCCACCGCCCGGCAGTGCTCGTGCACGTAGCGGTCGTAGCGGTTGCCCTCGTGCAGGTACTTGAGCGGCGTCCCGTGCATGGAGAAGTAGAGCAGCGTATCGGGGTCGTTCAGGTCCAGCCCCCGCGCCTCCACGAACTCCCGGATGTGGCCCGCCCGCATGGCCAGGTAACGCGGATCGTGGTGCCACCCGGCGATCCCGCGGAAGGTCGGCTCCCAGCCGAGGGCGTCCAGAACCGTCTGCACCTCGTCGAGGGCCGCCACCGTGGTCGACTGCCCGCAGAGCGGGTAGCCCGGTATGGCCACCAGCGTGGTCACCCCGTCGGCCAGCGCCCGCGCCACCATCCGGTCCACCGACGGATCGGTGAACTGGTACGCCGAGTAGACGCGCGCGCCCATCCCCCGCCGCGCGAGCTCGCCGGCGAAGGCGCGCACCTGCCCCTCGGTCTGTGCGTTCAGGGGCGAGCCGCCGATCTGCTCGTACTCCTCCAGCAGGCCGGGCGCACGCTGGCGGGCCAGCTGGCGGGTGCGCTCCAGCGCTGCCTCGGAGGCGTGCGCCTCCAGGGACGCGTTCCGCTGGAAGATGCGCTCCAGGAAGGCCGTGACCTTCTCGAGCGTGGGTTCGTCGGGCTCACCGAAGTTGATGAAGAGGACCCCGAGGGACATGGGCGGGCTCCGGATCGGAAGGGATGCGTAAGGGAGGACGGGCGGACCGGATTCAGCGTGCGGAGAGTTCGTGGACGCGGTCCACCAGGAAGGCCACCTGGTCCGGGTCGGTCGTCCGGTGGATGCCGTGGCCGAGGTTGAAGATGTGGGCCGGTGCGCCCGCCCCCTCGCTCAGGACGTCGCGCGCCGCGGCCTCGAGCTCGTCGCGGGGGGCGAACAGGGCGGCCGGATCCAGATTCCCCTGCAGCACGGTGCCGGGCCCGAGCCGGGCCACCGCCCGGGAGAGCGGGAGCGTCCAGTCGATCCCCACCACGTCGGCTCCCACCTCGGCCACCGCCTCCAGGAGCGTCGCGCCCCCGTGGGCGAAGTAGATCACGGGCACCTCCGTGCGCGCCCGCACCGCGCGCACCATGCGCCGCATGAGCGGGAGCACGAAGCGCCGGTAGCTGTCCGGCCCCAGCAGCCCCGCCCACGAGTCGAAGATCATGACCGCGTCGGCGCCGGCTTCGGCCTGCGCCCCCAGGTACCGGGCCATGGAGTCGCCCAGCAGCTCCAGCACGGCCGTGGCCGCCGCAGTCTCCCGCCGCAGGAAGCTGCGCGCCTCCATGAAGTCCTTGGAGCCGCCCCCCTGC
>JAVVFC010000275.1:0-2978 GCA_032250975.1 Longimicrobiales bacterium | reverse complement strand
GCCGGAGCGCCTCGGCCGCCGGGACCCCGCCCTCCGCGTCCACCATCACGATGTTGGTCGCCGGTCGGGGCGCGCGGTAGCCGGGCAGGGCATCGAACGCCTCCGCCAGACGGCGGGCACGGACGTGGTCCACGACCAGCCGCTCCCGGTGCGCCTCCAGGGCGTGCAGACCTCCGGCGGCGATGATCCCGGACTGTCGCATGGCGCCGCCCAGCCGCCGCCGCACCCGCCACGCCTCCTCGAGGACATCGCCAGGGCCGGCCAGCAGCGAGCCCACCGGCGCGCCCAGCCCCTTGGAGAGGCACACCATGACGGTGTCCACGGCGCGGGTGAAGTCTGTGAGGGGCAGGCCCGTCTCGGCGGCCGCGTGCCAGAGGCGGGCCCCGTCCATGTGCACGGGCAGGCCCTGCTCGTGCGCCGCACGCCCCAGTTCGTCCAGCGCCTCGGGCGGGACGATGGTGCCGCCCGTGGCCAGATGGGTGTTCTCGACACACACCAGCGCCGTCCGTGGCAGGTAGCGGGAGTCGCCCCGCCACGCCCGCTCCAGGTGCGCGGCGGTCAGCACCCCGTCCGCGGTCGGCACCGGGTGAAGCTGAACGCCCGAAAGCGCCGCGGCGGCCCCCTCTTCGTAGTGGAAGACGTGGGCGCCCGCCTCCACCACCGCCTCGCCGCCCCAGCGGCCCAGCGTGGCCAGCGCGGTCTGGTTGGCCATGGTGCCGGACGGAAAGTAGAGCGCGCGCTCCTTGCCGAGCAGTTCGGCGACGCGCGCCTCCAGCGCGCGCGTGGTGGGGTCCCCGTCGAGCAGATCGTCGCCGACCGGTGCGGCCGCCATGGCGGACCGCATGGCCGCCGTGGGCCGGGTGACGGTGTCGCTCCTGAGATCGACCGGAGCGGGGGCCGCCCCCGCGGGCGTCACGCCCCCCCGTCCTTCCCCTGCAGGCGCCGCTCCACATGCGCGAGCCGGCGCGCGACGGAGACCACCCACCCGAGGATGAGCGCCCACCCGATCGCGTAGGAGAGGAAGACGTGCCAGTAGGGGCGCCCGAGCGTCTGGCGTCCCAGCGCCTCGGCCTGGGCCGCCAGCGGGGCCGGGTCCGCGACGGTCAGGGTGAGGAGGAGACCCGCGCACACCGCTGCTACCATCGCCGACCACCGGCTCATCCCGCCACCTCGCGAAGCTGAAGTTCACGCTGGGCCCGTTCCAGGCCGTACCGAAGGATCATGACACCCACGAAGAGGAGGGTGGACGCCAGTATGGACGTGAGCAGGGTGGTGAGCATGTCGGGGTGGAGGGTCGGTCCCTCCACCTTGAGCACCACCGGCTGCGGATGCAGCGAGCGGAACCAGAGGACGGAGACGTGGATCAGCGGGATGTCGAGCGCCCCCACGATCCCCACCACCGCCGCGAAGCGCCTGCCCTTCTCGGGGTTCTCGGTCGCGGCCCGCACCATGAAGTAGCCCAGGTAGATGAACCAGAGCAGCAGGGTGAGCGTCAGGCGTGGCTCCCACGTCCAGTACGTGCCCCACGCGATCTTGCCCCAGAGCGGTCCGGTGAGCAGGACGATGGTGGTGAAGATCATCCCTCCCTCCGCTGCCGCGACGGCCGCCATGTCGGCCCGTTCGTCGCCCAGCCAGAGGTAGACGGCGCTCGCGAACGCCACCACGCCGAAGGCCATGAAGGCCACCCAGGCCGCGGGCACGTGCAGGTAGAAGATGCGCTGGATGACGCCCTGGTTGGCCTCGGTGGGCACCCAGAAGAACACCATCCAGAGCACCACCGTGCTGAGCAGCACGCCCAGCACCGCGAGGGTGGGTCCCGCCCACCCGGTCCGCTTGTACATCAGTCCTCCACCACGAATCGGAAGAGTCCCGCCCCCGCCACCATGGCGATGAGCGCGAAGGCCGCCAGCATGCGGAGATTGCCCTCCACCTCGGTCACGGGGCGCCCGGCCAGCAGCCGGGATGTGGCCGAGGCGCCATAGACAACCATGGGCACCAGCAGCGGAAAGACAAGGATGGGGAGGAGCGTCTCGCCGAGCGCGGTGCCGGACGAGACCGCCCCGAAGAGGGTGGCCAGCGCCACGAACCCGAGCGTTCCCAGCGCCAGCACCGCCAGCAGGACTCCGGGGTGGGCCCCGTAGTCGAGCTGGAAGAAGACGCCAAAGACCGCCAGCACCAGCAGCACCACCGCGAAGACGAGCAGGAAGTTGCTGGTCACCTTGCCCAGGTAGAGCGCGTCCCGGGGAATCGGACTCAGCAGCACGCCCTGGAAGGCGCCATCCTCGGCCTCCAGCTCGAACGTCCGCCCCACGCCCATGATGCCGGCGAAGACGAGGGTCATCCAGATGAGGCCGGCGGCGATGCTCTGGGGCGCCACGATCGCCTGGTCGATGGAGTAGTTGAACAGGACGCCCACCAGCACCGCGAAACCACCCATGGTGGCCAGACGCTGCTTGGTGCGCAGCTCCTGGAGCAGATCCTTTCGCACGACGGCACGGAATTGACGCAGGTAGCTCACGCCGCGCCCTCCACGGTCTCGCGGTAGAGGGCCGGGAAGTCCGCCGGCGCCAGCGCCGTGGTCGGCTCCCAGAGGCGGATCCGCCCCCGCACCTGGATGGCGGCCACGTCCGCCATGTCGAGCCCCTCACGGAGGTTGTGGGTTACCATGACCACCGTGCGCCGACCATCCCGAAGCGCCTCCAGCACGCCGCGCAGCACCGCCGAGGCATGTGCGTCCAGCCCGGTGAAGGGTTCGTCCAGCAGCACCACGTCCGGCTCGTGCAGCAGGGTGCGAGCCAGGCCCAGCCGCTGCCGCATGCCGCGCGAGTAGGTCCGAGCCTGGTCGTCGCCCCGGTCGAGCAGGTCAACCGCCCGCAACCCGGCGGCGATGCGCTCCTCGACCCGATCCAGGCCGTACAGGTCGGCGAAGAAGCGGAGGTTCTCGCGCGCGGTGAGGTGACCGTAGAGGAAGGTCTGGT
>JAVVFC010000274.1:0-2999 GCA_032250975.1 Longimicrobiales bacterium | reverse complement strand
CCCGCGCCGTCCGATCGCCCGCAGTCCGATCGCCCGCCGTCCGATCGCCCGCCGTCCGCCCGCGCCTCGCCGTCCTGCTTCCTCTCTGCCTCACCCTCGCCCTGCCGGAGGCCGCCATGCCGCAATCCGAGTCCCGCGTACGTGCCCGGGAGCTGGGGGTGGAGGTGGGGATCTTCCAGCCGGGGCCATGGAACGCCATCACGGACGTGGCCGGAGTGCGGGTAGGACACACCACGGTGGTGCGAGGCGACGACGTCCGCACCGGCGTCACCGCCATCCTCCCGCATCGCGGCAACCCCTACCACGAGCGCGTGCCCGCCGCCATCCACGTGGGCAACGGATTCGGCAAGCTCCTGGGCGTGACTCAGGTGCGCGAGCTGGGCGAGCTGGAAACCCCGATCCTGCTCACCTGCACGCTCTGCGTCTGGAAGGCCGCCGACGCCCTGGTGGCGTGGATGCTGGAGCAGGAGGGGATGGAGCCGGTGCGCTCGCTGAACGCGGTGGTGGGCGAGACCAACGACGGGGGGCTGAACGACATCCGCGCCCGCCCCGTCACGGCGGAGGACGTGCGCGCCGCCCTCGAGTCGGCGGCCTCCGGGCCGGTGGCCGAGGGCTCGGTGGGGGCGGGCACCGGGACGCGCGCCTTCGGCTGGAAGGGCGGCATCGGCACAGCGTCCCGGGTGCTGCCGCAGTCGCTCGGCGGGCACACGGTCGGGGTCCTGGTGCAGTCCAACTTCGGGGGGATCCTGACCCTGGCCGGCGCCCCGGTGGGCGTGGAGCTGGGGCGCTACTCCTTCCGGGGCGCCGTCGAGGGCGCAGGCGGCGAGGACGCGGGGGGCGAGGACGCGGACACGGGCCCCGAGGCCGCCGGCCCCGATCACGGCCAGGGCTCCATCATGATCGTGGTGGCCACCGACGCGCCGCTCTCGGACCGCAACCTGGAGCGGCTCGCCGCCCGGGCCGTCATGGGGCTGGCCCGCACCGGCTCCTTCGCCGGGAACGGCTCAGGCGACTACGTGATCGCCTTCTCCACCCACCCCTCCGTGCGGCGCGCCCCCGGGCGGGCGGCCGAGGCCCCCGCCGAGCTGGGCAACGACGCGGTGAGCGCCCTCTTCCAGGCCGTGGTCGAGGCCACCGAGGAGTCCATCTACAACTCCCTCCTGATGGCCACTACCGTGACCGGGGTGGACGGGAACACCGCCGAGGCGCTCCCCATCGCGCGCACCCGCGAGGTGCTGCGGCGCTACGGCGTGGTGCGGTAGGGCGGCGCCGGCGGCGCGGAGGGTCCGGACGGCGCGCCCGCATCCGGGTCGGTCAGCCCCACGCGCTCGGCCAGCGCGAGCGCGTTGCGGGTGGTGGCCAGCCCCGGGCGCAGGCGGTAGTCGAAGGTGAGCTCCGCCCCCGCCTCGTCCAGCGCTTCGCGGAAGTGCACCAGCACGGCGGCCGCCGCCACCTCGGGCTCGCGGTGCAGCTCCAGGTCGTGCGTGGTCACGGCCCCGATGGCGTCGCGGCGCAGCAGGTGGCGGATCAGGCGCCGACCCGCCAGCCGGCGCTCCTCCGAGTTGGTGCCCTGCAGGACCTCGTCCACCAGGTAGAGGAGGGTGGGGGACGCCGTCCCCGCCGTCCCCGCCGCGTCCGTTGCGCCCGCCGCGTCCGTTGCGCCCGCCGCTCCCGCCGCTCCCGCCGCGTCCAGGAGCGCCTTCAGGCGAAGCAGCTCCGCCATGAAGTACGAGACGCCGGCCTCGAGGGAGTCCTGCACGCGCATCGAGGTGAAGAGGCGCAGGGGAGGCAGGCGCAGCGCCCCGGCGCACACGGGCGCCCCCGCCCCGCCCATCACCGCCGCCAGCCCCAGCGAGCGCAGCAGCGTGCTCTTGCCGGACATGTTGGAGCCGGTCACCAGCAGGACGGTGCCCGGGGGCCCCACCTCGACGTCGTTCCGCACGCAGGCCGCGGGCGCCAGCAGGGGGTGGCCCAGCCCGCGCGCGGCCAGGCGCGGCGCCCCGCCGGACGCCTCCAGGTCGGGCCAGGCCCAGTCCGGGTGGTCGCCGGCCAGCGTCGCCAGCGAGGCGAGCGCCTCCAGCCGCCCCAGCGCCTCCATCCACCCTTCGACCGACCCGCCGTGGTGACGGCGCCACGCCAGCAGCCGCGCCGCCACGTGCACGTCCCAGAGCAGCACCACGGCCAGCACCGGGTGCAGCGAGGAGAGGCGTGCGTCCGCCAGGTGGAGCGTCCGCTCCAGGTCGGCGAGCGCCCGCGACGCGCGGGCGCCCTCGCCCCCCCCGCCCAGGCGCGCCACCTCGGCCCGCAGGAGCGGCGCCCGCGCCGGGTAGCCCTCCCAGCGCGCCAGCAGCGCGTGGTAGCGGCGAAGCCCCGGCACGCCGGTGGCCGCCAGCGAGAACTGACGGTGCAGCCGGGCGCCGAAGCGGAACGCCACCCCCGCCTGCAGCACCAGCAGGATCAGCCATCCGCGCGCCGACGCCCACCCGGCCGCGTGCGCCGCGGCCGAGACCGCCAGCAGCGCGGGCAGCGCCCACGCCGCCCCGGCCAGCCACCCCGGCAGCCGGCCACGCTCGCCGCACCACGCCAGGAAGCGGCGGAAGCCGTCGTCGTCGTGGTCGTCGTCGGCCGGCGCCACCGCTGCGGCGGTCGCGGGTGGGGCCCCGGGCCCGGCGCCGCCGCCGCCGGCGTCCGTCAACAGGGCGCCCTCGACGGCCACGGCCTCCCGCTGCACCCACGCCGAGGACAGCTCCCGCACCGCCGCCTGGCGCGCGCGCGAAGCTTCCCGCGGGGAGGGCTCCAGCAGCCACGCCCCCAGGGTGCGCCGCCCGGGAGGGGTGTGTACCGGCTCCAGCAGCGAGGCCAGCGAGGCGTGCCCGAACAGGTCCAGGTCGAGGGCGTAGGGGTGGGTGGCGGTCCCGGCGGCCGGCCGGGGCTCCGGCAGGTCGCCCCAGCGCCGCGCCAGGCGCGCCAGCCCCCGAGCCGCCCAGGCGCGTCCCCCC
>JAVVFC010000273.1:0-3002 GCA_032250975.1 Longimicrobiales bacterium | reverse complement strand
ACCCCCCCGCACCCGCGCCCGAGCCGGCCGCCGCACCGGGAAAGCCGTGAGGTTGACCCCGCCCCCGGGGCGGGGCAACTTGCCCGGGTTCCCGCCGGCCCCCCGTCCCCTTCCGGATGCACGCATGAGGCCACTTCAGCCCACATCCCCCGGCCGTCGTCGGGGGCTCCTGGCGTTCCTCCTCCCCCTGGTTCTGGCGGGGTGCACGTCCCGGGTGGTGGAGAACCGGGGAGGGGGCGACCCCCTGGCCGGAGTGGCGCCGGTCCTCTCCGTGGAGCGCTTTCTGCAGGCGGTGAACGCCCAGGACTTCGAGTCCATGGCCCGCCTCTTCGGCACCGTGGACGGGCCGGTGGAGGGGCCATGGCAGGAGGTGGAACTCCGCATGGCCACCATCGCGCAGATCCTGCAGCACCAGGACTACCGCATCGGATCCGAGCGGCTGGAACCGGGCCGGCCAAACCCCACCCGGCGCGTGGGCGTGGACCTCACGATCTCCGGCCGTGTGGTGCCGGACGTCGCCTTCCTGGTGGTCCGGACGTCGGCCGGGCGCTGGATGGTGGAGCAGATCGACCTGGAAAAGGTCACCAGCGGGTGAAGGCCCCGGAGGCCTCAGTCGGGATGCTGCACCAGTTCCACCAGGATCTTTCCCGTGCCACGGGGGTGCAGGAAGGCGACCAGATGACCCCGGGCTCCGGGACGGGGCTCGGGATCGATCGCCTGAAAGCCTTCGGCCATGAGCCGGGCCAGTTCCGCCCGGATGTCGCCGGTCCGATAGGCGATGTGGTGCAGGCCGGGTCCGTTCCGTTCGAGGAAGCGTGCTACGGTGGTTTCCGGGGAGAGCGGCTCGAGCAGTTCCACCTCCCCCACGAAGGCGACACGCACCCCCTGCGCGGGGAGGTCCTCCACGGGGGAACACCGGGCACCGGAGATGCGTTCGAAGATTCGTACGGTCTCGGCGATCGAGTCGGTGGCCACGGCCACGTGATCGATGGGCAGCGTGATCATTGAGACGGGATCATTGAGAGAAGATGCGGGTGTCTGCTCTGGACACCTGTGCGAACCGCGGGCTGGAATGGCCCGGCAGCAAGGTAAAGGAGAACGGAAATGGCGGACAACGTCCTGAACATCACGGACGCGAACTTCCAGGACGAGGTGGAGGCGAAGGAGGGCCTGTCCATGGTCGATTTCTGGGCGGTCTGGTGCGGGCCCTGCCGGATCGTGGCCCCGGTCGTCGAGCAGCTCGCGCAGGAGTACGGCGAGAAGGGCCTCTCGGTGGGCAAGATGGACGTGGACGAGAATCCGCGCACCGCGGCCCGCTTCGGGATCCGCTCGATCCCCACCGTCCTCTTCTTCAAGGGAGGCGAGGTGGTCGACCGGGTGGTCGGTGCCATGCCCAAGGCCGCCTTCGAGCAGAAGATCCAGGCCCACCTCTGATCTGACCCGTCCGACCCCCGGGGGGCGCGGCGCGCCCCCCGGGGGTTCTACGTCCCCCTGCCGGACCCGGCGTCGGGGACGCACTCCCCCCGCCTGCCTTGGCCACCCTCTACGTCGTCGCGACCCCGATCGGGAACCTGGAGGACCTGACCCGCCGCGCGGAGCGGGTCCTGCGGGAGGCGCCGCGCGTGGCGGCGGAAGACACGCGCCGCACCGGCGTACTGCTCCGGCACCTGGGGATCGCCACCCGACCGGTCTCGTTGCACGCGCACAACGAGGCCGCTCGCACGGAGACCGTGCTGGGGTGGCTGGACGCGGGTGAGGACGTGGCCCTGGTGAGCGATGCCGGCACGCCCCTGGTCTCGGACCCGGGCGGACGCGTGGTGTCGGCGGCGGCGGCGGCAGGCCACGTCGTCGTACCCGTTCCCGGCCCGTCGGCGTCCCTGACGGCGCTGGTGGCATCCGGGCTCCCCGCCGATCGTTTCACGTTTCTGGGGTTCCTCCCGCGCAAGGGGCGAGCGCGGGAGGCGCTGCTGGAACGCGTGGCCTCCTCCGAGGAAACCTGCATCCTCTTCGAGTCCCCGGAGCGGCTGGCCGTCCTGCTGGCGGCGCTCGAGAAGCGCTGCGGCGGGGAGCGCCGCGTGGCGGTGGCGCGGGAGCTGACCAAGGTGTACGAGGAGGTCCGGCGGGGAACCGTCGCGGAGCTGCACTCCTATTACTCTCAGGAGCCGGCCCGCGGCGAGGTCACGGTGGTGGTGGAGGCGGCGCCGGCGGGCGTGCCCGACGTGGACCCCGCCCGGATCCGTGCCCGGGCGGATGCGCTGCTGGCCGGGGGCGCCACGCCCAGCGCCGCGGCCCGGGAACTGGCACGCACGGCGGGCATCGGCCGGAACGAGGCGTACCGGATCGTCCAGGAAGCCAAGGAGGAGGGCTCGTGATGACAGCCTGCCGTGCCTCGCGCGCGGTCCGGAAGGGGAGGAAGGCTTGACCCGCCCCCCGGACTCGGTGGCGGGCGTGCACGCCCGGGTGGGAGACTACCTGGGCACACGCGCTCGCGGCGTGGGGTTGCGGGTCGCCTTCGCCGGCCTCTGCTTCTTTCTGGCGCTGGCGTGGCTGGTGGCCGGCCCCGACGGATGGCGGCCCGGCAGCTGGGCGCCACTCCTGCTCGACGCCCTTGCGCTGGCGGCGGTGGCCGGCGGTGTGGTCGCGTTCCGGCGGTGGCGCGCCCGGCTGGTGGCTGAACGCCCGGTGAGCGCCGCCATCGAGCGGGCCGCCGACCTGCCCGCGGGTCTTGTGCAGGGTGTGCTCGAGCTGGGTCGGACCATCCCGCCGGGGGTCTCCGCCTCGCTGGTCGTCCGGAGTGCGGCGCACCTCGCGGCACACATCGGACGCCCGCCCGCGCTGCTGGCCGGGGACCTCGGCCGGCGGGCGGCGGCGGGTGCCCGCCGGGCCGGGTGGGGGCTGGCGGTGGCGCTGCCCCTGCTGGCGCTGCTCCTGCTGCTCGAGCCCGTGGTGCACTACGAGGCGCTGCTGGCGGTCGTGCCCCGGCGCTCGGAGGCCCGCGCCCT
>JAVVFC010000272.1:0-3010 GCA_032250975.1 Longimicrobiales bacterium | reverse complement strand
GGCGGGATCACGGCAGATGGCCCGGCGCATGGGCCGCACCGCCGCTGCCGAGAACCTGCGCGCCAAGACCGGCACCATGGCGCGGGTCTCGTCGCTGTCGGGCGTGGTTCGCACCGCCGACGGCGAACGGGTGGCGTTCTCCATCGTCGGCAACGACCTCCCGTCCACCGCCGGGGCCAAGCGTCTGGAGGACCGCATAGGTCAGACGCTGGCGGCCTGGCGGCGGTGAGGGCTCAGACCGCGGCGGCGCGGCCGCGGGCCGAGCGCAGCCGGCGGCGCAACTCCACCCGGGACATCGTCTCCAGGGTGCGCCGGGCGGTGCGCTCGGAGTTCCAGCGCACGTCCTCGAGCACCACCGGTCCCCCCCCCGACGACGGGGTCAGCACCAGGAACCAGGCCCCCTTGTAGTCCTGTCCCTCCCGGTGGCCCACGGTTGCGGTCCAGACCTCACCGTTCTCGTCCTCGAATTCGCGCATGGTGTCCTCGGGCACGGGGTCGCGGCGCGGACTCCCGGCATCGTCAAAGGGTTCTGGGCGCAGCATCGTCCAGGAGCCGCTGCAGCCCCTCCGGGCCCATACGGTCCAGTTCCGCTTCCGCGGCGCCGTGGTCGGCGGAGGAGAGCGGAGCCTGCCGGACCGTCCGGCTGCCGTCTGCCGGAACGAAGAGCGCCACCAGCAAGCCCCACGACTCCCGTCCCACGACGACTTCCCACGCTGCGCCATCCCGGTCGGTGAATCGTCGCACGGTCGGGTCGGGTCGGTTCGGGGAAGAGGGAGCGGATCCGGGGGCCTGCAGCGAATATGGACAAGGCGCCCGTACGCAGCCAGTCCCCCCGGGGGGGGACGCTCCGCACCCCGGGGGGGAGACGTGA
Organism: Longimicrobiales bacterium; assembly: GCA_032250975.1. GTDB lineage: Bacteria > Gemmatimonadota > Gemmatimonadetes > Longimicrobiales > Gaopeijiaceae > Gaopeijia. The sequence goes on along the minus strand of JAVVFC010000272.1, from coordinate 2,139 downwards.
CGAGACGGACATAATCCGTTAACTTACGGGCTTGTCAGGCCGATTCTCCCGAGCCCCCACCCCCCTCCCGAAATCACGTACCGCGCCGCCCGCACCAACCCGTACGCTCCGGATTCCTTCGGGAATCCCCCTACCGGTGCAGGGTTCGGGCGTCCGGCGGGGACGTACCGATGAGTCCGCTCGACTACGGGATCTTCGGCCTCTACATGGTCGCGGTGCTCGGCGTGGGTTGGTACTTCCACCGCCGCAACCGCAGTGCCGAGGACTACTTCGTGGGCAGCCGGAGCATCTCCCCGGGCCACGTGGGCCTCTCGGTGGCCGCCACGGACGTGGGAGGCGGCTTCTCCATCGGGCTCGGGGGGCTGGGGTATACCCTGGGGCTCTCCGGCAACTGGCTGCTCTTCACCGGACTGGTGGGGGCCTGGCTGTCCGCCGTGTTCATCATCCCGCGCCTCAAGGCGGTGGACGTACGCGAAGGGATGATGACCTACCCCGACTTCCTGCGCTTCCGCTACGACGGGCGGGTCGCGCTGGCCGCGGCGGTCATCTCGGCGCTCGGCTACCTGGGCTTCACGAGCGGACAGATCCTGGCGGGGGCCAAGCTCATGGCCGGATCGCTGCTGGAATCCGCTCCCCTCGGCATGGAAGTGCTCACCTTCGCCACGCTGATCATCGGAGTGGTGGTCGTCGCCTATACCGTGCTGGGCGGTCTCAAGGCGGTGATCTACACCGACACCATCCAGTGGCTCCTCCTCATGGCGGGCCTGCTGCTGCTGGCGCTCCCCTTCACGCTGCGTGAGATCGGGGGGTGGGGGGCGCTGGCGCGCGCCCTCCCCCCGGGGCACATGAGCCTCACCAGCGTGGGGCCCGTCACCCTGTTCAACTGGTTCATCACCATCGCCCCCATCTGGGTGGTGGGCATGACCCTCTACCAGCGCATGTACGCCTGCCGGACCGTCCGGGAAGCCCAGCGGGCCTGGTACATCGCCGGACTCTTCGAGTGGCCGGTCATGGCCTTCAGCGGTGTGACGCTGGGCATGATGTCGCGGGTCCTCTTCCCGGGCATCGACGGGGAGCTGGGCGTCCCGATGCTCCTCACCGAGGTGCTCCCGGTCGGGATGGCCGGGCTGGTGGTAGCCGCCTACTTCTCCGCCATCATGTCCACCGCCGACAGCTGTGTGATCGCCTCGTCCGGAAATCTGGTGGGCGACCTCCTGCAGCGTAGTCCGCTGCGCATCCGTGATCCCCGGCGCCTCATCCGGGTATCCCAGGCCTCGACGCTGGCCCTCGGGATGGCGGCCGTGATCATCGCCTGGCGCTTCGACCAGGTGCTGGACGCGATCCTCAACGCCTACGCCTTCCTGGTCTCGGGTCTCTTCGTGCCGACCCTGGGCGCGTACTTCTGGCCCCGGGCCACGGCCCGCGGCGCGCTCTGGGGGATGGTGAGCGGGGGCACCACCACTCTGCTGCTGCTGGTGACCGGGGTGACGACGCCCTTCGGCCTGGACCCGAGCTTCTGGGGAATCCTGGTCTCGGGGACCGTCTTCTGGGGCCTTTCGCTGCTGGACGAGGCGCCGGCCCGGGTGGCGTGCGCCCCGCCCCCGAGCCCCCCCGCCTCAACCCGGAAAGAGGCGGAGGCTCCCCATGGCTGACGCCACTCATCCACGGGACGTCGTCGCCTCACTGGCGGGCGGCTCCCGCATCCAGCACGGCCCCTACAGCGACCGCGTCTACCTGATGCGCGCCGAGCTCGCCGACCTGCCCCGCCTGCCCGCGGATCTGGTGTCGCTGGCCCTCCGGGAGGGGTACGGAAAGATCATCGCCCGGTGCCCCGAGGCGGAATCGGGGACCTTCCTGGAACGTGACTTCGAGCCGGAGGCGCGGGTACCCGCCTTCTTCGGTCCCCACCCCGGCGAAGCCTGCCTCTTCCTGGCACGCTTTCTCGATCCATCACGAGCGCAGGAGGCCGGACCGGAGCGGGTGCGGGACGTCCTCGCCGCCGCCCGTCAAGGCGACGGGGCGCGGGCCGCCGCCCCCGCCCCTGTGCCGGACGGACCCGCGGATGGCTACCGGATCCGCGAGGCGCGCCCGGAGGACCTCGTCCAGTTGGCCCGCTGCTACGGCACCGTCTTCCGTCAC
>JAVVFC010000271.1:0-3057 GCA_032250975.1 Longimicrobiales bacterium | reverse complement strand
CCAGCACGAGATTCGGCGTGCTTGTCGGGTTCGCAGGATCGACAGCATCACCAGCGAAAGTGAGGCCGCGCACCACCAAATCGCGGGAATCGAGCCTGATCCGAAGCATCCTGCCCTTACTGCGGAAGCCCGCCCCGTCTCCGGGCGCCGTCGGCGGGGGCCGCAGCTGACGGTGCTCGACCTGGACACCGGGGAGAACTACGAGGGGCTCGAGCAGCGCCGCACCTCGGGCGCGTCCGCGTGGGTGCCCATCCAGCGCGGGTGCGACCACCGCTGCACCTTCTGCATCGTTCCCTACGTGCGCGGACCGGAAAAGAACCGCCGGCCCACCGAGATCCTCACCGAGATCGCCGGAATCGCCGGAGCGGGCGTCAGCGAGGTGACGCTGCTGGGCCAGACGGTGAACTCGTACCGCTACGACGAATGGGGCTTCCCCGACCTGCTGCGCGCGGTGGCGCGCGTGCCCGGCATCCGGCGGGTCCGCTTCACGTCCCCCCACCCCAACGACGTGACCCCCGAGCTGGTGGAGGTCATGGCCACCGAGTCGGCGGTCTGCGAGCAGCTCCACCTTCCGGTGCAGTCCGGCAGCAACCGGACGCTCAAGCGCATGCTGCGGCGCTACACCGTCGAGTCGTTCCTGGAGAAGGTGGCCATGGTGCGGGAGGCCGTTCCCGACATCGCGCTGTCCACGGACGTCATCGTAGCGTTCCCGGGAGAGACGGAGGAGGAGTTCCACGACACCCTCGAGCTCATGCGCACGGTCCGCTTCGATGACGCCTTCACCTATCGCTACTCGCCGCGCGAGGGCACGCCCGCCACGCGCATGCCGGCGGAGTGGTTCCTGCCGGCGGCGGAGGCGCAGGCCCGGCTCGAACGGCTCATCGAGGTGGCGCGAGGCATTCAGTCCGGGATCAACCGCGGCGAGGTGGGCCGGGTGGAGGAGCTCCTGATCGAGAAGCCCGGACGCGACCCCGGAACCATGCTCGGACGGACTCGGCGGGCCAAGGTCGTGGTGGTGCCGGGCGGCTCCGAACTGACGGGCAGCTACCGCCACGCGCGCCTGGAAGCAACCACGGGCGCCACCTTCACGGGGCGGCTGGTGGAGGCGCCGGCCGTCCGGCGCCGGGTGGGGTAAGGAGCCGTGCGTCGGGTGGGGAGCTGGCTCGCAGTGGTGGCGGTCCTGTTCGGCTCCATGAGCTTTGCCGGTCTCAACGGTGGCCAGCGGGTCACCCTCCGCCTGGGGGTGGCCACCCTCTACCGGGTACCGCTCCCGGTGGTGGTGTTCGGGGCGCTCATGTTGGGCATGGTGGTCATGCTGGTGGCCGGGCTGGCGTCCGATCTGCGCGTGCGGCGCATCCTGCGGGAGCGTCTGGCCGAGGAGGGGCGCGAGGAGCGGGCGCGCCTCTTCGTGGACCGCGCCCAGACCAACCTGTTCGAAGAGGAATCGAAGTGACGTGAGGCTGGATTCGCCCGGGGAGGGGCGGGGCTGACCCGCACCCCTCCCGTGGTGGGCGTGGCCCTGGCGTTCTCCGCCGGGGTGGCCCTGGTCGCGGGCGCTCCCGCCTGGTGCGGCGCCCTCCTGGCCGTCCTGATCCTCCTCCGTCCCGCCTGGCCATTCCATCGCCCCCGGGACGCCGGCCTCGCCGTCGCGCTGCTGGTGGCGGCCGGCGCCGCGGTGGCGGCCGCCGATCGCGCCGACCGGATCGAATGGACCGACCGGACCGCGGGTGAGGCCCCGACCGCCCCGCCCGGATTCCGCGAGGCGGTGCGGGGGCGCCTCCAGGACGGGATCCGCCGCACCTTTCCGGCGGAGGCGCCGATGGTGGAGGCGCTGTTGCTGGCGGAGCGCACCGGGCTCGACCCCGCCGTGCGCGACGCCTTCACGCGCACCGGAGCCGCCCACCTGCTGGCCATCTCGGGGTTCCACGTGGGAATCCTGGCGGGGTGGGTGGTGCTCCTGCTGCACCTGCTCCGCCTCGGGCGCGCGCGCTCGGCGTTGGCGGCCGCGGCCGTGGTCTGGGGCTACGTGGCGCTGCTCGGCTTCCCCACCTCGGCGGTGCGGGCGGCGCTCCTCCTGAGCGGTGCCGCGCTGGGGCGCCTGCGCGGCCGCCCCGTGCACGCGCTGGGCGGGTGGGGCGCCGCGCTGCTGCTGGTGGCGCTGGTCGACCCCGCTTCGCTCACCCGGCCCGGGGCGCAGCTCTCCTTCGCGGGCGCGCTCGGGCTCATCCTCTGGGTCGAGCCCTGGGGGCGGGCCGCGCGGCGCCGGCTCGCCCGCATCCCGGGGGTCGGTCCCCTGGCCCACGGCCGGGGGTGGCGGGCCAGGCTGCTGGGAGGGGCAGCCGAAGCGGCCGCCGCCTCGGCGGCGGCCCAGGTCGCCACCCTGCCGCTGGCGGTGTGGCACTTTCAGCGGGTGGCGGTGCTCGCCCTGCCGGTGACGCTGGTGGCCACGCCCCTGGTCTCGCTCGCCCTCCCCGGGGCGCTGCTGGCCCTGGCCGCCGGGTCGGCGGGAATCCCGGGCGGGCGCCTGCTGGCAGCGGGGGTGGAGGCGCTCCTCTGGGCCACCCGCACGCTCATGGCGGGCATGGCGGCCTGGGACCCCGGCTGGCTGCTGGGTCCGGCGGGGGTGGTGGCGGCCACCGCCGCCGGGGTGGGGGTGTGGCGCCTGACCCGCCGGCGCCTGCCCCGCCCGCTCCGGGTGGCGTGGAGTGCGGGAGCGGTGGCGGCCGCGCTCCTGCTGGCGCCGCTGCTGGAGGCCGGGCGGACCGGGGGGCGGCTGGAACTCCACTTCCTGGACGTGGGCCAGGGCGATGCCATCGCGGTGGGCACGCCGGGGGGGCGCTGGGTACTGGTGGACACCGGGGCGGGCTCGGGGGAGCGGCTGGCGCGCACGCTGGTGGCGCGGGGGATCGGTCGCCTTGAGGTGCTGGTGCTCACCCACCCCGACCTGGATCACATGGGCGCCGCCGCCGGCCTCGCCAGCGTCGCCTCCACGATGATCCAGCCCTCGGGCAACACGCTGCGGCGATAGCCAAAACCCAGATCGTCGGCGGACAGCCG
>JAVVFC010000270.1:0-3058 GCA_032250975.1 Longimicrobiales bacterium | reverse complement strand
GCCAGACCTCGTCGTGGTCCGTCAGGCCATCGTTGTCGGAGTCCACATCGAGAAAGTTGGGTACGCCATCGCCGTCCACATCGAGTAGACCGTCGAGCGAATCGGGCAGTCCGTCGCCGTCCAGGTCGTTCGCCGGGTCCTCGTCCAGCAGGCCGTCGCCGTCATTGTCGATCGGGCGCACGCTGCTCCGGTTGGTCTGCGCGGTGTGCAGATAGAGGTTGGAGCCGTCGGGGTTGTTCTGGGGCTTGAGGTGGATGGCCGCCCGGTCCAGCAGGTCGGTGATCTCGCCGTCCCGCCCGTACCCCTCCACCAGGTGCTGGATGAGCCAGAGCACCGACTCGGAAGAGGTGATCTCGCCGCTGTGGCGGCCCCCCTCGAAGAAGGCGGCGGGCTTGTCGGTGGCCGGCCCGGTGGCCTTGTTGGTGAGCGTCACCTGCAGGATGGGCCGGCCCTCCAGCGACGTTCCCACCTGATAGAGCTCCACGAGGTCCGGGTACCACTCCGCCCAGCGCTCGAGCCAGGTGTACATGACGTCCACCGTGTGGTAGCGGTCGAAGGTGAGCGTCTCGCCCGCCTCGTACTCCACCTCCGGGTGGCGCACGCGCGGGAAGTGCGACGGTCCGTGCCGCCCCATCGCCTCCAGGGCGTAGGTGCCCGGGTTGCGCTCCGACTCCGCCCCGAGGGTTGCCGGGGGGTGGTCGGGGGGGGTGACCTGCGCCGACAGGGCCGCGGGGGCGAGGCCGGGAGGAACGAGGCCGGTCGCGACCAGGCCGGGCAGGGCGAGGACGGCGGCGGCGAGTGCGAAGCTGGCGTACCGGGTGGGCATCGAAGGTCGCTCCTGACGGGGCTCGCGTGCGGTGGGACGGGGAGAGTGTGCGGATCCACCCGCCGGGGGACAAGGGGCGGCCGCCGCGCCGCCATCGGCGGGAGGTTGAATTTTTCTTGCGTCCGGGGCGCCTTCCCTCGATAATGGCAGGTTGTTCACCCCTCCCTTCTGCTGGACAGGTCCCTCTATGAACTGGATTCCCTCCCCCTCCCGCGTCCCGGTCCTGCTGGCCGCGCTCGCCGCCTGTCTGCTCGTGCCCACCGGGGCCGACGCCCAGATCCGGGCCAGCGAGCCGGCCTCGCTCACCCAGACCATCGACGGCACCGTCTTCCGCATCGACTACTACCGCCCGCGGGTCAAGGGGCGCGACGTGCTCTTCGGCAAGGAAGCCGTGGTGTGGGAGCACGTCTGGACGCCGGGCGCCAACTGGGCGACGAAGCTGGCGTTCCAGCGCCCCATCGAACTCGAGGGCCGGCGGATCGAGCCGGGCGTGTACTCCCTCTGGTTCGAGATGGACGAGAACATGATGCCGGCCGAGTTCTTCCTGGAGCCGGACACCATGATCTTCCACACCGTGGGACCCGAGCGGGCCGACGACCAGATCCGCTTCCCCACGGAGCTCGAGGACGGCCACCCCCACCAGGAGGTCCTCACCTGGGACTTCGAGGACTACCGCTCCGACGGGGGTACGCTCGCCCTGCGCTGGGGCACCCACCGCGTCGCCTTCGACGTCAAGGTGGAGCCCAGCATGCGCATGACCGTAACGCCGGAGGAGGCCGCGCCCGTGGAGGGTACCTACGCGGCCGCCTTCGTGGGACCGGACGGCGAGGAGACGGCCTCCCTCACCCTGCGCATCTTCCGCACCGACGACAACGTCCTGCACGCGGACATGGAGGGGGTGGTCAACGAGGAGGATCCCGACACGGCCGAATGGCTCAACGAGCTGGACCTCTGGCTCCTCCCCCGCGAGGGGGTCGAGGGCTGGTTCATGCCCGGCGAAGCGTACGACGGCGTCTTCACCGAGTCGTGGGCCGGCATCTTCTTCGAGTTCGAACCGGGCGACGGGCCCAGCCCCTCGTTCGTGGTGTGGAACGAGTTCGACGCGGTCATGATGCGCGGCACGCGCGTGAAGTAGTCCGCCGGCGCGCAGCCGCAGCCGGGTCCCTGCCGCAGCCGGGCCCGGCCGCGGCTGCGCGGGGCCCGGCCCGCGGCACCGCCCTTGCACGGAATCGGGGGTGCGAATCCCTCCCTCCACGCAACCGGAGGTTCCGATGGCAGTGGCGAAGGTCATCGAGCTCAGCGCCGATTCGGCGAGCAGCTTCGAGGATGCGGTCCGGCACGGGATCCTGCGCGCCAACGACACGGTGAAGAACGTGCGCGGCGCCTGGGTGCAGGACCAGGAGGTGGTGGTGAAGGGCGGGGAGATCCAGATCTACCGGGTCCACCTGAAGGTCACCTTCGTACTGGAGGAATGACCCGGGGGTGGCGGAGGGGGACGGCGCCGCCGCCCCGCGGATCGGTCTATGCCGGCGGAGGCGTGAGCACGCCGACCACGGGGTGGTGATCCGAGCCGTAGCGCTCGGCCACCACCTCGGCCCACACCGCGGATGCCCCCGGAAGGCGGACGAGCAGGTGGTCGAGTCGGCGCCCGATCCCGGCCACCCGGAAGGTGGCGCCCTCGGCCGGGGGCGTCTGGGGGTAGTGCGGCCCGAGTACGTCGAGCGCATCCTCCAGGAAGCCGGGCGCCCAGGTGTTCAGGTCGCCCCCGAGCACCATCGGTCCGTCCGTGAGGCGTTCGGCCAGAAAGCGCGCCTGGCGCGTGCGGGCCGCCCCGAAGGAGTCGAACAGCCGATCGAGTCCCGTGCGGTTCTCCAGGTGGACGCTCGCCAGCCGGAGCGACCAGGGCTCACCGGTGCGGTGCGTGCCGCGGAGCGTGCCGACCAGCGCCACCCGCCGCTGCCGCTCGCGCGGGAGTTCCAGCACGCGCACGTCCTCGAGCGGGTGCGTCGAGAGGATGGCCACCCCGCGGTCCTCGAGCGGGGCGTCCGGGCCGGCGCGACCGTTGGGAACAGCGGGCGCGTAGGCCAGGTAGAGCCCCGCCGCGGCACCCACGTTCCCGAACCCCTCCAGCGACATCTTCGCACCATCCAGGCTCCGGTCCAGGCGTCCGTAGTAGTCGATCACCGCCCGGGCCACCCCGTAGCCCGTAATCATGTCGGCGATGGTCACGTC
>JAVVFC010000026.1:0-23060 GCA_032250975.1 Longimicrobiales bacterium | reverse complement strand
GACCGGGCCTCTGTAGAAGGCCGCGAGCCCGGCGAGGTTCTCCCGGGCAGTGAGCTTGGAGTAGTGCGCGGGAAGCTCGAACCCGACCCCGACGCGCTCGAAGTAATCGGGTCCCCAGGCTCGCACCGGGCGTCCCAGCACCTCGGCAGCGCCCTCGTAGTCGGGCAACATGCGGGTCAGTACTCGCTGCGTCGTCGACTTGCCGGCGCCGTTGGGTCCCAGGAATCCGAAGATCTCGCCGCGTTCCACGCGGAAAGTGACCTGGTCCACCGCGGTGAAGTCGCCGAAGCGCCGGGTGATGCGCTCCACCACCACGGGGGTCGGACTGCCCGCGGGGTCTCCCCCGGCCGGGACCCGGGCGCCCACCGAGGCCATCTCACCCACGATGCATCGCCTGCGGAGTGCGGCCCGCCCTGCGCACCCGCTCGATGAAGACATCCTCCAGCGAGGCCTCGATGGGCTCGGCCCGCGCTCCGCCCGGAGCGGAGTCCGCGATATGCGCCGCCACCGCGCTCCATGCCACCCCCGGCTGAAGGTGCGCGTGCACCACGTCCCCGAAGAGTGCGGCGCCGACGACCCCGGGGGCGGTCCGGAGGCGGTCCCGCAGCGCGCGCGGGTCGTCCCCGCGGACGGACCAGAGGGAGCCCGGCAGCGTGCGGCGCAGCGCAGCGGGCGTGTCCAGGGCCAGCAGGCCCCCTTCGTGCAGGAGTCCCACGCGGCTGCAGCGCTCCGCCTCGTCCAGGTACGACGTCGAGACCACCACCGTCGTTCCCGACGCCACCATCTCGTCCAGGATCACCCACAGCTCCCGCCGCGAGATGGGGTCCACCCCGAAGGTGGGCTCGTCCAGCAGCAGGATGCGGGGCTGGTGCACGAGCGCGCACGAGAGCGCCAGCTTCTGCTTCATGCCGCCGCTCAGCGCTCCCGCCAGCCGGTCCTGGAACTCATCCAGCCGCGAGAAGCGGTAAAGTCGCTCCAGCCGCTCCGGACGTTCCTTTTTCGGGACACGGAAGAGGTCCGCATAGAACGACAGATTCTCCCGCACCGTGAGATCCTCGTAGAGCCCGAAGCGCTGGGCCATGTAGGCGAGGTGGGGCTTGGCGGCTTCGGGGTCGACGGACATGGGCACACCGGCCACCACCGCCTCTCCCGTGGAGGGGCGCAGCACCCCCGCCAGCATACGCAGGGTGGTGGTCTTGCCCGCGCCGTCCGGGCCCACCAGTCCGAAGAGTTCCCCTTCCGCCACCTCGAAGGAGAGTCCGTCCACGGCCACCGTCCGGCCGAAGCGGCGCGTGAGGCCGTCGAGGACGACGGTCCCGGATACGGGGATGCGGCTCATGGGCCCGAGGTGTCACCGGGGAGGCCCGACAGGACCACGTCGGCCGGCAGCCCCGGCTTCACCCGTAGCTCCGGGTCATCGAGCACCCGCACTTTCACGGGATAGACCAGCTGTGTACGCTCCTCCTGTGTCTGGACGTTGCGGGGGGTGAACTCCGCCTCGCTCCCCACGAAAACCACCTCTCCCCTGAAGACCCGCCCGGGGAAGGTGTCGATGTGAATCTCGGCGCCGGCCCCCAGGGACACCCGACCCAGAAGGTCGGCGCGCACGTAGATCCTCACCCACCGGTCTCCGGGGTCCATGACGGTGACGACGGGGGCCCCGGGAGAGAGGATTTCCCCGGGCTCCCGGTGGCGAACCGTCACCACCCCGTCTCCCGGCGCGAGCAGCACCGTCTGGTCGAACGTCGCCCGGGTGCGGGCTACGCTCGCGGATGCCTGCTCCACCAGAGCGCGCTGCGCCGCCACGGCCTCCACGCGTGGGCCCTCCAGCACCAGCGCCAGCGTCTCACGGGACTGGGTGGCGGTGGCGCGCGCGCCCTCCAGAACGGTCTCCGCCTGCTCGAGCGCCTGCCGGGAGACGGCCCCACCCTGAAAGAGGCGCCGGGCCCGCTCGGCCTCCCGCCGCGCCTGGGCTTCCCGCTCCTCGGCGGCCGCGAGGGCGGCGCGCGCGCCGGCCACCTCCTGGGGGCGGGACCCCGACACCATCTCACGCAACCGGGCGCGGGCGGCCGCCTCCTGAGCACGCACCGCACCGAGCGCAGCTTCCATCTCCGTCCGGTCCAGGAGGGCCAGCGTGTCGCCGGCGTGGACGGGATCCCCCTCCCGGACGCGCAGTTCCACAAGGCGCCCGGGCAACTGGAACCCCAGATCCGATTCGGTGGCCTCCACCGTGCCCGACGCCTCCACCACGCCGCTGGCGTCACCGCCACACCCGGGTGCGAGGAGGAGGAGCACCAGGGGGAGGAACCCGCATGCGGCCTGCGCCCTCCCGTCGCGCGCCTCTCGGTGGGTCCGGCTCCGGTCCGGTGTCAGGACCCGGGATGCGCTCATTCCCCCACCTCCAGCAGTTGATCGATCCACTCGAGCGTCAGTCGGCCCGTGGCCCGGGCCCAGGCGATGCGGGCGGACAGGACCCGGTGCCGGGCTTCGGCCAGGCCCGCACGGGCGCGGAGGAGGCCGGCCTCCGCGCGGAGCCAATCGCTCTGCATTCCCGCCCCCTCGTCCAGTGCCAGTCGCTCCACACGGGCCAACTCCACGAATCGGTCCACCGCCGCTGTGAGCGCGGCGAGCCGCGCCCGGGCCTCGGCTTCGGCGGTGCGGGCCCGGGCGGCGGCGAGGGTGACCTCCTCCGACGCCTCGGCGACGCGGGCGTTCGCCTCCCGCAGCGAGGCACGGGAACCGTCCACTGCGCTGCGCCGTGCGCCCCCCGTGAAGAGCGGATAGCTGAGCTGCAGCCCCCCCCGCCACTCGGCGATGGGCGAGACGGAGGCTCCGCCGAGGATCGTGTACCCACCGACCGCCGAGAACGTCGGGAGCCACGCCGCGCGGGCGCGGTCCAGCGCGGCCTCGGCCTCCGCAACACCGCTCCGCGCTACCTGGACCGACGGGGCCGCGGCGATGCGGAGGGTGTCAACCTCATCGGGCGGGGTCGGATCCGAGGGGAGGTCCGGGGACACCAGAGCGTCCGGCTCGAAGTCCTCCCGGGGGAGGTCGAGCAGTTCGGCGAGGGTGGTCAGCGCCAGCTCCAGCGAATGTCTTCCCGATTCCCCTTCGGCGTGGGCCTCGGCCAACTCCGACTCGGCGCGGAGGCGCTCGAGCTCCGGAGCGGCGCCCTCCTCCACCAGGCGGGTGGCGCGGTCCCGCTCCGCCTCCAGGGCGCGGCGGTGCCGCTGCAGGGCCGCCACCCACTCTCGCGCCGTCAGCGCAGCGAGATAGGCGTCCGCAACCCGCTGCAGGACGGCGGCCTCGGTCTCGCGTACCACTTCGGCGGATGCGGCAGACCGTGCCTGTGCCGCAGCGCCCTCGGCCCCCCGCCGCCCCCCGTCGAACAGGGTCCACTCGGCGGAGAGCGCGGACTGCAGAAGCGTCTCGTCGAAATCCGGAACGCGGGACGGATCGAAGCGGTGCAGCGGGGCCACCAGCATCGGCTCCTGGTAGCGTGTGCCACTGCCCTGAAGCGCCAGTTGAGGATACCGCGTGGCCGCCGCCTGGCGGACCCCCGCCCCCGCCGCATCCGCCGCGGCCACGGCCCGCGCGAGCGCCGGATGTACGTCCAGCCCGCGGGCGGCCGCCTCCGACAAGGTGAGCGTCTGGGCTCCGCCGGTCCCTGGAGCCACGAACGCCAGGGCCACCGCAAGGGTACGCGTCGTCCGTTTCACCTGTCCTCCTCCTGGATCCCCGCCCGCGCGAACGCCAGCAGGTGGTCCATCATCAGGCTCCGGGTCCGGTCGTCCTCCAGATCCATGCCCAGCACCTCGCGCAGGGGCCGCTGCATGAGGACCAGGTAGATGGGTTGCGAGATCAGGCTCAGCACCATCAGGAGGGGGTGCGCCGCCCGCACTTCGCCGTGCGCCTGACCCTCCCGCACGACGTCGGCCACCCGAGCCGTGATCGCCTTCATGACGCCGGTGACGGGGGGTGGGGGAACGCGACCGGCCGCCACCTCCTGCACCAGCAGGCGCGGGAGCTCGGGGTGGCGGGAGAAGTGCTCGAAGTAGGCCTCCACCACCCCCGTCAGACGCTCCACGCTGCCGCCCTTTCGCGCGAGGGCCGCCTCCACCCGCGCCTGCAGGGGGGCCACCGCGCGGCGCAGCACCTCGTGGTAGAGCCCCTCCTTGGAGCCGAAGTGGTAGGTCACGGCGCCGAGGTTGGCGCCGGCGAGCGTGGTGAGCGCGCGCACCGACGTGCCGTCGTAGCCACGCTCGGCGAAGAGGGTGCGGCCGGCCGCGATCAGCTGGCCGGCGGTGTCGTCCGGGGGCGGACGGGTGTCGGTGGCGGGGGGGGAGTTGTCATTCATACGTTCGTATGATACAAAATCGATCGGACGTCCGCAAGGGGGTGACGCGCCGCCGTTCAACGCCCGCCGGCCTTTACGGGTCCACGGGGATGTACCCCGGCCTCGAACCCACCTCGCCCCGGAGCGCACCGTCCATGATCACCCGACGTGACTGGCTCAGAACCACCGCCGCCGCCGCCGGCGCCGTGCTCGCCCTGGACCCCCGCTCGCTCGCCGCGCTGTCCCGCCAGGAGATGCTCACGCGCGCGATCCCGGGCACCTCCGAGCGCCTCCCGGTGATCGGGCTCGGGAGCTCAGCCACCTTTTCGCAGGTCGCGCGCAGCGAGGACTTCACGGCGCTGCGCGGGGTGTTGGGCGCCCTGGTGGAGCACGGGGGCGCGGTGTTCGACACCGCCCCCGGCTACGGCGCCTCGGAAGAGGTCGCGGGGAGCATCGCGGCCGAGCTGGGGATCACCGACCGGATCTTCTGGGCCACCAAGGTCAACGTGGCGGGGCGGGGTGGGGGCGGCGCCGATCCCGCCGCCGCCCGCGCGCAGTTGGAGCGTTCCTTCGAGCGCCTGCGCACCGACGTCATCGACCTGATCCAGGTGCACAACCTGGGCGATCCGCCCACCCAGCTGGGCATCCTGGAGGAGTACAAGGCCCAGGGCCGGGTCCGCTACATCGGGATCACCAGCACCAGCGAGAGCCGCTACCCGGACCTCATGGACGTGATGCGCAACCACCCGATCGACTTCATCGGCGTGGACTACGCGGTGGACAACCGCTCGGCCGCCGATGCGGTGCTGCCGCTCGCGCAGGAGCGGGGGATCGGCGTGCTGGTGTACGCGCCCTTCGGCCGCACGCGCCTCTGGAGCCGGGTGGCGGGGCGCGAAGTGCCGGCATGGGCCGCCGACTTCGACGCGGAGACGTGGGCGCAGTTCTTCCTCAAGTTCGTGGTCGCGCACCCCGCGGTCACGGCTGCCACCCCCGCCACCTCCAGGCCCGCCAACATGGTGGACAACCTCGGCGGCGGCCGGGGCCGCCTCCCCAACGCGGACCACCTGCGCCGCATGGCGGACTTCGTGGACGCGCTTCCGGAGGCGCGAAGGGGCTGAGCCTGTGGATACCCTCAAGGGCCAGCTTCTGATCTCGAGCGGAGGTCTCTACGACCCCAACTTCCGCCACACCGTGGTGCTGGTCGGTGAGCACAACGCTGAGGGTGCGTTGGGTGTGGTGCTGAACCGCGCCCTCGACGTCACCGTGGCCCGGGCCGTTCCCCCGCTGCGGGAGCTGGTCCCCGAGGGCGAAGCGCTCTACCAGGGGGGGCCGGTGCAGCCCACCAGCCCCGTCCTGCTGGGCGCTTTCAACCACCCGGAGGCGGCGGGGCTGCTGGTGTTCGGGCGTGTGGGTTTCCTGACCGGCAGTGTCCCCAGCGATGTGCGGGGCGACCTGGTACGCGCCCGGGTCTTCGCCGGCTACTCCGGGTGGGACGCGGGGCAGCTGGAGCGGGAGATGGAGGAAGGCTCGTGGCTCGTGGAGCCGGCCCGGGAGGAAGACGTCTTCACGGACGAGCCCGACCTCCTCTGGAGCCGCGTCCTGCGTCGCAAGGGTCCGGAGTACGAGCCGCTCGCGCGCATGCCCTACGACCCCTCCATGAACTGACGCTCACCGGACAGCTCGGACCACGCCACGGTACGCGCCTCGCGGGGACCCGGCCGGCCGAAGGGGCCGAACTCCTCGAAGCCGGGGAGCGTACCTTCTCCGGCCAGGAATTCGTCCCGCTCCCGCCCCGCGCGGAGGGCGGCGCCCACGTGGGCCAGCACCGCCGAGAGGTAGTCGCGGAAGCGGAGCAGGTCGGTGAAGGTCCCCGTGACGGGCAGGCCGGCTCCGGCGTGCCCGAAGATGTAGACGGTGTCCTTCCCGTGCACTTCGACCGTCCGCTCCAGCACCTGGATCCAGCCGCGCAGGGTGGCGCCCGCCGCTCCGTCCACCACCGGATGGCGCCGGTGGAATACCAGGTCGCCCATGTGCGCCACGTTGGCGCGCTCGAAGGTGACGACCGCGTCCCCACTCGTGTGCGCGGGGCCGAAGTGGCGCGCCGTGACCCGCTCGCCCCCGACGTCGCCGCTCCAGACGTCCGCGAAGGTGGTGTCGGGGTAGAGTTGATCCTCCGGGGGCTGCCCCGCAGGAGGATTGCGCATGTGCTCGGCCGCCCGCTCGTGCGCCACCACGCGCCCGGCCACGCCGCGGAAGACCGGGTTCCCGGCGGTGTGGTCGCCGTGGTGGTGGGTGTTGAGCAGCAGGTCCACGCGGCCGCGGCCGGAGCGGGCTTCCAGACCGGCGAGCAACGCCTGCGCCTGCGCCGGGAACTGGGTGTCCACCACCACCGTCCCGTCGGCGTCCAGCAGGTAGCCCACCGTGCCGCCGCGCATGGTGAAGTGCCCGACTCCACCCCGGATCGCGGTGAACACCGCCGTGAGCTCCTGGCGGGGACGCGCGGCGCCCGCGAAGGGGAACGCGAGCGTGGCACCGGCGGCGGCGGACGACGTCAGGAAGGTGCGGCGGGACAGGGGCATGGAACGTTCTCTCGGCTCTCGTGGATCAAGGGGGGCGCGCGCCGCGCCGCCCGGGCACCAGACGGGGACGATTGTACGCCGCGGGCCATTCTGCAACCTTTCCGACTTGAATCATTTCCGTGACCTCCTCCATGCTCCCGACCCACACCGTGCCCGACGACCCGTCCCCGATCCGCACCGCCCCCGACGCCCGGTCCCCCAGCTCCCGACTCTCCGGCGCCCGCGCGCAGCGCCCGTTCCTCGCCCTCGGCGGCCTGACCCTCCTGCTGGCCGGCTGTTCGGGGGGCGGGGACGGCGGAGATCCGGGCGGGGGTCCCCCTCCGGCGCCGGTGGAGGTGGCGGTGGCGCGCACCGACACCGTGCTGCGCGAGATCCGGGCGGTGGGGAGTCTGGAAGCCGAGGCTCGCGTGACCGTCAAGGCGGAGTCCACCGGGCGCGTGGTGGCCATCACGGTGCGGGAGGGGGCCCCGGTGGCGGCGGGGGGTGTGCTGCTCCGCCTGGAGGCCGCCAAGCTGGAAGCGGAGGCGGCGGTGGCCGAGGCGGCCGCGGTGCGGGCCGTAACCGAGGAGGAGAACCTGGCTCGGCAGGTGGAGCGGAACCGCTCCCTGCTCAGTCAGGGCGCCATCTCGCCGCAGGCTTTCGACGACCTGCAGGCCGCGCACCGCTCGGCACAGGCGCGGGTGCAGGAGGCGGAGGCGGCGCTGCGCCTGACCCGCGAGCGGCTTGCCGACGCGACCGTGCGGGCGCCCTTCGGCGGTGAGGTGGGCATGCGCATGGTGGATCTGGGCGACTACGTCGCGCCCGGGGACGACCTCTTTCAGCTGGTGGACAACGACCCCATGGAGGTCCGTTTCGCGGTGCCGGAGCGCTACCTGGGGGCCGTGGCGCCGGGCGCGCGCGTGGAGGTGCGGGTGCGAAACCTCCCTGAGGGGGTGTTCGCGGGCGAGGTCGTCTTCCTGAGTCCGGCGGTCGATCCCGCCAGCCGCACGGTGGTGGTCAAGGCCAGGGTCTCCAACCCCGACGGCCGGCTCCGAGCGGGGCAGTTCGCCGACGTGCGCATGGAGCTCGAGCGGCGCACGGACGCCGTGGTGGTGCCGGAGTCCGCCGTGGTCACGGGGCGGGCCGACGACGCCGTCTTCGTGGTACGGGGCGGGAGTGTGGTGCGCCGCCCGGTCACGCTCGGGACGCGCATGGGTGCGGACGTGGAGATCCTCGAGGGGCTGGCCGCCGGGGACACGGTGGTGGTGGCGGGGCAGCAGCGGCTGAGCGACGGCGCTCCGGTCGCGGTGCAGACGGGGGGCTGAGGCCATGTTCCTTCCCGAGATCTCCATCCGGCGACCGGTGCTCGCCACCGTGGTCACGCTCGCCATCGTACTGGCGGGGGGCATCGGCTTCCTGAACCTCCCCGTGCGGGAGCTCCCGGACGTGGAGTTCCCCATCGTGAGCGTCACGACGGTCCTCCCGGGCGCCAGCCCCGAGGTGGTCGAGACCGAGGTGACCGAGGTGCTCGAGGAGGAGATCAACACCATCGAGGGCATCAAGACCCTCACCTCCATCAGCGCCGACAACACCAGCATCATCACGGCGGAGTTCGAGCTCGACCGCGACGTGGACCTGGCGCTGCAGGACGTGCGCGCCAAGGTGAGCCGCATCCGGGGGGGACTCCCCGACGACGTGGACGACCCGGTCATCGACAAGCTCGACCCCGAGGCGTCGCCCATCATCTGGCTGCCGGTGCGCGCGCCGGGGGTTCCGCTGACCGACGTCAACGACTTTGCCGACAACGTGCTCAAGGAGCGGCTGCAGAACCTGCCTGGTGTGGGTTCGGTCATCCTGGGCGGGCAGCAGCGCTTCGCGGTGCGCATCCGGCTCGACGCCCAGCGGCTGGCCGGCTACGACCTGACCGTGGACGACGTGCGTCAGGCGCTCCAGAGCGGGAATGTGGACCTCCCCTCGGGGCGTCTGGAGGGCCGCTCCCGGGAGTTCACGGTGCGCACCGAGGGGGAGTTCCCCACCCCGCGCGCCTTCAACGACCTCATCGTGGCCTGGCGGGACGGCGCGCCGGTGTACCTGCGGGATGTGGGCGTGGCCGAGCCCGGGGTCGAGAACACCCGCAACGTGGCGCGCTTCAACGGGGAGCCCACGGTGGGGGTGGGGGTGGTCAAGCAGTCGGACGCCAACACGGTGGAGGTCGCCCACCTCGTGCTGGAGGAGGTCGAGCGTCTGCGCGAAACGCTCCCGCCCGGCTACACCATCGACGTGGCGGTCAATAACGCCCTCTTCGTGGAGCAGTCGGTGGAGGAGGTGGAGGAGACCATCCTCATCGCGCTCCTGCTGGTGGTCGCGGTGATCCTCTTCTTCCTCAGGAGCTGGCGCGCCACCGTCATCCCGGCGCTCGCGATCCCGGTGTCGCTGGTGGGCACGTTCGCGGCCCTCTACCTGCTCGACTTCTCCATCAACACCCTCACCCTGCTCGCGCTGGTGCTGGCGATCGGGATCGTGGTGGACGACGCCATCGTGGTGGTGGAGAACATCTACCGGCACATGGAGGAGGGGCACGAGGACCCCGTGAAGGCGGCGCGCGAAGGCTCGTCCGAGATCGCCTTCGCGGTGCTGGCCATCTCGCTCACGCTGGTGATCGTCTTCCTGCCGGTGGCCTTCATCTCGGGCGTGGTGGGCCGCCTCTTCCGCGAATTCGGCCTGAGCGTGGCGGTCTCGGTCGCCATCTCGGCGTTCGTGGCGCTCACTCTCACCCCCATGCTCTCCTCCCGCTTCCTCCGGCCCCACACCGGCGGGGAGAACGCCTTCTTCCGCTGGGCCGACCGCGTGCTGCGCCGCGTGGAGGCGGCCTACCGGGCCACGCTCGAGGTCGCGCTCCGCCGACGTCTGCTGGTGACGGGGGTGGCGGTCGCCAGCCTGGCGGGGAGCCTGGGGCTGATGGCGGCGCTGGGCAGGGAGTTCGTCCCGCCCGAGGACCGCGGCCAGTTCCTTGTGCTGGTGAGCGCTCCCGAGGGCGCCACGCTGGACTACACCGACCGCTATCAGCGCCAGGTCGAGGAGGTGGTGGCCCGCACCGAGGGGGTGGACGGCTTCTTCTCCGCCATCGGACTCGCCATCGGCGGCCCCCCGTCGGTCAATAACGGGCTGCTCTTCGTGCGCCTGCTCCAGGACCGGAAGCGCGGCCAGTTCGAGATCATGGACGAGATCCGGGCGGGCGTGGCTCACCTGGCGGGGGTGAACGTCTTTCTGGTGGCGCCCAACTCGCTGGATCCGGGCGGCTTCGAGCAGCCGCTCCAGTACGTCATCCAGGGTCCGGATCTGGATGGCCTCTTCGACGTCTCGCAACGGCTGGCGGCGCGTGCGCGGGCGATCCCCGGGCTGGTCGGCGTGGACACCGACGTGGACCTGAACAAGCCCCAGTTCCGCATCACCGTCGACCGCCCGCGGGCGGCCGAGCTGGGGGTGGAGGTGGCCGAGATCGCCACCACCCTGCAGGTGCTGCTGGGGGGAAGCGACCTGAGCGAGTACAAGGAGGGGAGCGAGCGCTACGAGGTGATGGTCCAGCTGGAGGATTCGCTGCGCACCGGCCCCGACGACCTGCGCTCGATCTTCGTGCGTGGGCGCGATGGCGGGCTGGTGCAGCTGGCCAGCGTGGTGGACGTGACCGAGACGGTGGGCCCCAACCAGATCAGCCACTTCAATCGCCGCCGTGCCATCACCCTGGCCGCGTCCCCCCTGGGGATTCCCCTGGGCGAGGCGCTCGCCCGCGTGGAGGCGGTGGCGGCCGAGGAGATCCCGGACGGCTACCAGACCACGGTGACCGGGCAGACGCAGGACTTCCAGGAGTCCTTCGGGAGCCTGGTCTTCGCGCTCCTCATGGCGGTGGTGGCCGTCTACCTGGTGCTGGCGGGGCAGTTCGAGAGCTTCGTGCACCCCTTCACCATCATGCTGGCGCTGCCACTGGCGCTGGTGGGCGCCGCCGTGTCGCTCTTCCTGTTCGGCATGACGCTGAACATCTACTCCATGATCGGAATCATCATGCTCATGGGACTGGTGACCAAGAACTCGATCCTGCTGGTGGACTTCGCCAACCAGGAGCGGGCGCGCGGCACCCCGCGCGAGCAGGCCGTGATGCGCGCCGGCCTGGTACGGCTGCGCCCCATCCTCATGACCTCGGTAGCGCTCATCTTCGGAGTGCTCCCCATCGCGCTCGGGCTGGGCGCCGGGGCCGAGTCCCGGCGTCCGCTCGGTGCGGTGGTCATCGGGGGGATGATCTCCTCCACCGCGCTCACCCTGCTGGTGGTGCCGGTCTTCTACCTGATGATCGACGAGGCGCTGGAATGGTGGCTGGCCCTGCGGGCGCGCCGGCGGCGGAAGGCGACCCCGGCGGCGGGCGTGGCGCTCCTGCTGGCGGGCGCCTTCGCCCTCCTCCCCCTTCCCGCCGGGGCGCAGGCGCAGGCCGGCACGCGGGCGGGCGCCCAGGTGCGCGCCGGCGCGGAGCCGGGCGGGCTGGCGCTCGGGCTGGAGGAGGCGGTCGCCCGTGCGGTCACGGTCAACGAGGACGTGCTGGTGGCCCGCGCCGAGAAGGCGCGCCTGGAGGGGTCGGTCACCGAGGTGCGCGCGCGCTCGCTGCCCGAGCTGAGCCTGGACGTGGGCTACACGCGCAACCTCCAGACGCCCGTCCTCTTCTTCAACACCCCCACCGGCACCGAGCAGATCTCGATCGGCAACGACCACGACTACGCCTTCGGCCTCAACCTTTCGCAGCCGCTCGTGGACTTCGCGCTCGGCCCGGCGCGGACCGCCGCCCGGCTGGCGGCGTCGTCCTCCGACGCGCTGGTGGAGTCGGTGCGGGTGGCGGTGGCCGCCGAGGTCCGGGCCGCCTACTACACCGTGCTCCTGGACGAGGCGCTGCTCGGGGTGCAGGAGCAGGCGCTGGAGCAGGCCCGGGCGCGGCTGGCCCAGGTGCGCAGCTTCGCCGAGGCGGGCACCGCCTCCGAGTTCGACCTGCTCACGGCCGAGGTGGAGGTGGACAACATCCGCCCGCTGGTGATCGAGGCCGCCAACCAGCTGGAACTGGACCGGGACCGGCTCAAGCGGCTGCTCGGGCTGCCGCTCGACACCCCGCTCACCCTCACCGACGGCCTGGCGCTGCCGGGCGCGGAGCCCACCCTGGAGGCGGCGACCGAGGCGGCCCTGAGCGCCCGCCCGGACCTGCGCAGCCAGGAGCTGCGGGTGGAGCTGCAGGACGCGAGCGTCTCCGCTGAGAAGCGGTCGCTCTTCCCGACGCTGTCGCTGAACGCCTCCTTCCTGCGCCGCGCCTCCTCCAACGACTTCCTGCCCCCGGAGCGCGACTTCTCGCAGTCGCTCGCTACCGGGCTCGTCTTCTCCCTCCCCCTCTTCGACGGACGGGAGCGCTCGGGGAGGATTCAGCAGGCCGAGGCGGCCCGCACCCGGGAGCGGTTCCGGCTGTCCCAGCAGCGGGAGGAGGTCCGGCTGGAGGTGCTGGAGGCGCATCGGAGCCTGGCGGCCGCGCGCGAGCGCATCGACGCATCGCGCTCCAACGTCGGCCGGGCGGAGCGCGCGCTCGAGATCGCGCAGGTGCGCTTCGCCAACGGGTTGGGGACGCAGTTGGAGTTGAACGACGCCGAACTGGCGGTCACCCAGGCCCGCACCAACGCCGTGCAGGCCCTCTACGCCTACAACCTGGCCATGACGCGGCTGCGCCGGGCCATGGGGGAGCGATGAGGCCCGCGCCGCGCCGGGTCCCGTCCCGCCCGTCGGTCCCGACCGCGCCGAGGCGCCTGCTGACCGCGCGGAGGCGCTTCCCGTCCACGGGGCTGGTCCCCGCACTGGCCGCCGCGCTGGCCGCCGGGCTGTTCTCCGCGCTGGTCCCGGCGCTGATCCCGGCGCCGCTCCACGGTCAGGTGGCGGAGGCGCCCGTCGTGCGGCCGGACGATCCCGCCATGCCGGAGGCGCCGCCGCGCTTCTCGCTCCTGCTCGGCGCCGGGGTCTGGCGCTGGGACGCCGCGCCCGCCGGCACGGGCAGCGTGGACGACGCCACCGGCCTGGCGCTCGAGCTCGAGACCCGATTGACCCCCTGGCTCGCCTTCCGGCTGGGCGGGGGGCTGGCGGCCCCCTCCATCGAGGGCACGGGCGCCGAGGCGGGCGACCGCCTGGACGCGGACCAGTACCACGTGGAGGTGGACGCCGTCCTGCGGGCGCCCTGGCCGCTGGCCCGCTGGCGCGTCACGCCCTACATGCTGGGTGGGGTGGGGAGCGTGATCCACGATCCCGACCGGGACGGACTCGGCACCCGCAACCAGAGTCTGTGGACGGTGGGCGCCGGGGCGGAGTGGGACGCCCTCGAGCGCGTCGGGGTGCGCTTCGACTGGCGGCATGCGCAGGTGGAGTTGGGCGACATCTTCGACCCCCTGGAGCGGGACTCCGCCACGGTGGGGGCCGACCGCTGGTCGCTGGGCGCCTACTGGCGCTTCTGAACCCCCGGCCCCAGAGTCCCGCCCATGCCCGTTTCGTACGAGAACTCCAAAGCCGTCTACGAGGGGATCCGCGCCTCCGGGGTGCGCTCCCTCTCCGCGCTCCCGGAGACGTGGCTCGGCCTGCTGCTGCAGCGCGCCGAGGGCGACCCCGGCATGTCGCTCGTGCAGGTGGCCAGGGAGGAGGAGGCCATCGGTGTCGCGGCCGGCGCCTGGTTCGCCGGGGAGCCGCACATCCTGCTCATGCAGAACCACGGCCTGCTGGCGGCCATCAACGGCATCGTGTCGCTCGCGCAGCTCTACCAGGTGCCGCTCTGCATGCTGGTGGCGCTGCGCGGGCACTGGGGGGAGCCCCACCCGTGGCACACCCGGGGCGGCATCGTCACCGAACCCGTCCTGCGCGCGCTCGGCATCCCCTTCGAGTACGCCCGCGACCCCGCCCTGGTGGGGCGTCAGATCCGCGAGGCGCTCACCCTCGCCGGGAGCGCCCTCTCGCCGGTGGCGCTCCTGCTCACGCGCGACCTGATGGAGGACTGATGGAGCGGCGGCGGTGCCTGGAGATGATCTACCCCGAGCTCGAGGACCGCCCGGTGGTGACCATCATGGGGGCGTGCGCGCAGGAGCTCCACGACCTGGGCCACCGCGAGAACTTCTTCTACCTGCAGCACGCCATGGGGCTCGCCTCCTCCATCGGCCTGGGCCTGGCCCGCCACCTGCCGCACGAGCGGGTGGTGGTGCTGGACGGGGACGGTTCGGTGCTCATGAACCTGGGCACCTTCGTCACCCTGGCGCGCTACCGCCCGCCCAACCTGCTGCACATCGTCTTCGACAATGGCAGCCTGCTCTCCACCGGCGGCTTCGAGTCGCAGACCGCGTCAGGCGTCACCGACCTGGCGGCCCTCGCCCGCGCCGCCGGCGTGCCCCACGTGGCTGACGTCTCGGACGAGCTGGCCTTCGGCGAGGCCTTCCTGGAGGCGCTCGACCGCGACGACCTCACCGTGCTGGTGGCGCGCGTGCGGGCCACCGGCCCCGACCACTACGGGATGGACCTGGCCCTCCCCGAGAACGCCTTCCGCTTCCGCCGCTGGATCGCCGGCCGGCGCCCGCGCGGCTGACCGCACCCCCACCCCGCAGAGGAGCTCCGCATGTCGACCCTCGCCGCCCTCGTCCGCGACCTCTCCGCCGGCCGCATCCGCGTGGTCGACCTGACCCAGCCGCTGGGGCCGGACACCCCCGTGATCGGCCTCCCCGACATCTTCGCCTCCTCCCCGGGGGTGACGCTGGAGACCCTCAGCCGCTACGACGAGCGGGGACCGGGCTGGTACTGGAACACGCTGCACCTGGGCGAGCACACCGGCACCCACTTCGACGCGCCCGTCCACTGGGTCACGGGGAAGGACCTCCCCGAAAACCGCACCGACACCATCCCCCCCCACCGCTTCGTCGGGCCCGCCTGCGTGCTGGACGTGCGCACGGAGGTGGCGTCCGATCCGGATTTCCTGCTGACCCCGGAGTGGATCGGGGGCTGGGAGTCGCGCCACGGAACCATCCCTCCCGGGGCGTGGGTGCTGCTCCGCACCGGGTGGAGCCGGCGCACGGGCGCCAACTTCCTCAACGTGGCCGCGGACGGCCCCCACTCCCCCGGCTTCCGCAAGGACGCCTCCGAGTTGCTGGCGGCGCGCGACATCCTGGGCGTCGGAGTGGAGACGGTGGGGACGGACGCCGGTCAGGCGGGCACCTTCGACCCGCCCTTCCCCAACCACGCCGTCATGCACGGGGCGGGGAAGTTCGGGCTCGCCAGCCTCACCAACCTGGAGCACCTCCCCCCCACCGGGGCGGTCGTGATCGCGGCGCCCCTCAAGATCGTGGACGGGAGCGGGAGCCCCCTGCGCGTGCTGGCGCTGGTGGAGGAATCGCCGGGCGCCTGACGCCGCGCCCCCGGGGCGCGGCGGCCCGCGGGGGCGACCGCGCTGGCGGAGTAAGGTCGGGCTACTCCTCCTCGCCCGCCCGGCGCAGGATGAGCTTGTGGGCGCGCAGCCGCAGCGCGTTGATGCGGATGAAGCCGCGCGCGTCCTGCTGGTCGTAGCCGCCCGCCACGTCCATGGACGAGAGCTCCTGGTCGTAGAGCGACGAGGGGGAGGCGCGGCCCCGCACGATGACGTTCCCCTTGAAGAGGCGCAGGTGCACCTCGCCGTCCACCAGGCACTCCGCCTGGCGGAAGGCGGCCTGGATGAAGTCCATCTCGGGCGAGAACCAGAAGCCGTTGTAGATGACCTCGGCGAAGCGGGGGGAGAGCATGTCCCGCAGGCGGAGCACCTCGCGGTCCATGGCGATCCCCTCCAGGTCGCGGATGGCGTGATGCAGGATGGTCCCCCCGGGAGTCTCGTAGACGCCGCGTGACTTGATGCCCACGAAGCGGTTCTCGACGATGTCGATGCGGCCGATCCCGTGCCGGCCCCCCACCGTGTTGAGGAAGTCGAAGAGCGCGACCGGGTCGGTCAGGTCCGCCCCCTCACCCGGGCACACCACCCGTACCGGAGTGGCGTCCCGGTAGTGGATCACCAGGTCCGTGGGGGTGTCGGGCGCGTCTTCGATCGAACGAGTCAGTTTGAAGATGTCGGCCGGGGGCGGGGCGGCCGGATCCTCCAGCATCCCGGCCTCGTAGGACCGGTGCATGAAGTTCTCGTCGCTGGAGTAGGGCTTCTCGACGGTCGCCTCCACCGGGATGGCGTGCTCGCGCGCGAAGGCCAGCAGGTCGGAGCGGCCCTGGAAGCGGGCCAGGAAGTCGGGGTCCTTCCAGGGGGCGATCACCTCCAGGTTGGGGGCCAGCGCGGCGAAGGCCATCTCGAAGCGGACCTGGTCGTTCCCCTTTCCGGTGGCGCCGTGGGCGACCGCGTGCGCCCCCTCGTCCAGGGCGATCTCCACCTGCCGGCGCGCGATCACCGGCCGGGCGAGGGCGGTGCCCAGCAGGTAGCGGTTCTCGTAGACCGCGTTCCCGGCGATGGCGGGAAAGATGAACTCGGTGACGAAGTCCCGCTTGAGGTCCTCCACGAACACCTTGCTGGCGCCGGTGGCCCGCGCCCGCTCGGCCACGTCCCGGAAGTCCTCCTGCTGCCCCACGTCGGCCACGTAGGCGATCACCTCGTAGCCGCGCATCAGCAGGTCCTTCAGGATGCAGGCGGTGTCCAGGCCGCCGCTGTAGGCCAGGACGACCTTGCGGCCGTCCCCGTTGGCGCGGTTCGCCCCGGATCCGCTCACGTCGCACCTCTCGTATGCAATACAGGTGAATTAATATGCAGGCGCACAAGTGTGGTGAAATCTGCGCCGGTGCGCCACCCCCACGGGCGGGCGCCCATCCCGTGAGAGTCCGTCAGTGCAGGATGTTGTGGTTCTGCAGATAGCGCGAGACGACCTGGCTCAACAGGGGGGGGATCCGATAGCGGACGCCGGACTCGATGCACGCGGCGGGGCGGGGGATGCCGCCCGCGGCGTCCAGCCGCTCCAGCAGGGAGCGGCCACGCAGGGCCTCGAGCGCCTGATAGGCGTCGTCCTCCGGCACGGCGAAGACGGCCGTATACTCTTCCAGCGTGAGGCTGCCGTGTTCCAGGAAGGCCTTGAGGGCGAAGTCGAGTCCCAGGTCGAGCGCTTCCAGGAAGCCGAAGCTGAGCGGCCGGGGAGGGCGCAACTGCAGCCACCCCTCCTGGGCGGAGAAGTCGGCCGACTTGAGCCAGAGCAGGATGGCCATGGCCACGTTCCCCTGGCTGGCGCGGAACAGGCGGTCGAAGTACTCCTCACGCAGCAGCGCCTCCCGGGCCGGCTCGTCGTTAGCGCGGCGCAGGCGCCGGCGCAGCAGTGGATTGGCGTCCTCGGGCGCCAGGAACTCTAGCGGGACCCCGCTGCGCTGATGGCGTACCATCAGCGCAGCCTCCAGATCGTCGCGCTCCAGGGTGGAGACCGGACCGGTGGTGACGAGCGCGGTGGCGCGCGGCTCGAGCTTCTCCAGCAGCTTCCAGAGGGGGCGCGATGCGCCCGACAGCCAGAAGACCGCGGGCGAGGTGCGCGCCTGGAACTCCAGGAAGCGCTCGAGCGGGGCCGCGCCCCCGGGGATGCGCAGGAAGAGGTGCGAGAGCCCCTCCGTGAGCACCACCAGGGGTGGGGGCGGGTCGGGCGCGCCATCGGCGGCGCGCGGGGCGTCCAGCAGCGCGCGCGCCAGGCGCTCCAGGGAGGCGCCGTCCCCCGCCGCCTCCATCACGCCCGCCTCCGCGAGCACGGCGTGCACCCGCTCCGCCACCGCCTCCAGGGTGCGGCACCGGTCGGGGAAGGTGAGGCGGACCATGCGCGCCTCCCGGAAGAGGCTGGCGGCCAGCACGTTGAAGAGGCTGGTGTGGCCCACCGTCAGGGGCCCCACCAGCACCGAGGGCACGTGCACGCCCTCCGCCCAGGCGTTGAAGCGGCGGGACACCCACGCCTTCTCCTCCTCCCGCCCCACCAGCAGGGCGGGGTCGCTCACCGGCTGGAAGGCGAACAGGCGACGATAGACAAGGGGGAGCGGCTCGAGCAGGGCGGGAACGCTCCGGATCACTTCCAGCGCCCGCTCGGCCTCGCCCTCCTGAGCCGCCTCCGCCACCAGCGCTGCACGTCCGCGCCGGACCAGACGCAGGATCCGCACCCGGCCCCGCCCCATCAGGTGCGAAAGGCGCCGGCGCACCGCAACCCAGCGCGTGCCGCCCCACCGGAGCAGCTCCTGTGCCCGGGCCTGCAGCCGGCTGCGCAGGTCGCGGATCTGCTCCTGCACCGCCCCCTCAGCGGTCAGACGCTCGTGGGCCTGCGTCAGGGCGCGGTGGATCACTCCGTGGGCCCGCACGCCGAACTCGTCGTACGGGGGGAGGAGCTCGGCCGACACCTGTTCCAGCGCCCGCGCCGAGCGCTCGAGTCCCTGCACCACCAGGATGCGCGCGTCCTCGAGCACGGTGTCCGGCTCCTCGGCCAGCAGCTCCGAGCGCGCCGTCTCCAGGTTGTACTCGACCACGCCGGGCACCCCGGCACACGCCGCGCCCGCCTCACGCAGGGCATCGAGCAGGGGCGCCACCGAGATGCGGAGCGACTCCAGCTGGAGCGCGTCCAGCGCCTGGCGCGCCGCCTCCTGGGGCGTGACGCGCCGGGTCGGCCGCTCCGGATCGGGCGCCGTGCCCGCGCCCGCCGCGCGCAGCGCATGCACCTCGATCCGCTCCGGCAGCGAACGGAGGGCGTCGGCCAGCGCCTCGGCGGCGCGGTCCGCGGCCCGACGCACTTCGGCCTGCAGCGCGTCCGGGGCGAGCGGCTCCAGCACCTCGGCCTCGAGCGCCGCCCGCGCGCGCGTCAGCAGGGCCTCCACCTCGGCGGCCATCGCCGCGCGCGCGTCCTCCGGCTCCGGCGCCGAACCCCCACCGGAGGGGGATTCGGGCCCGGGAGTCGCGTCCCGCAGCCCGAGCAGCGCGTCCCGGCCCGCGGCCAGCCGCTCCCCCGGCTCCAGGACCGCCCGTGCCAGCACCTCGTCGTACATGCGGGTGAGGGTCTGGTCCACGGTGGCGCGGAAGTCGAGCACGGCCGCGGCCAGACGCAGGCGCCCGGCCGCCGCCTCGTGCCACTGGCGCCACAACTCAGCCTGCCGCTCCATGCGTGCCCGCAGCCGGACCAGACGGTCCGCCTCCCCGCGCGGCGGGCGGGTGGCGAGCGAGGTCCCGCTCACCCGTGCCGCCGCCCGTACCCGCAGCAGCGCTCGCTCCGCGGTGCGGGCCGCCTCCTCCCTCGGTGTCCCGTCCGTCGCCGCCGCCTCCCTGCCCTCCACCAGGTCGTCCAGGGCCCGCTGAAGTGCGTGCGCCACCTCGGCGGGGGTGGCGCCCGCGCCCTCCTCCGGGGTCGTCCGGGGCGTGCCGCCGTCACCGGTTCCGGCGGCCCCGGTTCCGGCCACGCTTCCCCCGCGGTCGCCGTCGGGGTCGCCCCCGCCGTCGCCCGCGCTGTCGCCCCCGTCGTCGCCGTCCGCCGCCGCCTCGCCCTCCCCCTCCGCGGCCTCCTCCTCCACCAGCCCCAACTCCCGCAGCATGGGGTCCAGTCGCCCCCGCAGCGCGGCGAGCGCCTCCGACGCGTCCGGCGAGAGGTGGCCCGCGGGCGGGTGCGCGGCATCCTCGAGCGGGAACCAGTCGCACAGCCAGCGGCCCACCGCCTCCTCGAGCGCGCCCGCGGCCCGGGCGTGGCGCCGCTGCAGGGAGACGGCCAGATCCACCGCACCCGGCATGGCGCCGCTTCGCAGGTGCCGCAGCGCCAGGGCCCGCAGGGCGACCTCCTGCGGGCGGGCCCCCCGCCGGCGGAAGATCCCCGTCACGCCCCGTCCCGCGCGCACCCACCCCTTCACCAGCCGGGTCCAGGCTCCGTCTCCGGGCAGCCGCACGAAGAGGTCGGCGGGCTCAGCGCGGAGCACGCGCTCGGGAAGAGCCGCGGCGCGCGCCTCGACCTCCCGCAGAAACCCCTCCCAGGCGGCCTCCACCGCGGTGGGCGGTGGGTGACGCTCCAGGGTGCGGAGGAGCGGGCCCACCACGTCCCGGGCCACCCCCTCGCGGTAGGCAGCGAGCGCCCGCGGGCGGGCGGCGCACCCCGCCTCCCGCGCCGGATCCGGGGCCAGCCCCGCCTCCCGCACCAGCGCCCGGTGGGCGTCGCGCGCGGCGGCGAGCGCCCGGTCCAGCGGCTCCGCGGCGTTCCCGGAAAGGGACTGCTCCAGCCGGTCCAGCGCCGCGCCGACCCCCGCCTCCAGCGAGGCCAGCCCCTCCCGGACCGTCTCCTCGCCGGCGCGCAGCGCCTCCTCCGGCGGGCCCGTCCGGCGGGCCGTCACGATTCGGCCTCCCCGCCCTCCGCCACCGGCGCGGGATCCCCTTCGCGGATCCCGGTACCGTCCGCAGCCAGCAGCCCGGCCTCGCGGAAGGCCGCCCGGGCGCGCAGGGTCACGTCGCTCCTGAACGCGAACTCGTGACGGGGATCGAGCACGTACGCCTTCACCTTCAGGCGCAGGTAGAACGCCTTGTCGAAGGCGTCCTCGACCAGCACCACCACCGGCTTGTTCAGGTAGACGTAGGGCGAGGAGACGGCGGCCT
Organism: Longimicrobiales bacterium; assembly: GCA_032250975.1. Taxonomy (GTDB): domain Bacteria; phylum Gemmatimonadota; class Gemmatimonadetes; order Longimicrobiales; family Gaopeijiaceae; genus Gaopeijia. The sequence goes on along the minus strand of JAVVFC010000026.1, from coordinate 2,524 downwards.
GGAAGGCGAGGCGCCGGGCCTCCGCCTCGTCCGCCCACCCGGGCAGGTGGAGCTCCGTCACCACCTGGCAGTTCAGCTCGCCCGCGTTGGCGTTGGCCACCTGGTCGCCCACCACCTGGGCGTTGGGCACCGTCACCAGATTGTCGTCCGGGGTCACCAGTCGGGTGGAGCGGAGCCCGATGTTCACCACCTCGCCGTAGGTGCCGTGCACCGAGATCTTGTCCCCCACCTGGAAGGGCTGGTCGAAGAGGACGATGATGCCGCCGAAGATGTTCTTGAGGATGTCCTGCGCGGCGAAGCCCACCGCCACACCCACGGCGGCGCCCGCCGCCACCAGCCCCTGGGCGTCGAAGTTGAGGATCACCAGCCCCGCGAAGGGGAAGGCCAGCGCCCAGATCAGGATGCGGCTCACCGGAACCAGCCGCTTGAAGGCCAGCCGCCGCTTGGCGTTCCGCTCGGCGAGCCGCTCCAGCACCCACACCAGCGCCCGGATCAGCCCGGCCACCGCCGCCAGGAAGATCAGCGTCAGGACGATGCGCACCCCCCAGTGGCGCACCTCGCGCGCCCCGCGCCCCAGGATCTCGGCGGGCGTGCCCGCCGAGTCGGCCGGCTGCGCACGCCGCTGCGCGCCCGCGGCCTGGAGCGCGACGAGGCCCAGGATGGTGTTGCGCAGCGAGTCGTTGGACGCCTCCAGCTCCGCCAGTCGGCGCTCCAGGATGGCGATCGTGCTGTCAGCCACCAGCGCGGAGTCGGGTGCCTCCTGCCGGACCGCGGCGGAGTCGGGTGCCTCCTGTACCGCACCGGCATGGCCCCGCGCCGGACTCGAGCCCAGGCTCGCGACCGGCACGGGCGGCGCCAGCACCAGCAGAGCCGTCAGGAGGAGGCGTGGGATCATGGCCCGGAGTGGATGCGGGCCGTCCAGCGGTGCGGCGGCCCAGGGATTCGATCCCCGGGAATCTATGCCGCCGGGGGGGGATCCGCGACGCACGCCGCCACCACCGCGCGCAGCGCCCGTACGCCCTCCACCAGCCGCGGTCCGGGGCGCCCCAGGAAGGGCTCGCCCACGCAGTGCACCTGTCCCCTCCGCACCGCGGGCACCGCGGCGAAGTCCGGATTCCCCAGGACCACGTCGGGGCGGTACTTATCGGGGTGTACGCCGCACCACGAGAGCACGATGGCGTCGGGCGCCATCTCCACCACCTCGCGCGTCTCCAGGGGCCGGCTCTTGACCGCCTCACCCCCCAGCGGATTGCGGCCACCGGCCAGCGCCAGCACCTCGTGCGCCCAGCTCCGCCGCCCGGGCGCGATCACCGGTCGGGGCCACCACTGAATGAGCACCGACGGGGCCGCCGGGCCGGGTTCCGGCACCCGTCCATCCCCCAGCTCGCGGGTCATCTCCGCCACCAGCGCCTCGCCGCGCTCCGGCACCCCCAGCAGCCCCGCGATGTGGCGGACGTCCCGGTACACGTCGGCCACCGAGACCGGCTCGGGCGCGACGAACGGCAGACCCGCCTCCTCGAGCCGGGCCACCACCCGCTCGTGGCCGGGCACGGTCAGGGTGGCCAGCACCAGATCCGGCTCGAGCGCCGCCACCCGCGCCACGTCGATGTCCAGGTCGGGGCCCACCCGGGGGAGCGGCGCCACCAGCGCCTCCGGCCAGTCGGAGTGGTCGTCCACCCCCACGAGCATGGAGCCGCACCCGAGGGCGTGTACGATCTCGGTGTTGGAGCAGGCAAGCGAGACGACGCGCATACCGGAGGGGTACCCGGAGCCCCTTGTGCGGGTCCGGCATCCCCGCGAGGGGGGTTGGAGGGGCCGGGAGGGGGTTAGATTTCCCGTCCGAACCCGCACCTCGCAACGACCGGGAGGACCCCCATGGCCCGAACGCCCTCCACCATGCCCGACCTGGGGCTCGCCGCCCCCGACTTCGCCCTTCCGGACGCGGTCACCGGCCGCACCGTGCGCCTGGCCGACTTCCGGGAGGCGCCCGCGCTGCTGGTCGTCTTCTGGTGCAACCACTGCCCCTTCGTCAAGCACATCGAGGACGCCTTCCTGGACTTCGCGCGCGCCTACCTGCCCATGGGGCTCGAAGTGGTGGCCATCAGCGCCAACGACCCGGAGCGCTATCCCGACGACGCGCCCGAGGCCATGCGCGAGCTCGCCAACCGCAAGGACTACCCCTTCCCCTACCTCTTCGACCACACGCAGCGGGTCGCGCGGGCGTACCGGGCCGCCTGCACCCCCGACTTCTTCCTCTTCGACCGCGACCACCGTCTGTTCTACCGGGGCCAGTTCGACGACGCCCGCCCCTCCACCGACGAGCCCGTGACCGGTCGGGATCTGCGCCGGGCGGTGGATGCGGTGCTCGCCGGAGAGGCCCCGCCCCCGCAGCAGACCCCGTCCGTGGGGTGCAACATCAAGTGGCGCCCCGGGAACGAGCCCGACTACTTCGGTTAGCACCCGGAACCCCCCACAACCTGGCTCCCCCGGGACCTGGCTCCCCGGGGACCCACCCCCCACTTTC
>JAVVFC010000269.1:0-3059 GCA_032250975.1 Longimicrobiales bacterium | reverse complement strand
CGGGGGGCCGTTCGAGGGGCCGTTCGGGGGGCGCGTCGGAGCATGGTAGAGGACGGCGGCGGGAGGGGAGCGGGAGGGGGGCGGTCGGGGTTCCGGAGAATGGGCGGGGCGCCGGGGCGCACGCAAGGAACGGCGGGAAGGGGCGGAGGTAGAAGGGCCACCATGCGAAATATCAGACGGATGCGGTGCCTCGTGGCGGGGCTGATGGTCGTGGCGGCGGGGGCGTGCGGCGCGCGGGAGCCGGTGGACCGGGAAGCGTTCGCGGCCCGGGCGCTGGACGGCTACGTGACGCTGCCGGACGTCGTGCTGCCGGACATGCACGGTGAGCCCTACGACCTGCGGGCGGAGGGGAGCGGGCACATCACACTCCTCTTCGTCGGGTACACCTACTGCCCGGACGTGTGTCCGGTGCAGCTGGCCAACCTGGGCGCGGTGCTGCGCGACTACCCGCTGGAGGTGGCGCCCCGGGTGCGCACGCTCTTCGTGACGGCCGATCCGGAGAGGGACACGCCCGAGCGGCTGCGGGAGTGGCTGGGCGCCCTGCACGGGGACTTCGTGGGTCTGCGGCCCACGCGCGAGCAGGTGAACGCGCTCGAGGAGGCGCTGGAGATCCCCTTCTCGGTGGTGGATCCGGGCGCCGGGCCGGAGTCGTACTTCGTGGGGCACGCTTCGCAGGTGCTGGTCTTCGACGAGGCGGGGCGCGCGCGCGCCGCCTACCCGTGGGGTACCCGGCAGCAGGACTGGCGGAGGGACCTGCCGCGCCTGGTACGGGGCGAGTGGCCCATGCCCGTCCATTCCGAGGGGGGCTGACCGTGCAGTGGTGGTGCGCGGCCCAGGGGGTGCCCTGGACGTGGAGCTGGCAGGCGTACCCGGGCGTCTGGCTCTTCGTGCTGGCGCTGGCGGGCGGGTACCGGCTCCTGCGGGCCCGCTGGCCGGAGGCCGACCGGGCACGCTTCCGCGGGTGGATGTTCGCGCTCGGCACGGCTGCGCTCTGGATCGCGCTGGACTGGCCGGTGGGGGCGCTGGGGGCAGGCTATCTGGCGAGCGTGCACATGGTGCAGTACCTGCTCATCGCGCTCATCGCGCCCCCGCTGCTGCTGCTGGGGCTTCCCCGCGGACTGTACCGGGCGCTGGCGGCGAGCCGGCCGGCGCCGCTGCTGCGGGCGCTCACCCACCCCATCCCGGCGGTGGCGGTATTCGTGGCGCTCATGGCGTGGACGCACTGGCCGCCGGTCGTGGACACGCTGATGGTGAGCCAGGCGGGTTCGTTTCTGCTGGACGTGGTCTGGCTGCTGTCCGGGGTGGTGTTCTGGTGGCCGGTGGTGGCCCCGGAGCCGGATCGTCCCTGGCTGCGGGAGCCCGCCAAGGTGGGGTACCTGATCGTGGCGACGCTGGTGAACACGGGCGTGTTCGCCTACCTGACCTTCTCGCCGCTCCCCCTGTACGCGGTCTACGAGCTGGCGCCGCCCGTCTCGGGGCTTTCGACCCGCGACGACCAGCTGCTGGCCGGGCTGCTGATGAAGATGGGGGGGGCGGTGGTGCTGTGGACCGCCATCAGCATCCTCTTCTTCCGGTGGTACCGGCAGTCCGAGGGCCCGGGGGGCGGTGCGGGGAAGGGTGCGGGGGCGCGGGCGGGTCGGGTGGCCACGGTGCTCCTCCTGCCGCTCGTGCTGGCGGCCGGGTGTGGCGGGTCGGGTGGCGGGTCGGGGTGGCTGGCGGTGGACGGCGTCGACGTTGCGCACCCCGCGGTGGGGGCGTCCACCCTGCCGGATCGGGCGGCGCTCTACCTGACGCTCCGCAACTCCGGACCCGATCCGGTGCGCGTGACCGGGTTCGTGGCGGCGGGAGCGGAGGCCACCCTCCACGAGACGCGAATCGAGGACGGGGTGATGCGGATGGCGCCCCTGGAGGCGGTGGAGCTGGCGCCCGGCGATGTGGTCCGGCTGCGCCCCGGGGGGATCCACGTGATGCTCACCGGGCTGGAGCGGGCACTCCTCCCGGGAGACACCGTGCGCGTCAGGCTGGTGACGGAGCGCACCCCGGCGGGCGCGGAACTCGCGGCTCCGGTGGTGGCGCTCGCCGACCTCGAAGCGGTGCTGGAGGGAGGAAGCCCGGAGGGCCTGTAGGAGAATCCCCTACGGGAAGTTCAGGAGGTGTGCGTCTCGCCTCGGAAGGGTTGCCTCCCGAAGCTTGAAGGAGGGTCACTCGGACAAGGAGGCGCACCTATGAGACCCCTCCGGATCTTCGCGCCGCTCGGCGCCGCCGTCCTCACGCTGGGGACGATCTCCTGCGGTGCGGGGAGCACCGCTTCGTCGCCCGCGGTTCTGCCCATGCGGCAGCACTGGGAGGCGGCCAACGTGCTTCAGCGGGCGATGGTGACCGGCGACCTGCCGATCGCCCGGCGGGCCGCCGGGCGCATCGCGGAGGTGGAGCAGATACCCGGGCTTCCGGCCGACGCGGGGCCCTACCTGAACCGGATGCGGGACGAGGCGCGCGCCGTGGCCGCGGCGTCGACCTTCCCGCACGCGGCGGAGGCGGCCGGGCGGATGGCGGCGGCGTGCGGGGCGTGCCACGTGCGCGGGAGCTACGGGCCCCGGCCGGAAGGGGGGACGCGTGCGCCCACGGTGGGCTCCGAGGGCACCCAGTACCACATGCTGCTGCACACCTGGGCGGTGGACCGAATGTGGGAGGGGTTGATTGTGCCCTCCACGGAGCGGTGGCAGGCCGGTGCCCGCGTACTGGCGGAGCAGTCGGTGTCGGCGGAGGGGTTCTCGCCCGAGGTGGCGCTCATGGCGGCCCGTATGCACGACGCGGGTCGGCAGGCGATGGAGGTGGAGGACGCTTCGGGCCGGGCCGACCACTTCGGGTCCATCCTGAAGGAGTGCGCGTCCTGCCATGCCGAACTGAAGCTGCGGGGGGAGCGCTTCGAGTAGCCCGAAGCGCTCCCCCTCCTCAGCTCTGGACGTCCCTCACCCGCCGCCCACCACTCCCAGCAACCAGGCGGCGCCCAGCGCGCCGTAGATGCCGAGCACGTATCCCGCCACCGCCATGAGGAGGCC
>JAVVFC010000268.1:0-3093 GCA_032250975.1 Longimicrobiales bacterium | reverse complement strand
ACGCTCCCCTCCAGCGCTCGCTCCAGCTCCCGCCAGACGGCCTCGGGGTCGGTGAGCACGGTGCCCTCCTCGTGCCGGCGGCGCTCGCGCTCGCCGAAGCCCTGCAGGACCTGGTGGGCCAGAGACCCGAACACGGCGCCGTCCATCTCCAGCTGGGCATCCTCCACGACCTGCAGCCCCCGCAGCCGCGCGAGCACCCAGGCATAGGGGTCGGCCAGGATGCGGGCGAAGTCGGTGACCCCGATGGTGTCCGGGAACGGATCCAGGCGGAGGGATCCCTCGGGCGGGAGGAGGAACGCGCTGGCGGGGGGCGTCGGCCGGAGGGCGGCGGGCAGAGCCGGGGCAACACCCGGTACCGGATCGGGCTCCGGCGCGCCGAAGAAGTGGCGCACTCGCCGCACCACCGCCTCCTCGTCGGTGGCGAAGAGCAGGCGCGAGGGGCGGAGCGGATCGCCCTCGGCGCTCCGGCGGCCCGCCACCAGCCGGAGGACGGCCCGCGAGTGATACATCGCGGCCAGGCGGTAGACGTCGCGCGCGTGGCGCTGGCGATTGTCCTCGATCCCGAGCAGTCGGCGCAGGGAATCCGGGAGGAAGGGGTCGCCCCGCACACTTTCGGGCAGCGCGCCCTCGTTGACACCCGTCACCACGGTGACGGCGCTGTCGTCCAGATGGAGCTCCAGCCACCCCAGCATCTCGACCGCGTCGTCCCGGGGGGGCGGCGGGAGCCGCACCGACGCCGCCTCCTCCAGGATCAGCCGGAGGGCGGTGGCGGCGTCGCAGCGCACGTCCAGGGCGACGGGGATCCGGGCCAGGGGCTCCACCGCCCAGCGCAGCGCGGTCAGCGCCCGGACCAGCTGGCGGTCGCGCTCGCGGGCCTCCGAGAGGCCATGGTGGCGGTAGACGTCGCGCAGAAACGCCAGGATCGGCTCCACCCACTCGGGAAGCGCCCGCGGCGGGCCCGTGAGCGGGGCCAGCAGCGCCGCCAGCCGGCCCAGCACCGGGGCGACATCCGCCTCCTCCCGGGAGCTCCTCCCGGCACCCCGCTCCGGCACAGGCCCCGGTACCCGCTCCGGCACCCAGTTCGGCACAGGCTCCGGCACCCGCTCCGGCAGATGACGCGCGTACCAGAGGTCCACCCGGGTGATCCAGTCCCCGTCCAGGCCACCCTCCGCCTCCAGGGCCGGCGCCAGGTCCGGGTGGCGAAGCAGGGCAGCGGCCGCGTCGTAGCGCCGCTCGGGGAGATACTCGGCCGCCGCCGCCAGCAGCCGACAGGGGCCGGTCGCGGCCAACGCCCTCCCGGCCGCGTCCCGGACCGCCACCCCCCCGCGCGGCAGCCGGTCGGCCAACGCCGGCACCACCTCGGGAGCCGGTACGCCCAGAGCGATCTCGTCGGGCGCCCAGCGCCCACCCAGCTCTCCCAGGATCGCAGCCACCGCCTCCGCCTGATCCGCGGGGCCGTCCACCACCCGGATCTCCTCGTCCCGCACCGGCAACTCCCAGGTCTCCCACACCTCAGGCTGCACACACCCCAGCGCGTCGAAGAGCGCCTCGCCGCCCTCGGGGCCGTGCACGAGCGCACGCACGGATCCCCCCCCGCCGGCGTCCGCCGCGGCGGCGAGCATCCGGCGCACCACGCCGGGCAGCTCCGCCACACCCACCAGCCACACGTCGCCGGGCAGACGCACCGCCCCCGACTCGAGCGCCGCCATGCGCCCCAGGTCCGGGTCCCGGTACCCGAGCGCGGTCAGGCGCGCCTCGTAGCGCGCCTGTACTTCGGCCAGCACCCGCCACCGTGCGGCATCGTCGTAGAGCGGAGACGCGGCGCAGCGGGCGGCCACGTCCCGGAACCGCAGCCCCGCGGCGGCCACCGTGCGGGCCAGGCGCGCGCCCTCGCGCGCCAGCGGGAGCCAGGCCGCCACCTCCCCGACCGGGATCGCCGCGAAGACGCGCTCCAGGCGCGCGCGCGCTCCCGGCGTGGCCGCGCTCACCCGGAACGCCGCCACCCACGCCAGCCTCCGCACCGCCGCCGAGGCCGCGGGCGGACCCGGGACGTAGAGGAGCTCGGGGAGCGCGCCCAGCGTTACGACCCGGGGCGGCACGAGCCCCACGCCCCGTTCCTCCGCCGCCTCCAGCAGCAGCTCCTTGAGACGCCGCCCGGCTCGGGCGCCAGGCACCACCACGACCGCACCCTCCATACGGACGTGCGGCCCGCCGGGCCCGGGCGGGGTCCCGGGTCCGGGGGTGGGACCGGATGCGTAGTGCTCCACCAGCCGGCGGGCGGCCTGGGGCAGGAGCGGCCGGGTCCAGGGCAGGAAGATCCGCTGGGTCATGCACAGGAAGGTAAGGGGTGGCCGCGACAGGCGCGCCGCACGGGCCCGCGACGCTCCATCGTTGCCCCGGAAGACGACTTTTCGGATGATTGGCCACGGCACCCGCATCCCGATCCCACAACGCCTCGGAGCAGCGACCATGCGATGCTGGACACCACAGCAAGGGTTTCCTCCCGTGCTCCCTACTGAGCCCGGAAGGCGGATCCGGGTCCTGGCCGTCGATGACGAGCCCGCGACCCTCCGGCTCATTCAGGAGATCCTGGGGCAGGCGGGGTGTGACGTGCTTTCCGGGACCACCGGGCAGGAGGCTCTCGAGTTGGCCCTGAGGGCCCCAGATCTGATCCTCCTGGACCACCACCTCCCCGATGTGGACGGGCTCGAAGTGTGCCGCCGGCTTCAGGCCGATCCCGCCACCTCCGAGATTCCGGTGATCTTTCTCACGGCCGACCACAACCCGGCGCTGGAGGCCCACTGCCTCGACGCGGGGGCCCGGGACTTCGTCACCAAGCCCTTCGCCGACTCGGTCCTGCTTGCGCGGCTCCAGACCCATCTCGCTCTGTCCGCCCGGACGCGGACCCTGGAGCGCATGGCGCACACCGACGATCTGACGGGGCTCGCCAACCGCCGCTACTTCGAGAACGTCCTGGACCGCGAGTGGTCCCGCACCCGGCGAAGTGAGAAGCCGTTGAGCCTCCTGCTGGTGGACCTGGACCATTTCAAGGACGTGAACGACACCTACGGCCACCAGGAGGGGGACCGCTGC
>JAVVFC010000267.1:0-3094 GCA_032250975.1 Longimicrobiales bacterium | reverse complement strand
GGTCTCCATCCGGAGGGACGATGAACGTCTGGCTGCTGGAGGCTGCGGCGGTCGCCTACCTGCTGGCGACGGGGCTGCACCTGGTTTATCTGGTCAACCTCAAGGAAGGCCCCAAACTGTGGGCGGCCCGGGCCACCTGGGCGGTGGCCTCCATGCACCTCAGGGCCCAGGACCGCGTGGGCCTCCTGGCCCGGGGACGCACCGCTGCGTGGCTCCCGCCCCGGAGCGGGAGGCGGGCGCGGCTCATGCTCCTCGACGAGCTGCTCTCCGTGGGCCGGGCGGCGCAGGACCTCACCCGGCGGCGCATCCCCAGGAAGCGGGTGAAGGTCCCCCACGACGCCCTCATCGTCGGCGTCACCAGCCTCCAGAACAACACCTTCTCGCCCAACCTCCTCCGCTACCGCCGCCACGGCCACGCCACCGTGGCCCTGGTCATCGACACCGCGGACCTCCTGACCCGCGCCGAGGATCCCGTGGACGCCGCAGCCCGCCGCCTCTGGTTCGCCCAGCGGCACACCGAGCGGCGGAACCTCAGGGCCCCAGACATGCGCAGTCATGGATCGGACGCTGGGGCTTCGAGGATGAGGCGCAGATCGGTGCCGGGATAGACGGTTTCGTAGGTATTGAGAAAGTTGCAGAGTTCGGTGAGGGCGCGGTTGGAGCGCCAGTTGGCCATGCCGTGTAAGCGGACGACGAGGGTGCCGGCATCGGGGTCGGGCAGGAGATCGGCGGGAAGCTGGAAGACCTGACGTAGGAAGGAGCGAGCCTCGTCGTCATGGTGGTGACCGAGGAGGGGTCCGACGAGGCTGGCGAGTTCGGTCTCGGCTCGGTAGGCAACCATCTTTGTTTGGTCGATCAGCGTTTTACGCTCCCGCTCGAGGCGCACGACGCTCTCGGGGTCCTGGGTCTGGGCGACGGGCACGTGCGTGGGGAGCGCCTTGTACGCGTCGTGGAGCTGCTCTAGCCTGCTCTGCGCCTCCCGCGCACGAAGGCGGAGTTCGGCGGCCTCACTGGGGACGTCGTCGTCGAGCGCCCGCTCACCGAGCGCTTGCTTGAGGCGGCGCAGTTCGCTGCGCAGGCCGGCGAGTTCCTTCTTCTTTTCCTTCTTCGCCGGGTTGGGGACCAAGCGGTGCGGATCCGCGGGCTCGACCGTATAGGTCGGCAGGTGATCGAGGGCGAACTCGTGCCGCATGTAGCGAAAGAAGTTCTCCTGGCGCCAGCGCGAGAACATACGCTCGGCGACGGCGAGCACGGACAGGTCCGTTCGGGTCGTCACGATCGAGGTTTGATGGCCGTTCTCGGTGAGACAACGCACCTCGCGCACCTCGAAGCCATTGGAGAGCGTGAGCGGCCGCTCGGCCAGATGGTGGACCTCGCCCTGCCTGCCGGTGGCGCCGGTCTTCATGCCGCGGACGTCGCCGGCGCGGGCGTGCTCGGTGAATTCTTCCCGCGGCCAGGGATCGTAGCGGCCCTTGCGGTACGTCATCACGTCGAAGCCTTTCTCGTGCCACCGCTCGAAGCTCTTCGGGCTCCAGCACTCCCGGTCCATGACCAGCGTCACCCGGCGCTCTCGGGCGAGCTCGCGCACCTCGGGCAGCACCGTCTCCTCGAGCACCGCCAGCAGACCCTCGTTACCCGGGGCCGTCACGAAGAAGAGCGGGTCGGCGAAAGCGTCGTTGACCCAGTAATCGGTCGTGGCCGGCATACACAGCCGTCGCCGGGGGACATGCGTCTTGGGCAGCCGGTGGGTGCGCCCGTTGTAGGGACGCACGTGCCCGTCCACATAGAGGAAACCCACCAGATCCGGCTGCTCAGTGGCCCAGCGCTCGGCGAAGGCCGCCTGGAGCTCGAGCGCCTGTTCGCGCGCTCCCAGCTCGGCCAGCTTGCGCCTGAGCGTCTTCATCTCCGGCGAACGGTCCAGGCCCAGCACCAGCCCGAACTCACCCGGTGCGTGGGAGGGGAGCTGCTCCATGCTCTTGATCCGGAGCAGGGCCATGAACACCAGCGTCGAGAGCACCGCGTTCAGCCCGTAGTAGCCGTTCTTGAGGGCGCCGTAGACCTGCTGGCTCACCGCGTAGAGCCCCTGGGCCGCCACTGCGGGCAGCGCCACCAACACGCCGGCTCTGGCCACGCTCTCGGCGGCCTCGAACGACGGCGCCGCTTCCGTCAGTCGGCCCACCGCGGCCAGAGCCCGCTCCTCCAGCCGCTTGACCGCCACGCCGCCCTTGCTCGTGCGATCCGTCTCGCTGCGCTGCCTCGGCCCCGTCCGCTCCGGTCCCGTGCTCGACGGCTGTGCGGCCCGCAGTCGTCCCTGCTTCAACGCCTGGCGAATCGTTCCCTCGCTCAACTCCACCGCCCGCGCCACCGCACGGTTCGATTCGCCCTTGTCCAACAGCGCCTGCGCCCGCTCCCGTCGTTCGCCCGTCAGCTTGTGCGGTCCCTTCGGCCCCGGTTTCTTCGTCCGCAGCGCCTCGGCGCCCCCCGCCTCGTAGCGCTCCCGGTATTCGAACACCATGCTCCGAGCGATCCCCAACGCCTCGGCCAACGGCTTGGGCGCCGCCAGGTCCAACGCCGGCTGACTCACCATCGCCACCGCCAGACGCTGGGCCTCGACATCGTCCTCCCGATACATGAAGATCGGGCCGCCCCCGTTGAACAGCACCACACGCCCGTCCTCCCGGGCCACCCCCAGCTCCGGGCTGATCACTTCGACTTCCGAAGCCGAAACCGACAGTCGCGCTTGCAGCGCCATGCGTACCTCCTCCAGGGTGATAGAGTATGAAAGAATAATACGCACTACCGACCTGAAATGCAAGCGTTTTCGCATACTTTCTCATGCCCATGTCTGGGGCCCTGAATCTACTCTTCTTCGGCGGATGCAGGGACTTCATGTGAGCGTGGGGGTCGAAGGGCACGACTCCCTCGATGGCCCCTCGCCCTCCACGCTACCACCCGGCCCGGAAAGTCCTTAGCTTCCCGGCCACAACGGGGCGTGGCGCAGCCCGGTAGCGCACCTGCTTTGGGAGCAGGGGGTCGCCGGTTCGAATCCGGCCGCCCCGATTGAGGCCTTCCGTCCAGCCGACGGGGGGCCTCT
>JAVVFC010000266.1:0-3110 GCA_032250975.1 Longimicrobiales bacterium | reverse complement strand
CGGAAAACCCCCGCTTGCCGCGCCGTTGCGCCCTCCGTAGAGTCCCGGGACCCCCGTCCCGTCCCGCCCGGAGCGGCGCGGGGCCTGGGAATACGAGACGGAATGAACCACTCCACCCCTCGGAGGTTGCATGGCGTCGGCGAAGGAATACCCCACGGAGAGGATCCGCAACGTGGCTGTACTGGGGCACGGCGGGTCGGGAAAGAGCAGTCTGATCGACGCGCTGTGCTGGGTATCCGGGACCGCCAAGAAGCACGACGACCCGGCGTCGGGGCACGCCATCACGATGCACACCCCCGAGGAGGAGGCGCACGGGATCTCGATCCAGCTGACGCCGGCCTACGCGGAGTGGCTGGACACCAAGATCAACCTGCTGGACACGCCGGGATTCCTGGATTTCACGGGCGAGGCGCTGGCGGCGGTGCGGGTGGCGGACGCGGCCGTCATCTGCGTCGGGGCCACGAGTGGCGTGGAGGTGGGCACCGAGAAGGTGTGGGAGTACTGCGAGGCGCGGGGGATCCCGCGCATCCTCTTCGTCTCCATGATGGACCGGGAGCACGCCGACTTCGACAAGGTTTTCCGGGACATCAAGAACCACCTCACCGACAAGGTCATTCCGGTAGAGGTGCCCATAGGGGCGGGTGAGGACTTCCACGGCATCGTCAACCTGTTCTCGAAGCACGCACACCACTATCGGCAGGGTACGCGCACGGGAGAGTATGACCACGGCTCGATTCCCGAAGAAGTCGCGGAGAAGTTCGAGGCGTGGGAGACGGAGTTGCAGGAGCGGCTGGCCACCATCGACGAGAAGTTCCTGGAGCACTACCTGGAGGGCGGCGAGCTCTCGCGCGAGGAGGTGCTCGAGGCGATGGCGCTGGGGATGGCCCGGGGCGAGTTCGTGCCACTCTTCTGCGGCAGCGGCAAGACGTGCTACGGCACGCGCGCGCTGCTCAAGAAGATGGTGGAGCTCTTTCCGCATCCGGGCGAGGCGGGGGGCGAGGAGGCGCGGCGGCCGGGGCTGGACCAGACGCTGAAGCTCAAGCCCGCGGACGACGAGACGTTCTCGGCGCTGGTCTTCAAGACCACCACCGAGCCGCACGTGGGCGAGCTCTCCTTCTTCCGGATCTTCTCGGGCACGGTGGCCAACGGCGACGAGGTGATGAACGCCGCCGACGGCAACCCCGAGAAGCTCGGCCACCTCTCCATTCCGCTCGGGAAGGAGCGCGTCGAGGTGGCGCGCCTGCACGCGGGCGACATCGGGGTGGTGGCCAAGCTCAAGCACACGCACACCAACGACACGCTCTGCGCCAAGGGCACCCCGGTGGAACTGGAGCGGATCGCCTTCCCCAGGCCCGACATCGCGATGGCGCTCAAGGGGCTGACCCGCAACGACGACGACAAGCTGGGTGAGGTGCTGCCCAAGCTGCACGAGGAGGATCCGACCTTCCACGCGGAGTTCAACGGGGAGCTGCACCAGACCATCGCACGCGGGCTGGGCGAGCTGCACCTGGAGATCCAGATCGAGCGGCTCAAGCGCAAGTACAACGTCTCGGTGGAGACCGAACAGCCGAAGATCGCGTACCGCGAGACCATCACCCGGCAGGCCGAGGGGCAGGGGCGCCACAAGAAGCAGTCGGGCGGCCGCGGGCAGTTCGGCGACTGCCACATCCGCCTCAAGCCGCTCCCCCGGGGCGAGGGGTACCAGTTCATCGACGCCATCAAGGGTGGCGTGATCCCGGGCAAGTTCGTCCCGTCGGTGGACAAGGGGATCCAGGTGGCGTCGGCGCGGGGGATCCTGGCGGGCTTCCCCGTGGTGGACTTCGCCGCCGAGGTCTACGACGGCTCGTACCACTCCGTGGACTCGTCCGACATCGCGTTCCAGATCGCGGGCTCCACCGCCTTCAAGACCGTGTCCGCCCAGTGCGCGCCCAAGCTGCTCGAGCCCATCATGCAGGTGAGGGTCACCACCCCCGAGGAGTTCATGGGCGACGTCATGGGCGACATCAGCCAGCGCCGCGGCCGCGTCATGGGGATGGACTCGGTGGACGGGCGCGCGACCGTCACGGCCCAGATTCCCGAGGCCGAACTCTACCGCTACGCCTCGTCACTGCGGGCCATGACCCAGGGCCGCGCCCACCACGCCCGCGAGTTCGTGGGCTACGAGTTCGTGCCGGACGCCGAGGCCCAGAAGATCATCGACGCCCGCAGGGAGGAGCAGGAGGCGGCGGCGGCGCACTGAGGGGGCCTGGGAGATTGGAGACGGCGCCGGCGCCGGCGCGCTGCTGGCGGACGGTGCCGGGCGCGGTCGTCGTAGGGCCGGCGGAGCGGGGACGGGAGGGCTCCCGCAGCCGCGCCCCGCGCCCGCATCCCCAACGCGCCCCGCGCCCGCATCCCTCGCGCTCCCGATTCCTCAGCCCCGCAGCGCCCGCGCCGCCACCGTGAGCAGCGCCGGCACGGCCTCGCCCCCGCGGGGGGTGCGGGCGTAGACCGAGGCGCCCACCACCACGCCGGTCAGGAAGCGGGCGGCCTCGTCGGCGTTGAGGCCGTCGGGCACCTGGCCCAGCGCGCGGGCGCGGATGAGGGCGGCGCGGAAGGCGCCGGTCAGGCGGCCGGTGTAGGCGCCCACGCGCGCCGCCACGTCGGGGTCGTCCTCGCCCAGCTCGGCGGCCGTGTTGCAGATCAGGCATCCGCGCGACGCGCCCGGGCGCTTCGCGATGGCGGCCAGCCGCTCCAGGTAGGCCTCCACCTCGGGCAGGGCGGCGCCCGGCCGCTCCAGCTCCCGCAGCAGCCCGGCCAGCACCGTATCGTGGTAGCGCTCGAGCGCCTCCAGGAAGAGCCCGTGCTTGTCGCCGAACGAGGCGTAGAGCCCGTAGCGCTGCACGCCGGTGGCCTCGACCAGGTCGGCGATGGAGGTGTCCCAGTAGCCCTTCTCCCAGAAGACGCGCACGGCGTGGTCGAGGGCTTCGGTGCGGTCGTAGGCGGGGGTGCGGGGCATGGGGCCTCCAGGGGTCGTTGCGGTGGGGGCGCCGCAAGGCGGAATATGCGTTCTGGAGCCGGGCGGCGCCACGCCGGGCGTCCGGCGGGGCGCCGCGCCGCGCACCGGCCGGCGG
>JAVVFC010000265.1:0-3161 GCA_032250975.1 Longimicrobiales bacterium | reverse complement strand
GTGTCGAGGGCGTAGGCGTGCAGCGTTTGATGGTAGTGCTGCCGGGCATGGGACTGGGAGAGCCGGGCCGCCGTCACCGCCTCGTCGTGCACCCCGGTGGTGCGTTCCTCGTCGATGCGGCACTCGGGCGGGGAACGCACCGCGGTGGCGCTGGAGGACGGCACCGAACTGACCCTCGCCACCGAGGACTTTCTGGCTACCGGACTCCGCACCGGGGACCCGGTGGACGCGCAGCTCCGCGCCGGGCTCATGGAAGGGGCGCTCCTCTGGCAGGCCCGGGAGGCGGCCCTCCGCCTCCTCTCCCACCGGGCCCGCGCCCGCCGGGAGCTGGAGACACGCCTGCGCAAGAAGGGGTTCCCGGCGGCGCTCGTGTCCCGGGTGGCGGGCGAGTTGGAGGCGCGGGGCT
The DNA here is from genome assembly GCA_032250975.1 of Longimicrobiales bacterium. Lineage (GTDB taxonomy): Bacteria > Gemmatimonadota > Gemmatimonadetes > Longimicrobiales > Gaopeijiaceae > Gaopeijia. The sequence goes on along the minus strand of JAVVFC010000265.1, from coordinate 2,755 downwards.
ACCTGGACGACGCCGCCTTCGCGCGCGCCTGGGTCGCCGACCGCCTGCGCCTGCGCCCCCGGGGTCGCCGGGCCCTGCAGCGCGAACTCCAGGGCAAGGGCGTGGACGCCGCCGTCGCGGAGGCGGCGCTGGAGCGGGTCTTCCGGGAGCGGGGCGCCAGCGAGGCCGCCATCGCCCGCGAGGTGGGCGAGGGGTGGCTCCGGCGCCAGCCCCCCGCGCTGGCGGCCGCCCTCCTGGCACCGGACCGCACCCCGGAGGGAGAGCGGGCGCTGCGGCGCTTCCTGGGCTTCATGGCCCGCCGCGGGATCGCGGGCGGCGCGGCCCTCGAGACGCTGGAGGCCCTGCGGACGGCGTCGTGACGCCGGCTACCGGCCGACGATCCGATGCACCCGGACGCGCGCCACCCCCAGCGCATCCTCCCAGCGCCCCACCATCCACTCGCCCCGCACCCCATCCACCCGGAAGCCCGCGGGAACGGCCACCTCGCCCAGGAGCACGCCGGCGGGGTCGAAGATCCACCAGCGGCCCGGCCCCTCCTCCTCCCACGGGACCGCGTAGCGCTCCACCCAGAGGTGGCCACGGTCGTCCACGATCAGGTTGGAGAAGACGGGCCAACCGTCGGGACGGGGCACGGACTCGTAGAGGTCCCTCAGCGCGCCGCGGACGGCGGCATCGGCGTCGGCCGGCAGCTGGGTCTCCCGGGCCCGGCTCCACTCCGCATCGGTGACGGGGCGCTCCGGGACCTCCAGGCGGATCACCCGGACGAGGGCTCCGGACGCATCCCACACCCGCCACTCGGGGCGCTCCGTCACCCCCATCACGACCACCCCCGCCCCGGCCGCCGCCACCGCATCGCGGGCGAAGGGGACCGGCCGCACCGAGATGGAGCCTCCGCCTGAGACCATCCACATCTCCCGCCCGGGGAGGGAGGGCAGGGTGTCCCGGATCCCGCCCTCGGGACCGGTGAGGAGTTAGCGCGCCCGGGGCCGCTCCACCCGCCCGGCGGTGACGACGTCCTCCGACCGGAACACGACGCCCCCGGCGGCCGCCAGGACCCCCGGCGCCACCTCCCCGATCGGGTCGCTCCGGAAGGAGCCCTCCGACAGCTCGGGCAGGTACGTCCGGGCCACGGCGCCGTCCGGATCCAGAACCGTCACGCGCCGGGACTGGGTGTCGTGGACCAGCGCCGAGTCCCCCGTCACCACCCGCAGCGTCTGCACGCTCCGGTACTCCCCGGGCCCGTCCCCGGGCCGCCCCTGCGACCAGCGGAAGGTCCCGTCGGGGGCGAAGGCCGAGACGCGCCCGCTCCCGGCATCCGCCACCAGCACCACGCCGTCGCTCCGGAGGGCGGTGCCGGCCAGCCGCGCGAAGAGCGTCTCCTCGGGACCGTCCAACGTCCCCACCTCCAGGGTGGGCGCCGCGTCCACCCACCACGCCGCACCCTCGGCCCAGCCGGTCGCGCGGTTCTCGACCAGGGTGACCCCGGCACTGTCCCGCACCACGGGGCCCGGGGCGGCGCGCGGGCCGCTGTCGCCGCACGCGGACGCGAGGGTGAGGGCGAGCGGGAGGGGCGCCGCCCGGAGTCGGGACCGCCACGCGCGGCACCGGCGGGCGCGCCGGCGCCCAGGCTCCCGCGCCCTCACCGCATCCCCAGCACCGACTTGGACATGTGCATGCTCACCAGCATGTGGGGAACGTCCACCGCCTCGGAAATCTTCAGGTCCCCGGCCATGGAGGCCAGGGCGTAGGCGTCCACAGGGGTCAGGCCGTGCTCGGCTACCAGGTAGTCGATCATGTAGCGGGTGGCCTTGCGGGCGGCCTCGTCGATGGTGGTGCCGAAGCCGGTGGTGGCGTAGTAGGCGTCGGTCTCGTACACCGGCTCCTGGATGGGGCGGTGGTCCTTGAGCACCTCCACCTGGTAGACGATGCGCATGGGCGCCTCGAGCGCGGTCCCCGAGACCTCGCCGTCGCCCTGGGCGGCGTGGGTGTCGCCGATGGAGAAGAGGGCCCCCTCCACGAAGACCGGGAAGTAGACGGTGGTCCCGGCCGTGTGGTAGCGGTTGTCCATGTTCCCGCCGTTGGCGCGCGGCGGGATGGTGGAGAGCATCTCCTCGGTGGCGGGCGCCACGCCCATGACGCCCGGGAAGGGGGCCAGCGGGATGCGGATGCGGTCGTTGAAGGCCACCTCGGTCGCGCCGGGCTCGATCTCGTAGGTGCGCAGGTAGGGCTCGGTGAAGTCGTCGGCCAGGAAGCCGAAGCCCGGCGAGACGCCGTTCCACCCCCACCCCAGGATCTCCAGCTCGTGCAGGGTCACGGCCAGCACGTCACCGGGCTCGGCGCCCTCCACGTAGACGGGCCCGGTCAGCGGGTGGATGGGGTCGAAGTCCAGGTTCACCATCGCCTCCAACCCGGAGCCCGGCTCGAACTGTCCGTCGGAGGCCTCCTCGGTGGTGACCTCGATGACCGCGCCCGACGGCACCCGCAGCACCGGCGGGATGGCGGCGCTGAAGCGGGCGTGGGTGTTCTCGGACGACAGGGTGTAGTCCGGCGCCGGGACCGGAGCAGCGGCTGCGGAAGACCCGGCGCCCCCGGACGGAGGGGTGAAGGCAGGGGGGGCGTCGCAGGCGGCCGCGGCGAGGGCGGCGGTGCCCAGGGCGACCGCGAGACGGGCAGCGGAACGAGACGGCGCCTTTCGGGAGGCGGAGGAGGGGGCGCGGAAGGGTCGGGTCGCGTGCAGGGCCATGCCGGACTCCGG
>JAVVFC010000264.1:0-3163 GCA_032250975.1 Longimicrobiales bacterium | reverse complement strand
GGCCCTGTCACTGGCCCGCGGCGCCCGGTATGTTCTGGCCGCGGACCCGTCCTGGGGCCGGGTACGGATCCTGCAAGAGAACGTGCGCCGCACCGGGCTGCCGGTGGGCGTGGTGCAGGCGCGGGCCGAGGCGCCTCCGGTGGCCGGGGCCGACCTGACCCTGCTGGACGTGCCCTGCTCGGGCACGGGGACGCTCCGGCGCCACCCCGACGCGCGCTGGCGCCTGACGCCGGACGCGCCCGCGGCCATGGCCCGGGTGCAGGCGCGGCTGCTGCGGGCGGGGGCGGGGGTGGTGCCCCCGGGCGGGGTGCTGGTGTACAGCACCTGCACCCTGGAGCCGGAGGAGAACGAGGCGGTGGTGGAGGCCTTCCTGGCGGAGGCACCCGACTTCGCCCCGGCGCCCCCCGCCGGAGGGGTCCAGGTGGCCGAGGCGGGCTGGCTTCGCTGCCTGCCGCAGGAGACGGGGTTCGACGGCGCCTTCGCGGCGCGGCTGATGAGGGTGGGGCGGGGCGCGCGCGCGCCGGACGGCGCGACGCGGGCCCCGGAGCCCGGCGGACGAGGAATCGGGAGCGGTTGATGCGACTGGGAAGTTCACTGAAACGAAGCAGGCGGCGGAAGCCGGGCGCGGGGCGGCGTCGGCGCGGCGTCGGCGGTCGGAGCCTGCGCGGGCGGCGCCGGGCGGGCGGCGGCTTCCCGGCCCGCGCCCTGGCCTGGGGAGCGGGACTGGCGCTGGCGGGATGGGTGCTGGGCTACGGGGTGGCCACGCGCCTGCTCTTTCCCGCGGCTCCGCCCCCCCGGGACCTGGTCACGCTGCCGGACCTGCGCGCCCTCCCCCTGGCGGACGCCGCCGAAGCGCTCGCCGGGGTCGGCCTGAGCCTGGGCATGGTCGAGGAGATGAACTACCCGGCCGCCGATTCCGGCACGGTGGTGGGGCAGTCGCCGCTGCCCGGCCAGCTGGCGCTCCCGGGTGACTCGGTGCGGGTGACCGTCGGCCTGGGGCCCGAGCGGCGCGCGGTGCCCCCGGTGGCGCGGCTGCGCCCGGACCGGGCGGCGGCGCTGCTGGCCGCTACCGGCTTCGCGGTAACGGTGGACTCGGTGGAGAGCGCCGAGCCCCGGGGCCGCATCCTCTCAGTGACGCCCGCCGAGGGGGAGATGGTGCCGCTGCCGGGGACGGTGGCGATGCGCGTGAGCCTGGGACCGCCCGCGGTCGAGATGCCCGACCTGCTGGGGCTGGCCGAGGCGGTGGCGCGCGATTCACTCAACGTGCTGGGGCTCGCGGTGAGCGAGGTGGAGGAGGTTTTCCGCTTCGGCCGCGACCAGGGCCGGGTGGTCACGCAGGACCCGCCGGCGGGCGCGCGCGTGGAGCGGGGCACGGCCGTGCGGCTGGTGGTGGGACGCCGCGGCGGGGATCGTTAGATTTCCCCGACGGTACCAGAGGCAGACCCCATGGAGGACGCGGTGCAGAGCCAGCCCCAACCCCCCTCCGGACCCTCCCGGCGCCCCTACATCTTCGCCCTCCTCTTCGTGGCGGGCGTGGTGGTGGCGGCGTGGATGGGCCGCGACAGCTACCGGCCGGTCATGGCCGGGGAGCCCGCCCCGGCCTTCACGGCCGCCACCCTGGACGGGCAGCAGCGGAGTCTGGACGACTACCGCGGCAAGGTCGTGCTGCTCAACATCTGGGCCACCTGGTGCCCGCCCTGCCGCGAGGAGATGCCCTCCATGGAGGCGCTCTCGCAGACGCTCGTGGATACCGACTTCCAGATCGTGGCGGTGAGCGTGGACGCGTCCACGGTGGGCGGACTGGGGTGGGGTGGCAACATCGGCGGCGACGTGGACGCCTTCGTGGAGGAGTTCGACCTCACCTTCGACATCCTGCGCGACCCCGCGGGGGCCATCGCGCGGAGCTACCAGGTCACGGGGCTGCCGGAGAGCTTCCTGATCGGGCGCAACGGCCTCATCTACCGCAAGGTCCCGGGCGGCACGGACTGGAACGACGCGCGGTACGTGGAGCAGATCCGGCGACTCCTGGACTCCTGACCGGGGGCGGGCCGTGAGCGTCGTCCCCCGCATCCTGACCCACAACGCCTCGCTCAAGCTCCTGGCGCTGCTGGGGGCGGTCTTCCTGTGGGCGATCGTGCCCCGCAACCCCCAGGGGGGCGAGGTGCTGCCCCAGGTGCCGGTGCGCGTGCAGGTGGCGGACCTGGACTGGGTGCAGGCCGGTGCCCCGGAGCCGACCATGGTGCAGGTGCGGCTGGCCGGGCCCACGCGCGAGATCATCCGGCTGGCGCGCGAGGGCACGACGGTGCGGGTGCCCATGGACCGCGTGACCTCGACCGACACCGTGGTCTCGCTCAGACGGGACTGGGTGGTGCTGGCCGGGGCGCCCGGCGTGGTGGTGGAGGAGATCGTCCCGGGCTCGGTGCGGCTGGCGTTCGAGGAGGCCCGCTCCCGCTCGCTCCCCATCGCGGTCCCCACCGAGGGGCGCCTGCCGCCCGGCCTGGCCCTGGCCGCGCCGCTGGGCGTGAATCCGGTGCTGGCGCGGGTGCGCGGGCCGGCACGGCTGGTGGACCCGCTCACCTCGATCCCGCTGCGGCCGCTGCGCCTGAGCGAGGTGCGCGCCTCGGGGATCGTGGAGCTGCCCGTGGACACCTCCGGGCTGGGAAGCATGCTGGTGACGCCGCAGCGCGCCTCGGTGGGCGTGCGGGTGGAGACCGCCGAGGAGCGGGTGGTGGAGGGGGTGGCGGTGCGCGTGGCCGACGCCCCCGCCTTCGAGGTGGTGGTGCGCCCGGACAGCGTGACCCTGCGCCTGGCGGGGGCGCCCGCCCGCCTGGCCTCCGCCCCCCTGGAGCAGATCCGCCCCATCGTGGACGGGCGCCGGCTGCTGGGTCTCGCGCCGGGTGAGGCCCGCCGGGTGCCCGTCACGCTGCTCGAGGTCCCCGGCCTGATCTCGGCGCGTGCCGTGCCCGACTCGGTGACCGTGCAGCGCCCGGCCGGACCGGGCGGCCCGCGCCCATGACCGTCGTCCTGGGTCTGGAGACCAGCTGCGACGAGACCTCCGCGGCGTTGGTGGCCGACGGGCGGGCCATCCGCGCGCTGGTGACGGCGAGCCAGATCGACATCCACCAGGCTTATGGCGGGGTATTCCCCGAGGTCGCCTCGCGCC
>JAVVFC010000263.1:0-3187 GCA_032250975.1 Longimicrobiales bacterium | reverse complement strand
GGGATCAACCCGTCGGGGCGGGGCGGGCCGCCGTGCCGGCGCGGTCCCCCGCATGGAGGCGACCCGCCCGCCGTGCAGGTACCAGCCGCCGTCCACCAGGTCGCGGTAGAGGGTCGCGACCCGCCCGTCCTCCAGCACCACCTGGTGGTAGACGCGGTGGATGGGCGCGCGCCACCACTCGTCGTCGATGCGCCAGCGCTCCCGCACTGCCTCCACCCGCAGGCGTGCGCGTCCCACCCGCACCGCCACCGGGTTCCCATGGGGGTCCGCGTGGACCGTGACCCCGTGGGGGGCGTCCAGGGGGCGCACGCGGGAGCGGGGGGCGCCGGTCCCGCCTCCGGAGTGGGGCCTGGCGGCGGACGGGTCCCGCTTCACGGCTCGAAGCGCAGCAGGGCGTGGCGCCGCTCCGGGATGCGGGACCAGGGGTCCAGCTCCACCACCCGGTAGAGGGGGGAGTCTCCCAGGCGCAGCGTCAGCTCCCGGACCGCGTCCCGCAGCGACGGGGGCACCCGTCCCTCCGCGAGGGTGCGCCCCGCCGCCGCCCGCCCGTCCCGCTCGCTCCGCCCGAAGAGCTCCGCCTGGCAGGTGGGGGGGCCGAAGCGCGTCAACTCGAGCATCACCCCCTCCACCGCCCGGCGCGGCGGGGCGAGCCCCACGCGGGAGCGGAGCAGGAAGGCCAGCGCCCGCGCCGAGGCGCTGGGCTCCCGGGGGACCGCTTCCAGGACCCAGGAGCCGCCCCCCTCCAGGCGCCCCGTGACGCGCATCTCCCGCACGCTCCGCCCCCGCCGGGCCGGGCGCGCCAGCGCCCGCTCCAGCAGGCGGTCCAGGGCGGCGTGCAGGGTCTCCACCCGACCCGCCGGGGCGGAGAAGTCCAGCGTCACCCGGATGGGGCGGGGTCGGTGCCGGGGGCGCACCGGGTCCACCCGCCGTCCCGTGGCCCACGCCAGGGCGTCCCGTCCGTCCTGCCCGAACTGGGCCACCAGCGCCGGCTCGGGGAAGCCGGCCAGCGCTCCCAGGGTGTCGATCCCCAGCCGCTCCAGCCGCGCCACCACCTCCGCCGCCACCGGGAGGGCCGCCACCGGGCAGCCCGCCAGGAAGTCCGGAAAGTCCGCCTCCGAAACAAGGACGGGCTCGCCCGGGCGGGCGCGGGCCGCCGCCACCCAGGCCCCGAAGGTGCCCGGCGCCCACCCCGCCCGGGTGGCGGCCACCAGGGGGCGGGGGAGGACGGTGAAGAGAGTGTGGAAGACGGCGCGCACCTGGCGCGCGGGGGCGCCGTGGAGGCGTTCCAGCCCGTCCATCCCCAGGAAGACCGTCCCCCGCTCCGGGCCCGGCGCCAGCACCGGGGTGCACCCGGACAGCGCCTCCAGCAGCGCCTCCACGGCGGCGTCGTAGTGGGCCGGGTCGGGCTCCAGCAGGGTCAGGGACGGGCAGAGGGAGACGGCTCGGGAGACGCGCTGCCCCGGCCGCACGCCGGCCTGGAAGGCGCGTTCCGAGACCTGCCAGACCGTGCCGCGGGCGCCCTCCTCCGGGGTGAGGAGCGCCACCGAGGTCCGGTCCAGCGCGGGGGTGCGCACCAGCTCCAGCCGCAGCTCGAAGGTGGGCAGCCGCAGACAGAGGGCCGTGCGGCTCCCGGTTCCGGCAGGGGCGGCGGTGGGCGCGGCGTGGGTCAGCAGGTCGGACACGGTGTCGGGGCAGGGGCGTCGGAGTGGGGGCGAGGTCCGGAATGAATACCGAATAAAAACCGAAAATCAAGAGGTGACCCGTGACGTTCCGGCCCCCGCCACGCCCGCCGCGGGATCTTCCGGCCCCCCGCGCCGGTAGATGCACCGATACCGGCCACCTCGGGCCGCTCCCACCGGAATCCTCCCTGCGCCATGCACAACCCGTCCTGCACCCCTTCCGCCTTCCGCTCCGCCCCGGGCCGGAGTCTCCGTGCCCGGAGCCGCCGCACCCGCTTCGCCGCTCCGGCGGCGGCCGGGGTCCTGGCGGCCCTCCTGCTGGCTCCCGCGCTCCTCCCCGGCGGGCTCGGGGCCCAGACGCTCGAGGGCCGGGTCGTGCGGGCCGGCACCGGGGCGCCGCTGGCCGGCGCCACCGTGATGGGGGCGGACAGCGCCACGGGCGCGGTGCAGCAGACCGTCACCGACGAGCTGGGCCGCTTCACGCTCACCTTCGGGGCGGGCGCCGTGGTGGCGGTGGCGGCGGTGGCGCCGGACTTCGATCCCTCCGCCCCCGCGCGCTTCCGTCTGGACGGGGCGCTCACCGGGGTGGTGCTGGTGCTGACTCCCACCGGGGAGGAGCCGCGGAGCCTGCTGGACCTCCTCCAGGAGCCGGACGACCCGGACGACCCTCCGCCCGCTCAGGAGCGGCGGGAGTACGACGGCCCCATGGTCATCACGGGCCGCGTGCGCGAGCGCGAGTCGGCCCGCCCCGTGGGGCAGGCGCAGGTGACCTTCGTGCTGGGGGACTCGGTGCTGACCGCCACCGCCGTGACCGACGGCACCGGCACCTTCCGGCTCGAGCCCCCCTTCCGGGAGGGGATGGTGACCGTGGCCGTGAGCGCCCTCGGCTACCAGACGCCGGAGCCCCGGCGCGTCATCCTCCAGGGCGAGCCGGTCTTCCTCTCCCTCACCATGCAGGCCCAGCCGCTGGATCTTCCCACGTTGGAGGTGACGGTGAGCCGCCGGGAGCCGCGCCTGGAGCGCTTCGGGGTGCTGGACCGGGCGGCGCGCGGCTTCGGCGACGTCATCATGGGGGAGCAGATCGAGCGGCTGCGCATCACCGCGGGGCAGACCTCGCGCATGCTCCTCCAGGCCCCGGGGGTTTTCATGACGCCCAGCCAGAGCGAGCCGATGTTCCGCCGCGCCCAGGGGATGAACATGGGGCAGGGGTGCAGCCTCCCGGACATCTGGCTGGACGGAACCCTGGTCCGGCCCGGCGTCTCCTCCACCGCCCGCTTCGACGAGGTGGTCCCCCCGCCCGAGATGATCGCCGCCATCGAGACCTTCCCCAACCCGCGCACCGCCCCCGTCCAGTTCCGCACCAACTCGAGCGGCTGCGGCATCATCCTGGTCTGGACCCGGTAGCCCGGACCCGGCAGTGGGGGGAGGGGGGCGGCGGGGAGGGGGTTGCGAAACCGCACCCGCGGGTGGACGTATGTTGAGGGTGTGAAGCGGGAGCGTCCGCCCCC
>JAVVFC010000262.1:0-3188 GCA_032250975.1 Longimicrobiales bacterium | reverse complement strand
CGGCTCGGACCCGGCTCCGGTCGCTGCTGGTGCCGGGGCTGGCCTCGCTCGCCGTGCTGGTGGTGCTGGACCCCCTGCGCTGGCTCGGCCCGGGCGTACCCGCGCTCACCGACCTGCCCGGGCACCTGCTCCCGATCCACATCCTGGCCGAGGACCTCCTGCCCCGGGGCCGCATCCAGGGGTGGAGCTTCGACTGGTTCGCCGGGTTTCCCGTCTACCGCTACTACTTTCCCCTGCCCGGGATACTGACGGCGCTGCTGGGAGAGGTCGTGGGGCTGCCCCTCGCGCTCCGGGCCATGGTGGGCGCGCCCCTGGTGCTCCTGCCGTGGGCGCTCTGGCTCTTCGCGCGCGCCGCGGGGCTGGACGGTCCGCGCACGGCGGGCCTGGTGGTGGTGGGCGCGAGCTCCGTGCTCATGGCCAGCCACCGCATCATGGGCGGCAACATCGCCTCGGTGGTGGCGGGGGAGTTCTCCTACGCCTGGGCGCTCCTCTTCCTGGTGCTCCACCTGGGCCTGCTGGGTGCGGAGTCCCGTTCCCGGCGCACGGCCGTCTGGGCCGGCGTCGCCCTCGCGGCCGCGGTGCTGAGCCACGTCGTGCCGGTCATGGTCGCCGCGCTGGGCACCGCGCCGCTGCTCCTCACCCGGCGCCTGCGGGGGCGGATTCTGGCGGCGTGGGCGCTCACCGGGCTGCTGACCGCCGCGTGGTTCCTGCCCATGGCGCTCAGCCTGGACCAGGTCGGCTCGCCGCGCTGGGCCTTCGCCCCGGGGTGGAACGACCTGCTCCCGACCGAGCTCGTGCTGATCCTGCCCGCCGCGCTCTACGGGATGTGGGCCTTCAGACGGCGGGCGGCCGCGGTGGCGCTGGCGGCGGCGGCCGGGGGCGCCCTGGTTCTGGCGATGGTCCCGCAGGAGCTGGTGATGCGCGCGCGGCCGCTCCCCGTGTGGTACCTCGCCGTGCACATGCTGGCGGGCGCGGGCACGATGCACGCGCTGTCGGGCGCCTGGCCGCTCCGCAGCGGGCGTACGCCGGTCCGGGTCCTGGGCGGCCTGGTGGCCGCGGGGCTCTGGCTGGTGGTGGTGGGCGTGCGGGGCGTCGACCGGGAGCACTGGGCGGGGGTCATGGACGGGCTGGACGCCCGCCCGGGCGCGGCCGCGCGCGCGGCTGTCGTGGCGCGCCTGCAGGAGCTGCCGCCGGGCCGCGTCCACTGGGAGGAAGGCCCCGGTCTGGTGCACTACGGGGGCACCCACGGACTGGGACTCATCCCCTACTGGACGCACCACTCCACGCTCTCGGGGCTGCTGCGGGAATCCGCGCCCCTGTCGGAGTTCCTCCCGGTGCTCGACACGGAACTGGGCGAACCCGGCGCCACCTTCGAGTATGCCCGGCAGGTGCCCCGGGCGACCCACGACCCGGCCGGCGCGGTGCCGCGCCTGCGCATGCTCGGGGTGCGCTACCTGATCACGCACACCGACACGGCCGCCACCCTGGTCGCCGAGGTGGCCGGCCCGCCCCGGGTCGAAGCCGCCGGGCTCCGCCTGTTCGACCTGGGCCCCGCGGCGCTGGTGGAGCCGCTCCCCTGCTGGCGCGCTCCGGAGGCGGACGCGCCCTTCCGGGAGCAGGCCATCGCCTGGTTCCAGGCGTGGGAGCCGGGCGCGCCGCCGCTGGTGGACGTCTCCGACGGGGCGCTCCCCGACCCCGCCTGCGATCGGGTCGCGCTCAACGGGGACGCCGCCCGCGCGGGAGCCGGGCCCGACCCATCCGGCGCGGGGCCGGCGGGGTCGGCGGGGCCGGCGGCGGCGGCGGTGGCGGCGGAGATCGAGGGAGACCGGATCCGCATCACCGGCGCCCGGGTCGGCGTGCCCCACCTGCTGCGCGCCTCCTACCACACGGACTGGCGCGCCGAGGGCGCACGCGGCCCCTACCCCGCCTCGCCCTGGTTCATGGTGGTGGTGCCGGAGCGTCCCGAGGTGGTGCTCACCTTCCGCGCGCCCCCAGCCCAGTGGGTGGGCCGGGTGCTCACCGCGGCGGGGCTGATCCTGCTCGGCGGCCTCGCGGTCGCGGGGCGGCGGGCTCGCGGTCGCCGGGCGGGCTAACGCAGCGCTTCCTCCAGCGCGGTGGCGGCGTTGGTGCGCGCGTCCCGGTACTTGACGATCACGGGGACGTAGAGGTGGACGCCATGGCGGCGGGCAGCGTCGCCGGCGGCCGGACGGGAGCCGGGCACCACCACCGCGCCCGCCGGGATGGTGAGTGGCCGGCCCGGCGCGGCGCGGTAGGTCCGGTCCCGCACCAGGTCGAACACCGTGGTCGAGGCGGTGAGCTGCACGCCGGGCGCGAGCACGGCGCCCGCCTCCACCAGCGTGCCCTCGAAGATGCCGGTGTTGGCGCCGATCATGCAGTCGTCCTCGACGATGACCGGGCGCATCCCGATCGGCTCCAGCACGCCGCCCAGCTGGGCGCCGGCCGAGAGGTGCACGCGCTCGCCCACCTGGGCGCAGGAGCCCACCAGCGCGTGCGAGTCCACCATGGCGCCCGCGCCCACGTACGCCCCCACGTTGACGTAGGCCGGGGGCATGATGACCACCCCCCGCCCCAGGTGGGCCCCGGCGCGCACGCTGCTGCCGCCCGGCACGATGCGCACCCCCTCGGCGGGCCCGTCCGTGGCGCGCAGCGGCAGGGTGTCCCGGTCCGCGTAGCGGAAGGTGCTCCCCCCGAAGTCCGGATTGGCGGCGGGGGGATGGGGCACGAAGGCGCGCGTCTCGCCCGCCTTGAAGGCGAGCAGGATGCCCTGTTTGACCCAGGGCACGGGCGCCCACCCCTCGGGCCCGGGAAGGGCGGCGCGCACCACCCCCCGCTCGAGCGCCTCCAGCAGCTCGGCGACGTCGCGGCGCACCTCGGCGCGCTCGCTGGTGCCCGAGGGCATGCCGGCCTCGGCCCAGCGGGTGATGCGGACCTCGAGGTGCCGGAGCGCGTCGGCGTCCCGGAGCGCGTCCCCGCTCACGACAGCAGCTCCGCGGCCTCGAGCGCGCGGCGCAGGGCCGTGCGGGTCTCCGGGCGGACCGGCGCCAGGGGCGGGCGCAGCCGGTCGTCCATGTGCCCCATGAGCGCGAGCGCCGCCTTGACCGGCCCCGGGTTGCTCTCCAGGAAGTTGGCGCGCATGAGGGGGAGCAGACGGTAGTGCTCGCGGCGGG
>JAVVFC010000261.1:0-3198 GCA_032250975.1 Longimicrobiales bacterium | reverse complement strand
GGTTCAGCCCGCACGACCTGCGGCGGACGTTCGCGGGAGACATGCTGGACGCCGGGGCGGACGTGGCGCTGGTGCAGAGACTGCTGGGCCACTTGTCCGTCGCCACCACGGTGGGGTACGACCGGCGTCCGGCGGCGGCGGCGATGCGGGTCAGGGGAAAGGTCCGGGTCGGGGGGGGAGCGGTGCAACCTCCCAACCATCCCGCTCCCCGCCGTGCGAGGCAACCCGGGAGCCCCGGTCGGAACCCTCCGGGCAACCGTTCCGCGGCAGACGGCATCAGATACATGCGTGACTCCGGACCGCCGACGCCCCGGGCCGGGGTGGCGACGGGCGCATCCCGGAACCGGGGGGGGAGAACGGCCTTGAGCGAGGCACAGATCATCCGTCGCGCCGGCGACGGCGACGGCGACGCCATCCGGCAGTTGTACGAGCGCTACGCCCCCCGGGTGTACGCGGTGGTGCGCCGTATCGCCGGGGACGACGACCTTGCGCAGGATTACGCCCAGGAGGCCTGGATCCGGGCCATCCGGGCACTCCCCACCTTCCGGGGGGACGCACGTTTCTCCACCTGGCTGCACCGCATCGCGGTCAACAGCGCGCTGCAGGGCCTCCGAAAGTCGGGACCCCGGGCGGAGCGCGAGGAGCCGCTCCCCGCGACGCTCCCGGCGGACCCGGCACCGGGCGATACCCTGCTGCAGCGGCGGCTGGAGGCGGCGCTGGACCGCCTCCCGGCCGGAATGCGGGAGATCCTCATCCTCCACGACGTGGAGGGCTACACGCACGAAGAGATCGGCGAGGTCCTGGGTGTGACCTCGGGGACCTCGAAATCACAGCTGTTCAAGGCACGCGCCCGCATGCGGGAGCAGCTGTCCGGACTGCGTTCGCGGGATGCGACGGAGACGACCCTGGACGGACCGCAAGGAGAGTGGGAAGCATGGAGCATCTGAGCCTGGAGGCGCTCGCGCGCCTGGTGGACGAGACGCCCGCCCCTGCGGAGCGGCGGCACCTGAGCGAGTGCGGCCGCTGCCGCACCGAACTGGAACTCCTGCAGGGGCAGACGCGGGCCCTCGGGCAACTTCCCGACCTGGTGCCGCCGCGCGGGGAGTGGACGGTGCTCGAGGCGCGCCTCATGAGCGAGGGGCTGTTGCGGCACGAGCGCTCCCTGCTGGCGGCCACACCGGGGTGGATGAAGGCGGCCGCCGTCGTGCTGCTCTTCCTGTCCGGCACGGGGCTGGGCGCGGTGCTGGGCGCGGGCGGGCCGGGGGCCGTGGCCATGCGTACCGCACCGGGGGCGGTGCCGGGGGCCGGTACGGTCGTTCAGGCCAGCGACGGGCCGGCCTCTCTGGAGGAGGCCCGGGAGGCCGTGCGCCTGGCCGAGCGCCGCTACATGGACGCCCTGGTGCGGTACCGGCAGCTGGTGCAGGACGACGGGGGCGCTGCCCAGGGGAACGCCCCCGAGACCCGGCTGGCCGCGCTCGAATACCTGGTGGCGGCCGGGCGGGCGGCGGTGGAGCAGGCGCCCGCCGATCCGTTCCTGAACGGCTTCCTCACCTCCGCGCTCGCCGAGCGGCAGGTCACCTACCAGGCGGCGCTGGCCCGCACGGGCGGATCGGCCGACTGGTATTGACCGGAGTCCCTCCTACTCGTAGCGGAGCGCCTCGATCGGATTGAGGCGCGCTGCCCGCTGCGCGGGCCAGATCCCGAAGAAGAGGCCGATCCCCACCGAGAATCCGAGGGCGGCCCACACCGCACCCATGGCCACCACGGTGTCCCACTGGGCGAAGTGCGAGAGCGCGGCTGCGCCCCCCACGCCCACGCCGATCCCGACCACGCCGCCGATCACACAGAGCACGAGCGCCTCGATGAGGAACTGCAGCAGGATGGCCCGGCGGCTGGCGCCGAGCGCCTTGCGCGTCCCGATCTCGCGCGTGCGCTCGGTGACGCTCACCAGCATGATGTTCATGATCCCGATGCCGCCCACCAGCAGACTTACGGCGGCGATTCCGGCCAGCAGGTAGGTGAAGGTCTTGTTGGTCTCGTTGAACGTCGAGAGCAGGTCGGCGGAGTTGCGGATGTTGTAGTCCGCCTCCGCGCCCGGCCGGATGCGATGCTGGCGCCGCATGACGCGGTCGATCTCGCCGTAGGCCAGGTCCAGTTCGGCCGGCGTGGGGGTGGCGGCGTAGATGGCGTTGAGACGCTCCCGGCCCCCGAAGACCCGGTAGATGGCGGTGGTGACCGGGATGAAGACGTTCTCGTCCGGGCGGATCCAGGCGGCTTCGCCCTTCTCCTTCAGCACGCCGATCACCTCGAAGGGCTGGCCCCCGATCTGGATGGTCTTCCCGATCAGGAGCGCGGCCGGGGTCTGGAGTTCGTCCGGCACCGCGTAGCCGAGCACCGCCACCCGCCGCCGCCCCTGCACCTCACCCTGATTGAAGAAGCGGCCGTACTGGAGGCCGTGGTCGTAGATGTCGAAGTACTCGGGCCAAGTGCCCACCACCGACTTGTTGGTGTTGTAGCGCAGGTGGGCGATCTGCTGCCGCGAGCTCACCTCGGGGGCGACCCGCAGCAGACCGCCCGACTCCTCCCGCAGCGCGATGGCGTCCTCCTGGGTCAACTGCGCGGTGGCGTCACGGGAGACGCCCCCGAACATCTGCTGACCCGGCCGGATGGTCAGCACGTTGGTGCCCATACGCTGGATCTGGGCCTGCACCGTCTGCTGTGCGCCCTCACCCAGCGCCACCATGGCGATCACGGCCGCCACGCCGATGATGATCCCCAGCGCGGTGAGCACGGAGCGGAGCGCGTTGGCCCGGATGGCCGCGAGCGCGACCACCACGATCTCGAGCAGGAGGCGCATCTCCGCCTACCTCCGGCCGCCGCGGCTGTTGCCGCCAAAGGGTGAGCCGCCGGAGCGGTCACGGATGTTCTGGAGCCAGGCCTGCTGCTGGGCCTGGAGCTGGGCGGCACCCACGACGGCGAGCTCCTCGGTGCCGTCCAGACCCGACACCACCTGGGTGTTGTCCCAGTCGTTCAGCCCGACCTGGATGAGGCGCACCTCCGGCACGCCACCCACCAGCACGAACACGGCGGCGGGGCGGGTCTCGGCGCGGATGCCCGCTCCCGCCTCCCCGGGCCGTGCGCCGAAGCCGCCGCCCGGGACGCCACCCTGACCGGACTCGAAGCGGGCGCGCATCACCG
>JAVVFC010000260.1:0-3204 GCA_032250975.1 Longimicrobiales bacterium | reverse complement strand
GGTGCGCGCGCGCCACGGGCACGCGCTGCCGGCACGGGTAGCCGGACCACGGGGGCGGGGGCGGGCGCCCCCGGCGGTGAGGAGGTGGCGCGGCGGAGAGGTGTGACCGGAGCGGGCCGCGCGGCTGAGAGGTGTGACCGGAGCGGGCCCGGCGGAGTGTACACGCTGTGCGTGCGAGATCCGCACCCTCACCCACCCCTCACATTGTGTACCGGGAGGCCCCCTCATGCGTGGAACGACGTCCCGTCGCGCCCCCTTCGTTCCGGCCCTGCTGCTTGCGCTGCTGGCCGGCGCCTGTGACTCGACGGACCCGGTTGGCGTCAACCCGGAAGATCCGTCCGCAGATCCGACCGCCGCGGGCGAAGCGGCGACCCTCAGGCTGCTGCTGACCGACGCGCCGTCGGACTACATCGCCGAGGCCAACGTCGACATCGGGCGGGTGGAGCTGATCCCGGCGGGCGACGGGCCGCCCATCGTGCTGGCCGAGGACGGGACGGACGGCTACGTGAACCTGCTGGACTTCCAGCAGGCGGCCACGATGGTGCTGGCGGAGGCCGAGATCGAGGCGGGCACCTACGCGCAGCTGCGCCTGATCGTGGAGGGGGCGAAGGTGACGCTGGCGGAGGGCTTCCACTTCCGCGACGGGAGCCAGGAGATGGACCTCAAGGTCCCGAGCGGCGCCCAGACCGGGATCAAGCTGGTGCTGAAGGACGGGAACGGCGATCCGCTCGAGATCGTGCCGGGCGAGATGGTGCTGGTGCTGGACTTCGACGTGAACCGGAGCTTCGTGGCCCAGGGCAACCCGCACACCCCGGCGGGGCTCAAGAGCATGCTTTTCAAGCCGACCATCAAGGTGACGGGGCTCGACGTGGCGGCGAGCATTTCGGGCACGGTCTCGACGCTGCTCGACGGGGTGTCGGTGGCGGGCCGCGTCGTGATCGCGGAGCCGACCGACGGGGGCGACCTGACCGACTTCGGACACCAGAGCGAGGCGGGGACGGGCGTCACCGACGAGAACGGCGACTACACCATCTTCTTCCTGGTGCCCGGCGAGTACGAGGTCAGCGTGATGGACCTGGAGCCGGGGCTGGGCACCGAGCCCGCGAGCCGCACCGTGCAGCTGGGGCTGGGCATGGAGGCGACGGGCGCCGACTTCGAGATCATCGACGTGACGGGCAGCATCTCGGGTACGGTGAGCGTGGCGGAGGGCCTGGAGGGGGTGAGCGCGGTGGGCGTGAACGTGACCGCCACGCCGGCGGCCGAGGGCGCTGAGCCCATCGTGGTCCAGACGGGGGAGGGCGGAGCGTACGTCTTCGAAGACCTGCTCGCGGGGAGCTACGTGGTCACCATCGAGGTGGGTGCGGACCAGCTCTCCGATCCCGCCCAGGCCGACGTGGAGCTCGAGGGGGGCCAGGACGTGACGGGGGTGGACTTCGTCATCGTCGAGGACGTGAGCGGCAGCGTGGCCGGCACGGTGAGCCTGGGCGCGGGCGTGGAGGGCGTCGCGGTCGCGGGCCTGGAGGTGACGGCCACGGCCGAGGGGATGGACCCGGTCATGGTGACCACCGGCGAGGGCGGCGGCTACCTCTTCGAGCGGCTCGCCCCCGGTACGTGGACCCTGACGGTGGCCGTGCCGCAGGGCTTCGTCACCAACCCCGCGAGCATCGAGGTCGAGGTCGCCGACGACGGCGAGGTGACCGGGCAGGACTTCGTGGTGGAGGTGGCGGGCACGTAAGCGGGCGCGCATGGGGGCGGGCGCTTGCCCCCCACCCCGGGCGGCGAGAGCTTCGCCCCCATGCGCATCGATCCCCGGGACGTCCGCATCTGCGTCGAGGACGAGGTGACGCCGCTCGCCGAAGGCGCGCGGCCCACTTCCGTCCCCATCGTCCAGACGTCGCTCTTCTCCTTCCCCACCCTGGCGGAGCTGCAGGACGGGCTCCTGAACGAGATGGGGACCCACGTCTACTCCCGGGGGCAGAACCCCACGGTGGAGGTGCTGGAGGGGAAGGTGGCGGCGCTGGAGCGGGGGGAGGCGTGCAAGGCCTTCGCTTCCGGGATGGCGGCGGTGAGTGCCGTCTTCCTGGGGCTCCTGAAGGCCGGCGACCACGTGGTCTTCTTCAACCAGATCTACGGCCCCACCCTGCAGCTGGCCCGGCAGCTGGAGCGCTTCGGGATCGCCCACGACGTGGTGCTTGAGCTGGACCTGGGAGCGCTGGAAGCGGCGCTTCGTCCCGAGACGAAGCTCGTGTGGGTGGAAAGCCCCGGGACCATGCTCTTCCGGGTGGCGGACCTGGCTGCGGTGGCGGCGCTGGCCCGGGAGCGGGGGATCACCACCGCCATCGACAACACCTGGACCACCCCCCTCCTGCAGAAGCCCCTGACGCTGGGCTTCGATGTGGTGATGCACACCGCCACCAAGTACCTGGGGGGCCACTCCGACGTGGTGGGGGGCGTGGTGGTGACGGACCGGGACCGCATGGAGGAGATCTTCCGCCGGGCCTACCTCCTGAACGGCGGGATCCTCCCCCCCTTCGATGCCTGGCTCCTGCTCCGGGGGATGCGCACCCTCCCGGCCCGCCTCCGGGAGCACGAGGCCGCGGGGCTGGCCGTGGCGGAGTTCCTGAAGGACCACCCAAAGGTGGCGGCGGTGCATCACCCCGCCTTCACCGCCGACCCGGCGCTGGTGGAGCGGCAGATGTCGGGATACTCGGGGGTCTTCTCGTTCGCCCTCCGGGACGGCTCCCACGAGGCGGTCAGGCGCTTCGTGGACGCGCTGGAGATCTTCCGCATCGGGGTGAGTTGGGGCGGGGTGGAGAGCCTGGTCATCTCCCCGCAGCGCTCGAACAACGCCGCCTCCCTGGCGCGCCACGGGCTCCCGCCGGGGCTGGTGCGGCTGTCCGTGGGGCTGGAGGGCGCCGAGGCGCTGGTGGCGGACGTGGCCCGGGCGCTGGAGGCGGTGTGAGGAGAGGGCGCCGCGGCGACCCCCTCAACCGATCACGAGTACCTCATCCGAAGTGACCTTCCATCCGCCGCGGTCCTCCATCCGAATCTCCCTTAGCGCCGGGAACACCCGCGCCCGGTCGTCCGGAAGGATCACGTCGTTCCAGGAGATCCGCGCGCTGCCGGTCAGCTCCTCGGGACCGTACCCGGACAGGGTCTCCGCGCCGTGCGAGACGAACTCCATCGTCCAGTCCTCGTCCTCGC
>JAVVFC010000025.1:0-23437 GCA_032250975.1 Longimicrobiales bacterium | reverse complement strand
ACGGCCTCCGCGTAGCGCTCCACCACCCGCCCTCCGCCCCGGAAGCTCCCGTCCTCCCCCACGACCCGCCCTAGCGTCTTGAGAATCAGGTCCGCGTACAGGTTGTGGCTCCGACCGTTCACCGCCGTCAGATACTCCGCCAGCGGTGGCGAGCGGAAGGTGGCGAGGACCACGGGTCCGTCGCCCGGCTGCCACACCCGCCCGCGCGAAAGCCGCGAGCTCCCGGCCGCCACGGAGCCCGGATAGCCGGACACCGAGATGCCCGCCTCGCGCAGCACCTGGGTGAAGGCGTGGGCGGCCGCGAGCGCGGGATCCCGCACCGTCATCTGGCGCCAGACGTCGCGGCCGCCCACGCTCAGCTCCCCGACCGCACGGATGGGCTCGGAGGGGTCGTCCCGCAGCAGCCAGAGCGGGCGGCCCGCCCGCCCCGCGACCGTGCGCGCTTCGTTGGCCACCAGCACGCCCATGTGGTCCGGTACCGTGCTCACCTCGGGGCGCTCCCCGGCCGCTGCCGGCCGGATCCGGATCGAGACCACGTTCTCGTTGAAGGAGAGACCACCCGAAGGGGCGGCGAACCACTCGTTCAGGTCCTGTGCCTCCCAACCCTCGGCCAGCAGGGGGCCGGTCAGGAAGGTGCCATCCCCCATCACCCGGCCGCGCACTTCGCGAATCCCTCCCTCCGTCAACTCCCGGGCCAGCTCCTGGAAGGGTGCGTACCGGTGCGGATGGAAGCGGTCGGAGATCCCCGGGTCGCCGGTGCCGTAAAGGATCAGGTCGCCCTCGAGCACACCGTCCACCACCGGACCGTCGGCCAGCACCCACGTCGTCCAGCGATACCCGCTCCCGAGGTGGTGGAGGGCCGCCGCCGACGTCAGCAGCTTGAGGTTTGAGGCGGGCAGGAGCGGCTCGTCCACGGCCCGCGCCAGCAGCGTGTCGCCTCGGTCGAGCGAGACCGCCAGCACCCCCCAGCGGGCGTCCCGGAAGCGCCCCTGGTCGAGGATCCGGTCCACCGCTGCACGCAGCTCCAGCACCGTCCGGGAGGGCGGCGGTGTGGACCCGTCCTCCGGGGCGCGCTTCGGTTCCCCCGGGGAGGGCGGCCCGCCTTCCGCCGGGGACCGCCCGCCTTGCGCGGGGGACGGTGCGCCTTCCGCGGAGGATGGTCCGCCTTCCGCGGAGGACTGCCCGCCCACCTGGGCTCCCGGTCCGTGCGGGGTGGGGGTCGCCGAAACGGGGCCGGCCTCGGGTGGGCGCGCACCCTCCGACCCGGCCCAGGTGGCCCGGGGGAGGTGGGGACGGGCCGGTCCCGCCGTCAGTAGCAGCACCGCGAGGCCGGCGCCCAACGCCAGGGTCCGCCGCAGCTTGGTCATCGTCCCCGCGCCTCCGCTTCGGGACCCTGCGAACCGCGCGCGAACCCCGGCGCGCTCCCGAGGCCGGCCAGCGGGTCGCTTCCGGGGAGCGGCACCTTCACCCCCGGGTTCAGGAGGCCTCCGGGATCCAGGGTCTCCTTGAGCGCGCGGAAGGCGTCCACCACGGCGGGGGCGAAGATCCGGTTCAGGTAGGGGGTGCGGAGGCGGCCGTCCCCGTGCTCTCCCGCGAGCGTCCCGCCGAGCGCGGCCACCAGCGCGACCGTCTCCTCGAGGATCCCGCGCACCCGGTCGCGCCAACGGGGAAAGCCGAGGTCCACGAGCGGGTTCACGTGCAGATTGCCGTCCCCGGCGTGTCCGAAGAGGACCGCGTCGGTGTCGTGCCGCCGGAGAATCTCGTGCAGGGCGGGGAGGAAGTCGGAGAGCGTGGGGACCGGGACCACCGGGTCCTCGATGAACTGGGTGGAGCGGAGCCCCCGGGCGCGGGCGCGGGCGAGGGTGGGATTGGCGGCGTGGCGAACGGACCACAGGGCCGCCATCCGCTCGGGGTCGCGGGTGACGATCACGCCCCCGGCCGCCCCCGCCTCCCGCACCCTCGCCAACGCGTCCGTCACCATTCCGTGCCCACCCGCCACCTCCACCAGCATCAGGCCGGCGGTGGCGTCGAGCGCCCGTAGCTCGGCATTCTTCTCCAGCTGGCCCAGTTCGACCAGCCTGCGACCGAGGTACTCGCACGCCTCCACCCCAGGGGTTCCACCGGCGAGTGCGGCGACCTCGACCAGGTCGGCGAGCGTGGGGAGCCCCAGGACCGCCAGGGCGCGCTCCGACGGCGTGGACGACGCCTCCATCAGGGCACCGGTCACCACGCCCAGCGTGCCCTCGCTGCCCACCGCCAGGTCCACCGGGTCGCCCGACGCCAGAAAGGCGTCGAGCGCGTAGCCGGAGCTGTTCTTTCGTACCGCGGGCCAGGGGAGTGGGTCGGGAAGGTGAGCGCGGAGCGTCTCCCGGAGGTCTGCCCACTCGGCGGAGAGGGGCGCCCCCCGGACCAGCCGTTCCACGCGGCCGTCGCTTCGCACCCAGTCCACCTCCCGCACCGCGGACCGGACGGCGCCGTGGCGCAGCGAGCGGGCTCCGGCGGCGTTGCAGGCGAGCATCCCGCCCAGGGTGCACCAGGGGGCGCTGGAGGGGAGGGCCGGAAACTCGTGCCCGTGCTCCCGGGCCGCCTCCTCGAGCTGGGTTCCGCGCACGCCCGCCCCGGCCCGCACGAGGACGGGCTCCCCCGCCTCTCCCTCGACCGCGACGCCGCCCAGGTCGGAAAGGTCGAGGATCACCCAGGGGCCCACGTTCCCGCCCGGCATGCCGGTGCCCCCCCCGCGTGGTACCAGGGGGATCCCGTGCCGGGACGACCAGGCCAGGGCGGCCGCGGTCCCGGCGGCATCGCGCGGCCGCAGCACGGCGGCCGGAACTCGCCAGAAGGGGCCGGACGCCCCGGCCCACCGCGTGAGGCGGCGCGCGTCCCGGACCAGGCGTCCCCGGAGTTCCCGGGGCGGCGGGGGGAGCGTCAGGCGCTCCGGTCGTGCGAGCGGGCCGGGGCGCATGACTGGCAGTACCCGGTGAGCTCCAGCCGGTACCCGGTGACCGTGAAATCCTCGGCGGAGGCGGCCAGCCGCGACACCTCGCGGTGGTCGGCGCGGCCGGGGAGGTCGGCGACCCGCCCGCACGCGGTGCACCGGAGGTGGTGGTGCTCGTCGGTGCGCGCGTCGTAGCGGGCGGAGCCGTCGCCGTACGTGAGCTTCATCGCCAGCCCGCACCCAACCAGTGTCTCCAGGCTCTTGTAGACCGTGGCCAGCGAAATGCCGGGCGCGGCGCCCCGCACATGCAGGAATACCTCGTCCGCCGTCGGATGGGTGTCCGAGGCACAGAGGTGCCGGAATACGGCCGCCCGCTGTTCGGTGAAGCGGTGGCCGTGGGCCTCGAGGGCCCGGCGCAGGACGCGGTCCGCGGTGTCGGAAGGGTGGAGCATGTCTGGCAGCGACCGGGGGGCGACGTGGAGGTTCGTCTCTGCAACCCCCGAACGGCGAGTGAGTTTCCCCGCCGCGCCCTCCGGACTCGCTCCGCCTTGCCGGCCGCCCGGCGAGGTCCGTAGTCTCCCCCTCCCCTGGCAACGCCCCCGACTGCACGGAGTGGACCATGAGTGATGAGACCGGCGCCCTCGATTCGCTGCTGCACGAGGAGCGGCGCATCGCCCCCGCATCGGAATTCACGCGCGACGCCCACGTGTCCGATCCCGGGGTGTACGACCGCGCCGAGGCCGACCCCGAGGCGTACTGGGAAACCTGGGCGCGGGAACTGGACTGGTACGAGCCGTGGGAGAAGGTGCTGGAGTGGGACCCCCCGCACGCCCGGTGGTTCGTGGGAGGCCGGCTCAATGTGTGCCACAACTGTCTGGACCGGCACCTGACCACCCCCCGCCGCAACAAGGCCGCCCTCATCTGGGAGGGCGAGCCCGGAGACGTGCGGGTCATGACCTACTACGGCCTGCACCGGCGGGTGGCCAAGTTCGCCCATGTGCTGCGCGACCTGGGGGTGGAGAAGGGAGACCGTGTCGCCATCTACCTGCCCATGGTCCCGGAGGCCGCCATCGCCATGCTGGCGTGCGCCCGCATCGGGGCCATCCACTCCGTGGTCTTCGGCGGATTCTCCCCCGAGGCGCTCGCCGGCCGCATCAACGATGCACAGGCCAAGGTGCTCATCACCGCTGACGGGGGACACCGCCGGGGGACGCTGGTGCCGCTCAAGAACAATGCGGACGCTGCCATGGAGCAGACCCCCTCGGTCACGCACTGCGTGGTGGTGGCGCGGGACTCACACCTCGCGCGCGAACTGGATGTGCGCATGAAGCCCGGCCGGGACCTCTGGTACCACGAGCTCATGCGCGACATCGAGGGTGGCGTCCCGTGCGAGCCGATGGACTCCGAGGACCCCCTCTACATCCTGTACACCTCCGGGACCACGGGGAAGCCGAAGGGCGTGGTGCACACCACGGGCGGCTACCTGACCCAGGTGTACGCGACCACCAAGTGGGTCTTCGATCTGAAGGAGGAGGACCGCTACTGGTGCACCGCCGACGTCGGGTGGGTAACCGGGCATTCGTACATCGTGTACGGGCCGCTCGCCAACGGCGCCACCGTCTTCATGTTCGAGGGGGCCCCCGACTGGCCACACCGGGGCCGTTTCTGGCACCTGTGCGAGAAGTACGGGATCACCGTCTTCTACACCGCGCCCACCGCCATCCGGGCCTTCATGCGCTGGGGCGAGGAGTGGCCTGAGAAGTACGACCTCTCCCAGCTGCGCCTGCTGGGCACGGTGGGAGAACCCATCAATCCCGAGGCGTGGATGTGGTACCACAGGGTCATCGGGAAGGAGCGCTGCCCCATCGTGGACACGTGGTGGCAGACGGAGACCGGGGCCATCATGATCACCCCGCTCCCGGGCGTCACCGAGACCAAGCCGGGGACCGCGACCCGACCCTTCCCGGGGATCCAGGCCACCATCCTGAACGACGCGGGCGAGGAGGTGGACGCCGGCTACCTGGCCCTCACGCGGCCCTGGCCGTCCATGCTGCGTACCATCTGGGGGGACGACCAGCGCTTCCGGGAGACCTACTGGTCGAAGTGGCGGGACGTCTACTTTCCGGGTGACGGCGCCAAGCGGGACGAGGACGGCCATCTGTGGATCCTGGGCCGGGTGGACGATGTGCTGAATGTGGCTGGCCACCGGATCGGAACCATGGAAGTGGAGAGCGCACTGGTGGACGACCACCGGGTGGCGGAGGCCGCGGTGGTGGGCAAGCACCACGATCTCAAGGGGCAGTCGATCGCGGCCTTCGTCACCCTGAGAGAGGGCGTGCGGGCCACGGACGAGATCGCCGACGAACTCAAGGAGCACGTGGTGGAGAAGATCGGCGCCATCGCCCGGCCCGAGGCCATCCTCTTCACTGCCGACCTGCCCAAGACGCGCTCCGGCAAGATCATGCGGCGCCTGCTCAAGGACATCGCCGAGGGGCGCGCGGTGGGAGACACCACCACACTGGCCGATCCAGCGGTGGTGGCCGCGCTCAAGCAGCGCTACGAGGAGGAGGGGAAGGTCTGACGACTGATTCCGGAGGTCCGGGCGGCTCCGGCTACCCCGATCCCTCGCCCCCCAGGTGGGGCGCGTTCGGGTCGTCCGCATCCGGGTCCCGGTGCGGGGGTTCGGGATCCTCCGGGTGCAGCGGGGGCGGGCCGTCGTCCTGGAGCGGGTCGCCGGTGGGGAGGCGGCGCCGGGCAACCGCTTCGGGCGGCTTGTCGCGGATCTTCCGGGCCGGGCTCCCCACGTAGACGCCGAAGGGATCGGTGTCGCGGGTGAGCACCGAGTGGGCGCCGACCATGGAGTCGTGCGCCACCCGCGTCCCGGCCATGACGGTGGCGTGGTACGTCACCCGGACCCGGTCCTCGATCACGGTCCGCGGCGTGAAGACGATGCGCCCATCCACCAGGTCGTGGGTGTGTGAGTAGACGTTGGCGTAGTCGGAGATGGAGACGCCGTTCCCGAGCGCGATGCCGCCGCGGTCGTCCAGCAGCGCGTGCCGATGGATAACCACGTCGTCCCCCACCTCCATGTTGTACCCGAACGAGAACTTCACCTGATGGAAAGCCTTGAAGTTCCTGCCGCAGCGGCGGAAGATGCGGCTCGCCAGAATGCGGCGGAACGGGACCCCGAGCGCGACGTTCTCGCCCAGCGGGCTGCGGTCGAACATCTCCCACAGCCAGAGGAGCGGCTTGACCCGATGGTATCGCTCCAAGTCCACCTCGCGGTAGTATTCAGGCTCGGTGGTGACGTTGGCGGGATCGAACTGGTCCCGGAGGATGCGCGCTCCGAGCGGCAGCTCCCCACTCGGGGAGTCCGTGGCCCAGGGGGGGTAGATCTCTTTGAGGACCCTTCGGCAGAAGGCGTAGCGATCCAGGTCCGGGTCGTCCAGTTCCCGGTCCAGCGACGCGATCCACTCGTCGTAGCGGGCCTGGGCCTGGTGGCCCACGGCGACGGGACGGAGCGGAAGAAAGGCCATGGAGGGAAGTGGAGGATGAGCACGATGGGGAAACTGCAAGCTGATTCCGGGGGAATCCGCGCACAAGCCCGCGGGATCCCGGATTCCACCGGGGACCGGGCGCCTGGGAGGGTACCGTGCACGACGTGCTGAGACAGCGGCTGATACGCCGGCTCGAGAGTCTGCCCGACGCCCAGATCTATCAGGTTCTCGACTTCGTGGAGTTCCTGGAGTCCAAGTACGCGCGGTCGGGGGCGGTCGAGCCCTCGGCCCTGCAGCGCTTCGCGGAGGGGGTCGAGGACCGTCTCCGGCGCAAGGCGATCAACCCCGCCACCCTGCGGGAGGCGTTCCAGTTGATCTCGGCGGCGGACCGTGTGCTCTCGGACGTCTCTGCCGCCGGACGCCAGATTCTGGATGAACTCGCTCCCCCGCAGGGCCCGGGGCCGGGCGGGGTGGACAAGGGCGGTCCGGGCAAGCCTTGACCCCCTCCGGGGGCCCGGATAGGCTTTCCCATGGAATCCGTCCGAGAACCGGATGACGGCATGCACACGCCCCTCCGCCGCAGGCATCCCTGCGGCGGAGGGGCGTATGCGTTGGACGGGAAACCACCCCTCTTCCGAGCCTGGAGCCATGTCCTCTGAGCCCCGCCCGCTGGGCGCCTACGTCATCAAGGAAGGACTGACCTTCGACGACGTCCTCCTGGTCCCGGGGCACTCCCGGGTGCACCCCAAGGATACCGACGTGCGCTCGCTCGTTACCCGGAAGGTGACGCTCAACATTCCGCTGATCTCGGCGGCCATGGACACCGTGACCGAGTCCCGCATGGCCATCCAGATGGCGCGCGAGGGCGGGATGGGCATCATCCACAAGAACATGCCGGTGGCGCGCCAGGCCGAGGAGGTGGACCGGGTCAAGCGCTCGGAGAGCGGGATGATCATGAATCCCATCACCCTCCCGCCCGATTCCACCCTGCGGGACGCGCACGAGCTCATGGCGCGGTTCTCGATCTCCGGGGTGCCCATCGTGGAGGAGGACGGACGCCTGGTCGGGATCGTGACCAACCGCGACCTGCAATTCGAGACCAACCTGGATCAGCCCATCCGGGGGGTGATGACGTCCCGCGACCTGGTGACGGTGCCGGTGGGCACCACCCTGGAGGAGGCGGAGCGGGTGCTGCACCGGCACCGCATCGAGAAGCTGCCGGTCGTCGATGCCGAGGGGTGCCTGCGGGGTCTGATCACCGTCAAGGACATCTTCAAGCGGCGTCAGTACCCGCACGCCTGCAAGGACGAGCACGGGCGGTTGCGCGTGGGCGCCGCGGTGGGCGCGGCCCGGGCGGACCTCGAACGCGCGGCCGCGCTGCTGGACGCCGGCGTCGACGTTCTGGTCGTGGACACCGCGCACGGCCACTCCGAAGGCGTGCTGCAGGCGGTGGCGCGCCTGAAGGAGCGCCATCCCGAGGCGCAGGTGATCGCCGGCAACGTGGGCACGGCCGAGGCCGCCCGCGCCCTGGTGGAGCGTGGCGCCGACGGGGTCAAGGTGGGCGTGGGGCCGGGCTCCATCTGCACCACGAGGGTCGTCACCGGGGTGGGGCTTCCCCAACTCACCGCCGTGATGGACGCCGTCGACGGCGTCGGGGGCGAGGTGCCGGTCATCGCCGACGGCGGGATCCGCTACTCGGGCGACATCGTCAAGGCGCTGGCTGCCGGGGCCCGCGCCGTGATGATGGGTTCGATGTTCGCCGGCACGGACGAGTCGCCGGGCGAATCCTTCCTGCTGGAGGGGCGCCGCTTCAAGACCGTGCGCGGCATGGGCTCCCTCTCCGCCATGGAGGAAGGCTCGGCGGACCGCTACTTCCAGGACGGCCAGGAGAAGCGGAAGCTGGTCCCGGAGGGGATCGAGGCGCGCGTGCCCTACAAGGGACCGGTCTCGGACACGCTCTACCAGCTGGTAGGTGGGCTGCGGAGCGGGATGGGCTACGTGGGGGCGGGTACGCTGGCTGAGCTGCGCGAGCGGGCCCGCCTGATCCGGGTGACCACCGGCGGGCTGCGCGAGTCCCACCCCCACGACGTGACCATCACGCGGGAAGCCCCCAACTACCACCTCTGAGCCGCCGCCCCGCGGACGAGTATCCCCAGGACCGAAGGAAGCGCACCGATGCACCTCGCCGACATCCGACCGCGCCTGCTGCTGGGGCCGGGCCCCTCCCCCGTGCACCCGCGCATCCTGGAGGCGCTGGCGCGCCCCACGGTGGGCCATCTCGACCCGCAGTTCCTGGCGGTCATGGACGATGTGAACCAGGGCCTGCGCGAGGTCTTCGGCACCGCCAACGCGTTGACCTTCCCCGTGTCGGGCACCGGCTCCGCCGCGCAGGAGGCGGCCATGGTGAACCTGCTGGAGCCGGGGGATACCGCCATCATCGGCGTGAACGGCGTGTTCGGCGGCCGGCTGGCGGAGATGGCCCGGCGGGTGGGCGCGCACGTGGTGGCGCTGGAGGCCGCATGGGGGCGCATCATCGAGCCCGACCAGGTGGCCCGGGCGCTCTCCGCCCATCCGCGGGCGCGGCTGGTGGCGGTGGTGCTGGCGGAGACCTCAACGGGGGTGCGGCAGCCGCTGGACGAGATCGGTGCGCGGGTGCGGGAGTCGGAGGCGCTCCTGGTGGTGGATGCGGTCACGGCGCTGGGCGGGATCCCGGTGGAAGTGGACCGGATGGGGATCGACGTCTGCTACTCCGGGACTCAGAAGTGCCTCGGGGTGCCCCCCGGGCTGGGCCCCGTGACGTTCTCCGAGCGCGCGGTGGCGCGCATCCGTAGCCGCGGTACGCCGGTGCAGAGCTGGTACCTGGACGCGGGGCTGCTGGCGGAGTATGTGGGCGAGGGGGCCCAGCGGCGCTATCACCACACGGCGCCCATCAACATGATGTACGCGCTGCACGAGGGTCTGCGCATGGTGCGCGAGGAAGGGCTGGAGGCGCGCTATGCCCGCCACGCGCGGGTCGGGGACCGGCTGAAGGAGGCTTTGGTGGAGAGGGGGTTCACGCTCTTCGCGCAGGAGGGGTACCGGCTGCCCCAGCTCACCTCCGCGCTGCTGCCGGAAGGGCTGGACGAGGGCCCCCTGCGCCGCCGGCTGCTGGAGGAGCATGGAATCGAGGTGGGCGGCGGCCTGGGCGTGGTGGCGGGCAAGCTCTGGCGTGTGGGACTGATGGGGAGCGGCGCCGACGACGAGAGCGTGGACCGGCTGCTGGGGGCGGTGGACGCCCTCCTGGGGCACTGAGCGGGGGCCGGCGGCCGGCCGGGACCGGGAGGCGGTCCGCGGCGGTTGCACGGGTTTCGGTCTGGGTGTCGGCGCTGGGGCTGACGGCGTGCGGCGGCGCGCTTCCCCCTTCGCCCGCGCCCCTGGCCCCGCCCGGGCCGCCGCCGTTCGAGGTCGTCCGGGCCGAGGCGTACACTCCCCCCGCGCCGCCCCCGGAGACCGGCGCGGACCCGATCCTCCACTCCGCCGGCGCGCGGCTTCCCGAAGTCCGCGTCGAGGTGGAGGCCTGGGCCGCGGTCTACACCGCGGATGGAGGCGCCCGCTTCTCCGCCTACCTGTCCCGCATGGGGCGCTATGCGCCCCTGATCGACGCCGCACTCGCCGAGCGCGGCCTCCCGGCATCGCTCCGATACCTGCCGATCGTGGAGAGCGGCTTTCGGCCGGGCGCGGTCAGCCGGGCGGCGGCCGCGGGCCTCTGGCAGTTCATGGCGCCCGTGGCGCGCGGCTTCGGGATGCAGGTCGACCCCCTGGTGGACGAACGGCGGGACCCCGTGCGGGCGACGCCGGCGGCGCTCGCCTTCCTGGAGGAGCTGCACCAGCGCTTCGGTTCTTGGTTTCTGGCGCTGGCGGCCTACAACGCCGGGCCGTCGCGGGTGGAGCGCCTGCTGCGCGAACACGCACCCCTGGCGGTTCCGGGGGACTCGCTCTACCTGGTCCTTCGCCCCCACCTGCCCCGGGAGACCCGGGAGTTCGTCCCCCGCTTCCTGGCCGCCGCGGCGGTGGCCGACGCGCCCACCCGCTACGGCGTGGAGGGGTGGGAACCGATGCCCCCGCTCGCCTACGACGAGGTCGTCGTTCCGGACGCCACCACTCTGGACGTGGTGGCGGGCGCAGCCGGGGTCGGCGAGGAGGAGATCCGGGCGCTGAACCCCCACCTGCTGCGGGGTGTGACGCCGCGTGGGCGGGAGGTCCGGATCCGGGTTCCGCCCGGGCGGGGGGAAGCCTTCGCCGAGGCGTATGCCCGCATCCCGCCCGCGGAGCGGGTCACCGTGACCGAGCACGTGGTGGCGCCCGGGGAGACCCTGTCCGGGATCGCACAGCGGTATGGTATCCGAACCGCGGAGCTGCGATCGGCCAACCCCCGCGTGCAGGAGCGCCGCATGCAGGTGGGGACGCGCCTGGTGGTGCCGCTGGTACCGAGCCGGCGGGAGTAGCCGGAGCCCGTCAGCCGTCGCCGGCTTCCCAGATGCCCGAGCGCCCCCCTTCCTTGCGCACCAGCCGGACCTCTTCCAGCACCATGCCGCGGTCGAGCGCCTTGCACATGTCGTAGAGCGTGAGCAGAGCCACGGCCGCCGCGGTAAGGGCCTCCATCTCCACCCCGGTGCGCCCGTGATAGTGCGCCTCCGCCCGGACCCGCACGCCGGGGAGATTCGGGTCGGGGTCGAGCGCGACGGTCAGCGAGGCGCCGGGAAGGGCGTGGCAGAGCGGGATGAGCTGGTCCGTGCGCTTGCCGGCCTGGATCCCGGCCACCCGGGCCACGGCCAGCGCCTCGCCTTTGGGGAGGCGGTCCTCCACCAGGGCCGTCAGCGTGGCGGGTCGCATGCGGAGCGCGCCCACCGCGACCGCCGTGCGCCGGGTCTCATCCTTGCCGGTGACGTCCACCATGCGGGCGGCGCCCCGCTCGTCCAGGTGGGTGGGGCGCGCGGGGCCGTCCGTCCTGCCGTCGCTCACGGGGCCCCCGACGCGGAGCGAAGCAGAGAGTGGAGGAGGGCTCGCCGAAGCGCGGCGGCCACCCCCGTCACCACCAGCGCGGGGGCGACGTTGCCCAGGGCCTCACGGCGCGCCTCCGCGACCGCGGGCAGGGCGTCACCCACCACCGCGGGGTGGAGCCCGTGCTCCCGGACCAGCCGCTCAAGCGTCGCCATCGCCGATCGGTTGACGACCGAGTCCGTGCTCCCGGCGGCCACCGCCGCCAGGTCGCGCAGCCAGACCTCGAGGGCGTCCAGCAGGGGCACGAGCAGACGCGCGGTCTTCATGACCGGGCTGTCCGCGAAGTGCGGGGAGAGGACGAGCGCGTAGGCACGACCCGGGCTGTCGCCCAGGGCGGCCTCCAGAACCTCGCCCGCCCGCAGGCGCAGCGTCTCCAGGGGTCCCGCCTCGCGAGCCTCATCGGGGAGAAAGCCGAGCGCCAGCCCGACGCTGCCGCCCGAGAGGCGGGCCGCCTCGGCGGCGTCCCCGGCCGCGATGCCGCGCGCCTCCAGGAAGGCGGCCACGGCGTCACGGGGCAGGGGGGAGAGGTGGAGCGGCACGGTGCGGGAGCGGATGGTCGCGAGCACACGCCGGGGCTCGCTGGTGGTCAGGATGAAGCGGGTGTCGGGGGGCGGTTCCTCGAGGAGCTTGAGGAGCGCGTTCGCGGCCTCGGCGCTCCCCTCCTGCGGCACCAGCGTGTCGGCATCGCCCACGATGAAGACCTGTTCCCCACCCTCGGAGGGCCGGCTGCCGGCGCGACGGCGCAGCTCGCGGGCGGCGGCGAGGTAGAGTGCCGCCGGCTCCTCGGAATGGGAGGGGCGTAAGGCGTCCTCGCGCAGCCGTGCCAGGCGCTCCATGCGGGCCTCCTCGAGTGCCGTCCCCAGTTTTTCCGCGGCAGTCTTCCGGGGGCGGGGGAGGGGGAAGTACCAGTGGAGATCCGGATGCTCCAGGCGCAGGACGCGGCGACAGTCCCGGCATGCGCCACACCCGCCCTCCGCACCTGCCTCCCGGCAAAGGACGGCCTGCGCCAGCCAGAGCGCCAGGCGCTGCTTGCCCACCCCCCGTGGACCCAGCAGGAGGAGGGCCCCCGGGAGGGTGCCCTGCAGGCGGGCGCGCGCCAGAGCCGTGCGTGCCGCCTCGTGGCCCACCAGCGGGTGCATCACGGGGCGTCGCTCCCCCCGCTCCCCCGGGGGCGGAGCCAGAGGAGGGGGTCCTGCGCCTCGGGCGCGCCGGAATCTCCGGGTGCGCGGATCTGGAACTCGACGTGAGGGCCCTC
Source organism: Longimicrobiales bacterium (assembly GCA_032250975.1). Classification (GTDB taxonomy): domain Bacteria; phylum Gemmatimonadota; class Gemmatimonadetes; order Longimicrobiales; family Gaopeijiaceae; genus Gaopeijia. Next base: position 10,710 of record JAVVFC010000025.1, on the reverse strand, counting down.
CGGGGAGCCGCGCCCGCCCACGGTGCCCACCACCTGGCCTTCCTCCACCCGGCGCCCTTCGAGCACGCCCAGCTCCTCCAGGTAGAGGTAGAGCGTGTAGAAGCCGTCGCCGTGGCTCAGGATGACGGTGGGCCCGTACCCCTCGAAAGGGCCGGCCAGCACCACGGTACCCGCGCGCACCGCCCGCACGGGGGCGCCGGCATCGGCGCGGATGCCGACCCCGTTCCAGCGCAGCACCGTCCCGTTGGGGCGCCGCTCCCGTCCGAAGCGGTACACCAGCTCGCCCTGGACCGGCCACTCCAGCCGCCCCGCGTCCCCCGCGCCCAGGCGCGCGGGACCGGCGGCGCGGCGGGCCTCCTCCTCGCGGCGGCGTTCCTCGAGCTCATCGACCAGGGTGGAGAGGCGGCCAATGTCCGCTTCGAGCGTCTCCAGTCGGCTCAGGGTGCGGCGCTCCTCCGTCCGGAAGCGGGCCAGTGTGGCCTGCCGGTCCTGCTCCACCGAGCGCAGCTCCGCCACCTCGGTGAGCTTGCCCTGGCGCAGGTTGCCCAGCTCCTGGAGCGAGCGCTGCAGCTCCCGGTTCTGCAGGGCGAGGGCGGTCTCCAGCTCCTGCACGGCGATCACCAGGCCCCGGTCGTAGCTGGCCATGAGGCGCAGGTACCGGTAGCGGTTGAGGAGGTCGGTGAAGGAACGGGCGCCCAGCAGGAGTCGCACCGAGCTCATGGGGCCGAGCTTGTAGATGTCCCGCAGGCGGCGGTTCACCACCGCGCGTCCCTCGGCGAGCCGGTCGCGCGTCTCCACCAGCTCCCGGGACGAGGAGGCCACCCGGTGGGTGGTAGCCTCGGCCTGGAGTTCCAGCTCCGCCAGGATTGAGCGGGAGGCGCTCAGCTGGCGCTCGATGTTGCGCAGCTCGGCCGAGACGCTCTGGACGCGGGATCGGGTGCCCTCCATCTCGCGCTGCAGCCGCCGCCGCTCCTCGCGGATTTCCTCCAGGCGGCGCTGCGAATCGCGGATGCGCACCGTGAGCGTGTCCTGCGCCGACACGGGCGCGGCGGCGCTCGCGAGGAGGAACGCAAGCAAGGCCGCGCCCAGGACGGTGGCCAGGCGGGGGGCACCGGGTCCGGGACCCGAGGGGGCCGCGGCCGAGCGCCCCGTCACGCGACCTCCCGCAGGTGGCGCCGCACCGAGAGCGCGCTGGCGATCAGCCCGAACGCCATCCCTCCGGCCACCCCCGCCACGATCCACGGGAGCGGGATCCAGGCGACGCGGAAGTCCAGCAGCACGTTGACGCCCCAGTGGACCGCGCCGGTGAGGGCGACCGCGAGCAGCCCGCCCAGCAGGCCGGCGAAGGCGCCCTCGAGCAGGAAGGGACGCCGGATGAAGCCGTCGCGGGCCCCCACCAGCCGCATGATGTAGATCTCGTCCCGGCGCGCGAAGATGGCGATGCGGAGCGCGGTGCCGATGATGAGGGCGGCCACCAGGGCGAAGACGGCCCCCACCACGGCGGCGGCCACCAACGCGACCCGGCGCAGCGTGAAGAGAGGCTGCACCCACTCGCGCCCGTAGGTGACCTCCTCCACGAAGGGGAAGGCGGCGGCCGCCTCGGCGATGCTCTCCACCGCCTCCTGCGACCGGGCGCCGTCCAGCAGGCTGACCTCCAGCGAGGCCGGGAGCGGGTTGGTCTCCAGATCGGCATAGACGCTGTGGAAGTCGGGGAACTCCTCCCGGGCCCGCTCCAGGGCCCGCTCCTTGGTGACGTACTGCACCCCCTGCACCTGGGGAATCTCGCGCAGGCGCGCGACCGTCGTCTCGATCTGGTCGGTGCGCACGTCGTCGCGCAGGTAGGCGACCACCTCGACCCGCTCCTCGAGGTCGGCCAGGGAGCGTTGAAGGTTGTAGGCGACCAGTCCGAAGAGCCCGAGCACCAGGAGGGCCATCCCCACCATGGCGGACGCCAGTCCGGTGAGGACGGGGGCGCGCCGGAACGCCGCCAGCGCTTCCCGAAGGGCATAGCTCACGGCGCCTCCTCCCGTCGGCCGGTGGAATCGAAGACCAGCCGGCCCTGGTCGAGCTCCAGGACCCGGGCGCGCGGGTGAGTGCGCACCAGCTCCAGGTCGTGGGTGGCCATGAGGACGGCCATTCCGGCGGCATTCAGCTCCAGGAAGAGGTCCAGGATCCCGCGTGAGGCCCGCTCGTCCAGATTTCCGGTGGGCTCGTCGGCCAGCAGCACCACCGGTTCGTTCGCGAGCGCCCGCGCGACCCCCACCCGCTGCTGCTCACCTCCGGAGAGCTCGTGCACCAGCGCCCCCGACTTGGGCGCCAGCCCCACCTGGGCCAGGAGGCGCTGGGCTCGGGGGCCCAGCAGCTTGCGCGGCGTGCCCGTGACCTCCAGCGCGAAGGCGACGTTCTCGAGCGCGGTGCGCCCGGGGAGCAGGCGGAAGTCCTGGAAGACGAAGCCGACCCGGCGCCGGACCTTCCACAGGTCACGCGGTGAGGTGTGCTCGGAGGAGAAACCGCTCACCCGCACCTCGCCGTATGTGGGGCGTTCCGCCATGTGGATGAGGCGCAGCGTGGTGGACTTGCCGGAGCCGGAGTGCCCCGTGAGGAAGGCGAACTCCCCCTTGGCGACCCGGAACGAGACGTCCGTGAGCGCCGGGCCCCGCCGCGGGTACTCCTTGGAGACTCGGGTGAGCTGGATCACGGGGCGGTGGGGCCGGGGTGGCGTCGTCGGGCGAAGGCGGGCTTACGGGCGCAACGTACCACGGAGGGAAAGCGGCGTCACGGTCCGGAGTACGATCTTCCGGGCGGGGGCGGGGGTGGGGACGCAAGCCGCGCGGCCAGCCGGAGCGCCGCCAGCATCGACGAGGGGTCGGCGCGGCCTCGGCCCGCGAGTGCGAAGGCGGTGCCGTGGTCCGGCGACGTGCGGGGGAAGGGGAGGCCCAGCGTCACGTTGACGCCGGCCCCGAAGGAGACCGTCTTGAAGGTGGCCATGCCGACGTCGTGGTAGGGCGCCACCACCGCGTCGAACTCGCCGGCCAGCGCCCGACCGAAGACGGTGTCGGCGGGCAGCGGATCGGAGACGTCCACGCCCCCGGCGCGGAGGATCGCCACGGCGGGCCGGAACACCCGCGCCTCCTCGTCGCCGAAGAGGCCGTCGTCGGAGGCGTGCGGGTTGAGCGCACAGAGCGCCAGGCGGGGTGCGGGTATGGCCCACCCTTGCCGGAGCGCGTCGTGCAGCAGCCGCGTCTGCGCCACCAGCAGCGGCGTGGTGACGCGGTCGGGCACCGCCCGCAGGGGGAGGTGGGTGGTGGCCAGCAGCACGCGGAGCGCCCCGCCCGTCCGGGTCCGCTCGGCCGCCATGAGCATCCCCACGTGGGACGCGCCCGTGAGGCGCTGCAGGAGTTCGGTGTGTCCGGGCTCCGTGTACCCCGCCTCATGCAGCGCGGGCTTGTGCAGGGGCGCCGTCACCACACCGTCCACCCGTCCCTCGAGCGCCATGGCCACCGCCAGCTCCACCGCCCGCCCCGCCGCCGCTCCCGCGGAGCGCTGCGAGCCATCGAAGGCGCCCACCGGCTGGTGGTCCAGTCCGGTGGAGCGCAGGGGTGCGGGGTCGGCCGCGTCTCCCACCATCAGGACCTCCACCCCGGCGTCCTCCCGCCGGAGGCGCACTCCGGCGGCAGCCGCCACCTCGGGTCCGATTCCCCGGGGATCGCCCAGGGTCACCGCCAGCCGGATGGTCACGGGGCTCCTACAGGCGGATCTCCACGTAGTTGCGAGCCCGCAGGGACTCCCACAGGCGCTCGATCCGCTTCTGCTGCTGGATGTTGGCCCGGATCTGGTCCCGGACGTCCTCCAGCGCGTATTCGCCCGCGTCCCGCACGTCGCTGACCTTGACCACGGCGAAGAAGGGCTGCGCCCCCAGCGAGGTCTGGAACGGGCCCACCACCTGCCCCTGCGAGGAGAGGGCGAGGGCCTGCCCGTACCCGGGCGGGAGTTGGCTGGACAGCTCGCTGCGGGAGAGGGTGAAGGTCCAGGGCTGGTCGCTCTCGCCGAACTCCTCGTGCAGCGCCTGCACCGGCTCTCCCGACCGGATGCGCTCCGCCAGCTCGGCGGCCTGCTGCCGGGCCCGGTCCAGGTCCTGCTGGGTGACCGGTGGAATCACCAGGATGTGGCGGGCGCGGATCTCACCCGGGCGCGAGCGCTCCACCTTGATGATGTGCCAGCCGAACTGGGTGCGCACCGGTTCGCTCACACCGCCGTCGGGCAGCCGGAAGGCGACGTCCTCGAACTCCCGCACCATCACTCCGCGCCGGAACCAGCCCAGGTCCCCGCCGCGCTCGCGGCCGCCGGGCTCGTCCGTGTTCTCCTCGGCGACGGTGGAGAAGTCCGCTCCGGCCGCAATCAGCGCCGCCAGCGAGTCGGCGCGCGCCTTCCCCTCGGCCCAGGCCGAATCCGAGGGGGTGGCGGACAGCAGCACCTGCTCGAGGGTCAGCGTCTCGGGACGCCGCCCCAGGCTCGCACGCCGCGCCTCGAACACCTCGCGGATCTCCTCCTCGGTGACCGCCACCGACGGGACCGACGCGAGGCGCCGCTGCAGGAAGAGGCGCTGTATCTGCTCCCGCCGAATGCGGGCGCGCAGGGACTCCCGGTACTCGACCGGGGTCATCCCGGTCTGCGCGAGCGCAGCGTTGAAGGCTTCCGTGGTCGGAAAGCCCTCCTGCACCTGCTCGATCGTGGCCGCGACCTGGGCGTCCACCGCGCCCGGATCCGGGAGCAGCGTGGAGTCGCGGGCGGCCTCCTGGATGATGAGCTGGACGTTCACCAGCGTCTCCAGGATGTCGCCCATGAAGGAGCGCAGTTCGACCGGGTCGGTGGGGATGGAAACCCCCGGCTGCTGGGCCACGACCCGCATTTCCTCCACCACCTGGCTCAGCAGCACCACGGAGTCCCCGACCACGGCCGCCACCCGGTCGACCAGCTCCGGCGGCTCGCCCGGGAGCGTCAGGGGCGCGCCCTGCTGGGCGGCGGCCGGGGCGGGCGCCAGCGTGGTCAGAGTCGCCAGAAGCAGCGCAACACGGTGAACGCTCATGAAGGGAACCGACTGGGGGATGACGGAGGGGTATGTGGGACCGGCGCCCACGCGATCGGTGCGGCGGGGCCGCGCGCGCGGCCCCGCCGCACCCGTCTCGTAACCTCCGGGCGGGATGGAGGTTCCGGGAATCATACCCCTCCAGCCCCACCGGTGGTGTCGGGGGGCACCCCGGCGCCGCCCGCCCCCGTCCGGGCCGCAGTGTCGGCCGGGGCCGCCGCCGGGGGCGGTGCCCGCAGCTCTCCGATGCGGGTGACCGCCATGCGTACGCCCGGCTCCAGGACCTCGGCGTGGGAGTGGCTCCGCAGCACCAATCCCAGCGGCCCGAGAGGGATGGGCTGCCGCTGCCCGGAGACGATGCCCCGCATGGCCTGCATAACGGTGGCCTGGATTGCGTCCGTCCGGCTCATCCCCTCGGGCACCAGTATGCCCTTCACGCCCACCACCTCGGCGGCTTCGGCGAAGCCGGCCCGCACCTCGGCGGCCAGCGAGTCCCGGCGGGCGGGACCCGGATCGAGCCCCGCATCGTGGGCGGCGCGCACGAAGAGCTCGCGCCGGGTTAGGCCCAGAAGAAGCTCCTCCTCGATGACCTCGGGCGGGGCGGACACGATGCTCTGACCCATCTGCGGCGTGGTGCGCAGGAAGTCCAGGAACTCGCCCACCGTGAGTGCGCCGCCCCGGTAGCGGACCAGTGTCCGGCCACGGGCCCTCCGCGTGGGCGGGTCGCCCCCTTCGCGGGTGAGATCCTGCACCAGTTGTCCCGCGCCCTCCTCCACCCGGGGCTGGAACTCCTCTCCCAGCGCCGCCACGTACACCGATTCGGCCTCCTGGAAGCGCCGCCCCTGCAGCTGAGAGCGGAAGGTGGGTGCGACGTCCTCGTAGGACGGCTCCGCCTTGCGCTCCACCTTGATGATGTGGAAGCCGAAGGGCGTCTCCACCACGTCGCTGATCTCGCCCGGGTCGAGCGCGAAGGCCGCGTCCTCGAAGGGCTGCACCATCTCACCGCGTCCGAATTCGCCCAGGTCCCCGCCCCGGGCCGCACTCCCCCGGTCCTGCGAGTGGGCGGCCGCCAGCGCCGGGAAGTCCTCGCCCGCCCGGGCGCGAGCCAGGATGCCGCCCATCGCGGCGCGCACGCTGTCGCGCTGCTGCGGAGTGGCCTGAGGCGGGACCCCCATCAGGATGTGCCGGGCCTGGACCACGATGCCCGGGGCCTCCTGGCGGAAGCGCTCGCGCAGCTCCTGCTCGCTGATGGCGGTGTCGGGTCGGATCACGCTGTCCTGGAGGGTGAGGATCATCTCGGCCTCGACCTGTCGCTCCACCAGGTCCGACACGTCCAGCTGGGCGAAGGACGTGTCGCGGAGCGCGGCGTCGGCCAGCAGGGTGTAGTCGATCCAGAGTTCCGCCAACGAGCCCACCACGCGGGGCTCGTTGGGCAGCTCGCTCTGGGGGGCCAGCAGCTCCACCGCCCGTGCCACCGTCAGACGGTGATCCCCGGCCCGGGCCACGAGGGCTTCGTTGCTGGAGGGTTCGCAGCCGCCGAAGGCGGTCGTCGCCAGGATGGCCAGGACAGCAAGGGTGCGTTTCACCGGTCGTTCACTCCCGCGGGGCGGAACCCGCTTCGAACTGTGGTCGTGCGGCGGCGGGGCGGCGTTCGCCGCTCCTCCGCGGGCGGGGCGGCCCTCAGCCGGCCCCCCGCCCCTGACGGTCCCGGAGGACCGTCAGGACTTCGATGAGCGTCCCCGCCAACGGCTCGGGGCCCGCCTGCGTCACCATCAGCGACAGCGGATCCAGGCGTCGGACCTCCATCTCCAGCTGGCGGTCCTGGAAAGTACCCTGAAGCGCCTGCAGCCGGGGCGCCACCCCCGCCCGGAACCCCAGGCGCGCGCTTCGGCCCCGCACCAGGATCCGGTCCAGCCCCAGCGCCTTCCCCAGCAGCCGGAGGGCCGCGCCGTCCAGCAGGCGCCTCACCTCCTCCGGGAGCGGTCCGAACCGGTCCGCCAGTTCTTCCCGCAGTGCGTCCACCTCCGCGCGGACGCGAATCTTCGAAAGGCGCCGGTAAAGATGCAATTTCTGCCCCGGGTCCGGAACATAGGCGTCGGGCAGGTAGGCCGAGCCGGCCAGCGACACGTCCGGGTCCGGATGCTCGGCATCGGCCGCCTCCCCTTCCCGTCGCAGCCGCTCCACCGTCTTCTCCAGCAGGTGTAGATAGGCGTCGATGCCCACCGCGTGGGCGAATCCCGACTGCTCGGCCCCCAGCAGGTTGCCCGCCCCCCGGATCTCCAGGTCGCGCAGCGCCACCGCGTAGCCGCTCCCCAGCTCCGTGTAGTGCTCGAGCACGCGCAGGCGCTTGGTGGCGTCGTCCGTGACGCCCTCGGGCACGATCAGGTAGCAGAACGCGCGCCGGTCCGAGCGGCCCACCCGGCCGCGGATCTGATACAGCTGGGAGAGACCGAAGGTGTCGGCCCGGTCCACGATCAGGGTGTTGGCGTTGGGGACGTCCAGCCCGTTCTCGATGATGGCGGTCGAGACCAGCACGTCCACCTCGCCGTCCACGAAGGCGGTCACCACCCGGTCCAGCTCCCGGGGCTTCATCTGGCCGTGGGCCACCGCGACGCGGCTGTCCGGCACCAGACGGCGGATCCGCTCCGCCGCCGTCTGGATGGTCTCCACCCGGTTGTGCAGGAAGAACGTCTGGCCGCCGCGGTCCAACTCCCGGTGGACGGCCTCGCTCACCAGCCCGTCGCTCCAGGGGATGACGTTGGTGATGATGGGCATGCGGTCGCGGGGCGGCGTGCGGATGAGCGAGAGGTCGCGCACGCGCGAGAGCGAGAGGTAGAGGGTGCGCGGGATGGGCGTGGCGGATAGCGTCAGCACGTCCACCGACGCTTTGAGCTCCTTCAGGCGCTCCTTGTGCTTCACGCCGAAGCGCTGCTCCTCGTCCACGATCAGCAGGCCAAGGTCGCGGAAGAGGACGTCCGGGGAGAGGAGCCGGTGTGTCCCCACCACGATGTCCAGCTCGCCGCCGGCCAGCGCCGCCAGCAACTCCCGCTCCTCGCGTGCGCCCCGGAAGCGCGAGAGCGCGCCGACCCGCACGGGGTAGTCCGCCAGACGCTCCTCGAAGGTGTGGCGGTGCTGCTCGGCCAGGATGGTGGTGGGGGCGAGCACGGCCACCTGCCTGCCGTCCTGCACCGCCTTGAACGCCGCCCGGATCGCGACCTCTGTCTTGCCGTAGCCCACGTCCCCGCACACCAGGCGGTCCATGGGCCGGGGCGACTCCATGTCCCGCTTCACGTCCTCGGCCGCCGTGCGCTGGTCGGGCGTGTCCTCGTAGAGGAAGGACGACTCCATCTCCTTCTGCCAGCGCGTGTCCGGCGGAAAGGCGTGTCCCTCGGCCGCCTCCCGGCGGGCGTACAGCTCCAGCAGCTCCGCCGTCATCTGGCGGATCGCCTCCTCGGTGCGGCGGCGTGCGGCCTTCCACGTCCGGCCACCGATCTTGTGCACCCGGGGCGGCTCGCCGTCGTCGTCCCCCACCCACCGCTCCACCAGGTCCAGCCGGTAGATGGGCACGCGCAGGATCTCCCCCCCGGCGTACTCGATGGCCATGGCTTCGAACGACTCGCCCGCCACCTCCAGCCGCTCCATCCCGCGGTACCGCCCGATCCCGTGGTCGAGGTGCACCACGTAGTCCCCCGGCGCGAGCTGCGCGAGCGACTCCAGCGACACGGCCCCGCGGAAGCGGCGGCTCCTGCGCACGCGGCGCGATCGCCGGAAGATCTCGTGATCGGTGAGGACGCGCAGGGGAGGGGTGGCGCGCGGGAGGACGAAGCCGTGCTCCAGCGATCCCACGGCGACCGCGCTCCCGGGAGGGAGGCCGGCGCCGCTCCGGTCGGCGCCCAGCAGCTCCTCCAGGCGCTCGGCCTGCCCCTCGTTGTCGCAGAGCAGCAACGTGCGCTCCCCCCGCGCCGCCCCTTCCCGCAGGATCGCCGACAGGCGCTTCATGTCCCGCTCCACCGGGGGTGGGGGCTCCCCTCCCAGACTCGCGTCGGCGGCGGGGTCGTCCCGCAGGAACTCCACACGTGGGAAGGCGGTCAGTGCGCGTGCGGCCGCCTCCGGGCTCAGGAAGAGATCCCCGGGGGGGTGGAGGTCCTCCATGCCCGATTCCCGCAGCTCCCGGAACACCCGTGAGGCGTGCGCCCAGGACCGCTCGAGGGTCCGCCCCCAGGGCTCCCCGCCCATCTCGATCAGGAGCGCCTCGCGGGGGAGCAATTCCAGCAGCGAACGTGCGGCGGTCCCCGAGGCCGCCTCGGCCGAGAAATCCACCGGCAGCACATGCGCTTCGGCGAGTGTGGCGCTGGAGCGCTGGTCCAGAATGTCGAAGCTGCGCAGTGAGGCGATCTCGTCGCCCCAGAATTCCACTCGCAGCGGGTCGGGCGCGCCGAAGGAGAAGACGTCCAGGATCCCGCCCCGCACGGCGAACTGGCCCACCTCCTCGACCAGCGGCATGCGTCTGAATCCCCGCTCTTCGAGGATCTCCGCCAGCGTTACCGGGCCGAGGGCGTCGCCCACAGCCAGCGTCAGCCGCAGGTCGGCCAGGTGGGCGGGCAGCGGGACCCGCTCCTGCAGGGCGCGCACCGTGGTCACCAGGATGCGTCCGCGACCCGAGAAGACGGCCTCCACCGCCTCCACCCGGAGACCGCCGACCTCCACGTGGGGCTCGTCGGCCTCGTAGGGCAGACTCTCGCGCTGCGGGAAGAGGTGCGACACCCCCTCGCCCAGCAGGGTCTCGAGGTCCGCCTCCAGCGCCTGTGCCTGGTTCGGTTCGGGGAGCACCGCCACCAGGATCCGGTCGGGGCGGGCCTGCTGCAGGGCCGCCAGGGTGGCTGCGCCCGCGGACCCGACGACCCCCGTGAGCCGGAAGGCGGCGCCCGGAGCCGGGAGCGCGCGCAGGAGCGCGGCGAAGCCCGGGGTGGAGGCGACGCCGGCGAGGATGGCGTTACCGGACCCGGGCATGTCCCGCTCCGGTCGGCGTGGCCGACGGTCGCGATCGCTCGGCACGCCCCCCCTGGGAGGCCACCCAGGTCTCGCCGGCGAGCAGCAGGAGTGCGGCCGCGAGCAGCATCCGCCAGGCCTCGCTCCCCCGGCGGCGGGTGAAGACCCGGTTCCGCCAGGCGGATCCGTCCGACACCAGGACCGGGGAGGCCGAGGCGAACAGGGCGGCGCGCGCCTCCTCTGCCAGCGGCGTGAGCAGCGACTCGCGCAGCGGTGGATTGACCGCGATTCGCGCCAGGATGGTGTCCCGCGCTCGGACGGAATCCTCTCCCAGCACGGTGTAGATCCCGGGCTGCTCGCGGAAGCGGAAGGCGCCGGTCCGGTCCACCGGGAAGCGTTCGCCCGCCGGGGACTCGACGACGGTGGCGCCGGCGGGCAGGCGGTGCAGGCTCCCGGACTCGACCCGTCCCCTCCCCACGCCATCAGGCGCGGCGGAGAGGAGCCACTCCACGAGCGGCACCATCGCGGCCTCCAGCGGGAGCGACGTCTCGTCGGGGTCCAGCCGGGAGCTGAGCACCCGCACCGGTCCCTGCGGTGTCGCCGCCTCCACCAGCCAGGGCGTCCCGTCCGTGAGC